>NZ_JBBCVB010000014.1:0-151798 GCF_037199905.1 Serratia sp. MMO-28
TAGCGCGGTGGTCCCACCTGACCCCATGCCGAACTCAGAAGTGAAACGCCGTAGCGCCGATGGTAGTGTGGGGTCTCCCCATGCGAGAGTAGGACACTGCCAGGCATCAAACAAGCAGAAGGCCATCCGTAAGGATGGCCTTTTTGCGTTTACGATGCCCTCAAGCTTAACAGCCTTACTTATTCCCTCGTTTGTTTAGCCACTGAGTAATAAATATGGCGATCTCTTCAGGTTGATTGATATCCAATTGATGCATTATACCCTCTATTTTTTTATCACTAGCCACGGCAATAACATATTTATCCAGCATACTTTCAAGCGGTTTCCCTACCTCTTCGCGGTAAAGAACAATTTTACTGATAGGTTCATGTTTGAATCCTTCCACCAGAATTAAATCGACTTTGCTACTGTCAAACCTGCTGGCCAAATATGCCAAATCCAGTGGTTTCTGTTCGGGGGTTTCGGTCATTAATGCCCAGCGCCGATCGTTGGCCACCAGTGTCTGACTTGCACCAGCTTTGCGTAATTCGTAACTGTCCTTGCCTGGCGTATCGACATCCATATCATGATGAGTATGTTTAATCAGCCCAATCCGTATCTGCTGCTGTTTCAATAAAGGAATTAATTGCTTGAGCAGCGTTGTTTTTCCTGTACCACTGTAAGCGGCGATCGCGAGTAAAGGCGGTAATGAACTAACCATCAATGGCCCCTTTTTCTCGCAACCATTGTTGGCAATCTTCGGGCGTATTTAAATTACGAAATGCCTGTTGCTGGTTATTGAATATAACCTGTTGCGCTCCTATGGCTGCCATAAACAGCATAAGTTTACGTTCACCACGGGCCAGATAGTCCGTCAAGTTATTCAACAGGCTGGCATGCAGTAATGCGAATGTGGGGTGTGCCCGCTCGCCGTCACTGGCATAAGCCGCTAGGGCTGTGCCTCTATGCTGCCATAGCTGTTCAACCAAATTATGGGGGAGTTCTGGTACATCACAGGGGGCACAAACTATCCACTCGGTATTGGCATAGTGAAGCCCTGCCAGTATGCCCGCTAACGGGCCGGGGAAGCCTACCGTCAGGTCGCTTACTACAGGTAAGCCACTTTCTCTGTAACGTTGCTGATTGCGGTTTGCGCTGATGATAAGGTTACCCACTTGCGGAGCTAACCGCACCAACACGTGCTGGTACAATGCCTTATCACCCAGTTGAATCAGCCCCTTATCTTCCCCCGCCATGCGGGTAGAACGTCCACCAGCCAGAATAACGCCGGTTATTTCTTTATGCATAGTTCATCACTCTGCTCCACCTAATGCACTGATTGTAGCGCTAAACCTGCTTGAATAGGGGGATTTACTTTTATTGACAAGCTGGTTCTTTCACTGTGTGAGTAAGCCTGCTACTTTGTGAGTTTATTCACTTCACTGGATGATATTGATATGAAAACGCATCGCGTAAACGAGTTGATTGAGCTGCTCCACCCAGCCTGGCAACAGGATCCGGACCTCAACCTAATTCAGTTTCTGCAAAAGCTGGCGCAGGAGGCGGGTTTTCAAGGTGACTTGGCAGATTTAAGCGATGATATTTTGATTTATCATCTTAAAATGCGCGGTAGCGCTGGCACCGAGCAGATCCCAGGCCTAAAGAAAGATTACGAAGAAGATTTCAAAACCGCATTGCTGCGTGCCCGTGGCGTTATTAAAGACTAGCATTCATCAGGTGCAGTCATCCAGTGGTGATGATTGATGCTACTATTGCTCATACTTGGCACGGTGCTGTTATCTGGCGAACTGAATGGCTGTTATGAATAATTCTGCTTTTAATTTTGCAACCCTTTCTCCCGATCTGATTATGGATGCGTTGGAAGGGATTGGTTTGCGTGTGGATTCCGGGCTGACGGCGCTGAACAGTTATGAAAACCGCGTTTATCAGTTTATGGATGAAGATCGCCAGCGTTACGTGGTTAAATTTTATCGGCCAGAGCGTTGGAGTGCGGAACAAATTGGTGAAGAGCATCAGTTTGCCCTTGAGCTATCCCAAGCGGAAATCCCGGCTGTTGCACCACTGGTGTTGCAGGGTAATACCCTACATACCCAGGATGGCTTCTTTTTTACCGTCTTTCCCAGTGTGGGCGGTCGGCAATATGAGATAGACAGTCTTGAACAACTGGAGTGGGTTGGGCGCTTCCTTGGCCGTATTCATCAGGTGGGTAGCGAAAGGCTATTTGCAGAGCGCCCCACTATCGGTATTGAAGAGTATCTCACTGCTCCACGGCAGGTTTTGGCGAACTGTACTTTAGTGCCCAAGGCCCAGCGCGATACTTTTTTAAATGCCGTGGATCATCTGATTGCTATCATCAAGCAGCATTGGCAATTAGATTGGCAGCCATTGCGTTTGCACGGGGATTGTCATCCAGGCAATATTCTGTGGCGCGATGGGCCATTGTTCGTCGATCTGGATGATGCGCGTAATGGGCCGGCAGTGCAGGATTTGTGGATGTTGTTACACGGTGAACGCCGCGATCGGTTGATGCAATTGGATATCTTGCTGGAGGCCTACGGTGAGTTTGCCGAGTTTGATCAGCGTGAATTAGCGTTAATTGAGCCATTGCGGGCGATGCGTATGGTGTACTACCTGGCATGGGTCGCTCGTCGTTGGCAGGATCCCGCGTTTCCTAAAAGTTTTCCGTGGATGGCGGAGTCTGATTTCTGGTTATCTCAGACTGCGGCATTTACTGAACAGGTTAAGCTGTTGCAGGAACCTCCTCTGCAGCTGATGCCAATGTATTGAAGCTTTAACATAATGGAGAGTTTAGTTTTATGAAGAAAATATGGTTATCACTCATTGGCATGATGATGGCGTTCAGTGCTTCCGCTGCTGAGTTCAGTGATGGTGCTCAGTATGTCACCTTAGACAAACCAGTGACCGGTGAGCCGCAGGTATTGGAGTTTTTCTCCTTCTACTGCCCACACTGCTACCAGTTTGAAGAGGTTTATCACGTTTCTGATAGCGTGAAGAAAGTCTTGCCAGCCGGCACTAAAATGACCAAGTACCATGTCGAATTCCTGGGGCCATTGGGCAAACAGATGACTCAGGCATGGGCTGTGGCGATGGCCTTAGGTGTGGAAGACAAAATCACTCCACTGATGTTTGAAGCTGTACAGAAAACCCAAACGGTACAAACGCCAGATGATATCCGTAATGTTTTCGTGAAGGCGGGGGTTAGTGCTGAGGATTATGATGCGGCTCTGAACAGCTTTGTTGTGAAATCCTTGGTGGTTCAGCAACAGAAAGCGGCTGAAGATCTGCAACTGCGTGGCGTACCGGCAATGTTTGTTAACGGCAAATATATGGTTAAGCCCGATGGTTTGGATACCAGCTCAATGGAGGCTTACGTGAAGCAATTTGCTGAAGTCGTGAAATTCCTGAGCGAAAAGAAATAATCTGTAAATACATTGAAGAACGCCGGTTAATCCGGCGTTTTTTAGCGGTATTGGCGCCTGAGTTTATCAAGCTGGCGATCTTTCTCTAGCCATAATGTATTCAGCCAAAGCTGGAATTTGCGCTTGAACCCTTTATCGTTGAAGTAATCCCCGCGCAGTGTTTCATCCACCGACAGGCATTCAATTCTTACCACCACGCGTTTCATACGGCCGCATAGCATATCGATAAATGGATGCGCCTGGTTATCTGGATAGAACAGCGTCACATTTAATACTTTATCAAATTGGTTACCAAGCGCGCTGAGCGTGAAGGCAATACCCGCGGCTTTGGGGGCCAGCAAATGGCGGTAAGGAGATTGCGTTTTGATTCTTTTCGCTTCGGTAAAACGTGAGCCTTCAACGAAGTTAACAATCGTTGTCGGGCGTTGACGAAATTTCTCACAGGAGCGACGTGTGGTTTCGATATCCTGCCCGCGTTTTTCCGGATGCTTTAACAAATAGGCGCGCGAATAGCGTTTCATGAATGGCATATCCAATGCCCAGCATGCCAGGCCAACGAAGGGGATCCAGGCTAGCTGTTGTTTGAGGAAATACTTATTCATCGGTATGTGATTACGGAAGATCACGCACAGCACAACAATGTCAGACCAACTTTGGTGATTACCGATAAGCAGATACCAATTCTTTTTTTCCAACCCCTTCAGGCCGTTAATATCCCATTGTATATCTGGGTTAACTCTGAGTAGCAACGCTAGGCTTTGGCACCAACACCACATCATGCTATCGGCAAACGTGGAGATTCGCCGCCAGAGAGCGGGAACAGGAACCAACAGTTTAATAACACCGGCTAGAACGATAGGAAGGGAACATAACACCGTCACCAGGATGGCAAGCAGTGAAGAAATGATAAAAATTACAGTGGATAACAATTTTGGCATGAGTTAAGTGCTGACGGTTAATGAGAACATCGTTACATATGCTGGTACGCATGAAATAAATATTTTAACAGAAACTGAAGGAAGATAACGCTGCTGAAAGTCAGCGTTTTGGCCACGAAGAAATAGCGGTGTGCGTCTCGCCCGTGCAGATTTTTAATCTTGTACTATGGTTATTGAGGCATTTAAATTGATTATTTGTGCTGTTAAAAATTGGTTTAAGTTATATCCACAAATTGCTTGAAAGATGATTAATATCAAAGCATAAAAAAATTTATTTTAACGCAATGATTTAATTGTAATTTTTATTTTTAATTATAACAACAAATCTGTTGTTATAATTCGCTATCTTTTCTATGCACAAAGTTATCCACAGGCAGGATCTTGCGGATCGCTTCGCATAATCTCATCAAAAATGCACGCTAAGGTTCGTCAGCAGCGGCTAGCTATGGCATGCTTACCGCAGTCTTTTCACGAATAAAGAAACGCTCATGGCCCAGATTGCAGAAAACCCACTCACCCTGGTAGATGGTTCCTCCTACCTCTACCGTGCTTATCATGCTTTCCCACCGCTGACTAACTCCGTTGGCGAACCGACCGGGGCGATGTACGGGGTGCTGAATATGCTGCGCAGCCTGCTTTTGCAGTACACTCCGAGCCACGTAGCGGTAGTATTCGATGCCAAAGGTAAAACCTTCCGTGATGATCTGTTTGCCGCTTATAAATCACATCGGCCACCGATGCCGGATGATTTGCGGGCGCAAATCGAGCCCCTGCACCAAATGGTGAAAGCCATGGGGTTGCCGCTGATTGTAACGCCTGGCGTAGAAGCAGATGACGTGATTGGAACCTTGGCACAAGAGGCGGAAAAGGCCGGTCATGCGGTTTTGATCAGCACGGGTGACAAAGATATGGCGCAGTTGGTAACGCCGAATATCACCCTAATCAACACCATGAACAATACGATCCTTGGCCCGCAGGAAGTGCGTGAAAAATACGGCATTCCTCCTGAGCTGATTATCGATTTCCTGGCGCTGATGGGGGACTCGTCAGATAACATACCTGGAGTGCCCGGTGTGGGTGAGAAAACCGCTCAGGCGTTGCTGCAAGGGCTAGGAGGGCTGGATGCGCTCTATGCTAACCTCGACAGCATTGCCACCTTGAGTTTCCGTGGTGCCAAAACCATGGCTGCGAAACTGGAGCAGAATAAAGAGGTGGCGTACCTCTCTTATCAGTTGGCAACGATTAAAACCGACGTTGAACTGGAGCTCAGCTGTGGTGAACTGCAGGTGAGCCAGCCGGACGTAGATCAATTGCAGGCACTGTTTAAGCGATACGAATTCAAGCGCTGGATGGCTGATGTTGAAGCGGGTACCTGGCTGGAAAACAAAGGTAGCGCACGTAAAGCCGTTAGCGGAGCCAAACCGGCTGCAGTCGCTGATACACCTAAGGTGGCAAGTGAAGCCACGCTATCGCAAGAGGGCTATGTCACGATCCTCGATGAGGAAACCTTTGCTGATTGGATCGAGCGCCTGAAAAAAGCGGACGTATTTGCTTTTGATACCGAGACTGATGGCCTGGATACCTTAACTGCCAATCTGATTGGTTTATCCTTTGCCATTGAGCCGGGCGTAGCGGCCTATTTGCCGGTCGCACATGATTACCTTGATGCTCCCCCTCAATTGGATCGTGCCCAGGTGTTGGCGGCCCTGAAGCCGCTGCTGGAAGATGACAAGGCGCTGAAGGTCGGGCAGAACCTGAAGTTTGATAAGAGCCTTCTGGCGCGCTATGGAATCGATCTGCGTGGTATTGCTTATGACACTATGCTTGAGTCCTACGTACTGGACAGCGTCAGTGGCCGTCATGATATGGACAGCCTGGCCGATCGCTACCTTGGTCATAAAACCATCACCTTTGAAGAGATTGCTGGTAAAGGCAAAAATCAGCTGACTTTCAATCAGATCGCCCTTGAGCAGGCGGGGCCTTACGCCGCTGAAGATGCTGACGTTACGCTACAGCTACATTTGGCAATGTGGCCAAAACTGAAGGAAAGTGAAGACCTGCTGAGGGTATTCAATGAAATTGAAATGCCACTGCTGCCGGTGCTTTCCCATATCGAACGAACCGGTGTACTGATTGATCAAAACATTCTGGCGGCGCATTCCAAAGAGCTGACCAAACGCCTGGCCGAGCTTGAAGTGCAAGCGCATGAATTGGTTGAAGAGCCATTTAATCTGGCTTCAACCAAGCAGCTACAGGCCATTTTGTATGAAAAACAAAAATTACCCATTTTGAAGAAAACCCCCGGTGGTGCACCTTCGACTAATGAAGAGGTTTTGGCCGAGCTGGCGCTTGATTATCCGTTACCAAAAGTGCTGCTGGAATATCGTGGCTTGGCGAAACTGAAAACCACCTATACCGACAAACTACCGCTGATGATTAATCCGGTTAGCGGGCGGGTGCATACTTCTTATCATCAGGCGGTGACGGCAACGGGGCGTCTTTCTTCCAGCGATCCGAACCTGCAGAACATCCCGGTGCGTAACGATGAAGGCCGGCGTATCCGCCAAGCGTTTATTGCGCCAGAAGGTTATCGCATTGTTGCTGCCGACTACTCGCAGATTGAGTTGCGCATCATGGCTCACTTGTCGCAGGACGAGGGTTTGCTGAAGGCTTTTGCTGAGGGCAAAGATATTCACCGTGCAACAGCCGCAGAGGTGTTTGGTTTGCCACTCGACAAAGTGACCAGCGAACAGCGCCGCAGTGCTAAGGCAATTAACTTTGGTCTGATTTACGGGATGAGTGCGTTTGGTTTGGCGCGTCAGTTGGGGATCCCGCGTGGCGAAGCACAGCGCTATATGGATCTCTACTTTGAACGCTACCCGGGTGTGTTGGAATATATGGAACGCACACGCCACCAGGCTTCCGAGCAGGGCTATGTCAGCACGCTGGATGGCCGTCGGCTGTATCTGCCGGACGTACGCTCCAGTAATGCGATGCGCCGCAAGGCTGCCGAAAGGGCGGCGATTAATGCCCCAATGCAGGGTACTGCCGCGGATATCATCAAGCGGGCAATGATTGAAGTGGATGCCTGGTTGCAGGCGCAGGAAAAACCGTTAGTGCGCATGATCATGCAGGTACATGATGAATTGGTGTTTGAAGTGCACGAGTCAGCCATTGAAGAGGCGAGCCTGCGCATTCACGAGCTGATGGAGGGCAGCATGAAGCTGGCTGTGCCACTGAAGGTGGATATCGGCGTCGGGAAAAACTGGGATGAAGCCCACTGATTGCGTTATCGCGTTTGTCAGAGGTGTACGCCTAACTGGCGATAACCTAAGCAGTTTTCGTAATTAAGCTACAATATACGGCGATTGTTTCTTTAATATCGCCGTTCTTAGTCCTTTTTTCGTGTAACTAAACTACAAAAAATTCTTTTGCACCGTGAAAAAATGATGTAGAGTTACAGGCGTAGGGTACAGAGGTAAGATGTTCTATCTTTCAGACCTTTTACTTCACGTAATCGGATTTGGCTGAATATTAGCCGCCCCAGTCGGTTTTGACTGGGGCGTTTTTTATTGTATAAACAAAGGCCCGCATAGATTCTTCCCTTAGCTTTCTCCGCTTATTCCTTCTTTGCCAACTCTCTCTCACCATTTGCTTCTGTCTGTATTCGTTACTCAATGAGCCATAAGTGTTTCTGATGGCTTTTAGTCAGAAATGTAACTGGATAACAAGTAGTGAATGGCGCACATAAAAAAACCGATGTCTCAGCATCGGCTTTTTACCCACAATCAGCGGTTACTCCCCGCTAGTGTCGTCTTCTTCAGGCAGAACCTCGGGTGGGATCTCATTAAACCAAGTGTTCAGCTTTTGGCTCAGTTTGTCGACACCGATTTTTTTCGGTGATGAGAACGCTTCAACCTGAATATCCCCCATAAATGGCAGCACTGCCTCACGCACCATATTGAGCTGCGCCTTACGCGCCCCGGACGCCAGTTTGTCGGCTTTGGTCAGCAGCACCAACACCGGGGTGCCGACATCAACGGCCCACTGAATCATCTGCTGGTCGAGATCTTTCAGCGGGTGGCGGATATCCATCAGTACCACCAAGCCTTTCAGACAGTTGCGCATCTGCAGGTATTCGCCCAGTGCCCGCTGCCATTTGCGTTTCATCTCTTCAGGGACTTCTGCATAGCCATAGCCAGGCAAATCCACCAGACGAATGCCTTCTTCCACCTCAAACAGGTTTATCAATTGGGTACGACCAGGGGTTTTACTGGTACGAGCCAGGCTTTTCTGATTGGTCAGGGTATTCAACGCACTGGACTTACCGGCATTGGAACGGCCGGCAAATGCGACTTCAATACCTTCATCCCCCGGAAGGTGGCGAATATCGGGCGCACTGATGACGAAGTGGGTCATATGATAATTGTAATTCTTGCTGGTCAACGTTTTCGTCTCCGTGAGGATGGCTATCTGGTGGGCGATTATAACTGCATCGGTATCAAAATGGTGTTTTTCTCGGTTTTAATGCGTTTAGCGAGTAGTCCATTCCAGCAAATTGGCTCCTGCCGTGTAAGACATTTGCCATTCCAATAGAGGGTAATGTCTCTTTATTTAAATGTTCATTTATTTTTTTTGTTTAAAAAACAAATTGTTAGTTATTTTATGGCGAAAATATCACTGTAAGTCTGTTGTAGGTACCTTGAGTACAATTCCTAAAGGCGTAAAGTAGCTCTCAACGCAGGACGCGAAGGAAACAGGAACATCCAGGAAGGGTGATAAATCTCATGGAATACACAGGGCGTGTAATGAGTATCAGGATGATTTCAGATGGAATTGAACTATTTGTACCGGAGTGTACGAATAGCATATGGATGGTGAAGTAACTGCAATTTGGATGCATGCGGGAAGCACGCTCAGGAAGGGCGAAGGCTAACGGATTGCACTAGGGACGAATTTCCTTTTCAGGATGAAGGCATAGTTGCAGGGAATGCGGTTATAGCAGATGGAAAAACCGGGACGTTGAGTGTACGCACGGAGCGCGTAGCAGGAATATCCTTCAATTGAAGGTGCGAAATAGGCGGCAGGTTTAACCTGCCGCCTTTTTTCTTTGTCTACTTTCTGCTAGATTCCGCCGCAATCGTATAGCAATTCTATACTGAATCTACCCACCTAAGAGCACACGCCATGAACCAACCATCAAAAGCACCTCGCGCCCCACGCAGCAGCGCGGCGACGCCAAAAAGTAAAAAGAAAAGCCGTGTGGAGCTCGATCAGGAAGCTCGTGAGCGCAAGCGTCTGAAAAAACGCCGTGGTCATGCTTCTGGTTCACGCACCCAGGTTGAATCTGCCAACCAGAAAAACAAAGCAGCGGAGCAGCCCAAAGATCCACGTATTGGCAGCAAAGTGCCAGTCGCACTGGTGGTTGATGCTAAAGCGAAGGCTAAACCGCAGCCAAAACCCAAGACTGCAGCCAAGCCTCGTTTGACGCCAGAAGAAGAATTGGCGAAGCTGGAAAATGACGAACGTCTGGATGCATTGCTGGATCGCCTGGATGATGGTGACACCCTGAATGCAGAAGATCAGGCATATGTTGAACAAACGCTGGATCGTATCGATGCTCTGATGGAGCAATTAGGCATCGAATTAGGCGATGAAGATGATGAAGTGGAAGAGAAGCAGGAAGACATCCTGAAGCTGCTGAAAAGCGGTAACCCAAAAGACGTATTTTAACGTGACATGTGGTTGATCCTGGTAATAGCCCTACTATTGACATGTTATCTACTGTGGTTATTCGGTAAACTATGGCGGTTGTCGAAGCGCAAAGCGCGTTTTCGCAGCGCTTCCGTGGCCAGACAGCGTAGATCACTGCCCATTTCCCGGCCCGGTAGGAAAAAGAGACCCAATAGATTTTAAGTTACAGGTGGGCGGTAAATCCCTGCAGCTTAAAAGATGAAGGGGTGATCGGAAGGAGTGAGCGAGCATGTCAGAACAGGCGATAGTCTGGGATTTGGCCCTGATCCAAAAGTATAATTACTCGGGGCCGCGTTATACCTCATACCCTACAGCGCTGGAGTTTAACCAGAGCTACGACGACGTGGCGTTTAAACGCGCCGCCGCGCGTTATCCTGAGCGCCCGCTGTCGCTGTATGTGCATATTCCTTTCTGTCACAAGCTCTGCTATTTCTGCGGCTGCAATAAATTGGTGACACGCCAAACTCACAAGGCGGATGAATATCTGGCGGTGTTGGCGCGCGAGATTGCTGCCCGTGCGCCGCTGTTTGCAGGCCGTAAGGTTAATCAGATGCACTGGGGCGGGGGAACGCCAACTTACCTCAGCAAACAGCAAATCAGCCGGTTGATGGCCACGTTGCGCCAGCATTTTGATTTCCTGCCGGATGCGGAGATGTCGATCGAGGTTGATCCGCGCGAAATTGAGCTGGATGTGCTGGATCATTTACGTGCTGAGGGATTCAATCGCCTGAGCATGGGGGTGCAGGACTTCAATAAAGAAGTGCAGCGCCTGGTGAACCGTGAACAGAACGAAGACTTTATCTTCGCGCTGATCGCTCGTGCTAAAGCGCTGGGGTTCAACTCCACCAATATCGATCTGATTTATGGCCTGCCAAAGCAGACGCCGGAAAGCTTTGCCTTCACGCTGCAGCGCGTGGCGGAACTGAACCCGGATCGCCTGAGCGTATTCAACTACGCACATTTGCCGAACCTGTTTGCCGCGCAGCGTAAAATCAAAGATGCTGATTTGCCGAGTGCGCAGCAGAAACTCGACATTTTGCAGCAAACCATCGCTTCGCTGACCGAATCGGGTTACCAGTTTATCGGTATGGATCACTTTGCTCGGCCGAATGACGAACTGGCGGTCGCTCAACGTGAAGGCAAGTTGCACCGCAACTTCCAGGGCTACACCACTCAGGGGGACAGCGATCTGCTGGGCCTGGGGGTTTCTGCCATCAGTATGCTTGGCGACAGCTACGCGCAGAACCAGAAAGAGCTCAAGGTGTATTACGCCGATGTGCAAGAGCGTGGCAATGCGCTCTGGCGTGGCTTGGCAATGACGGAAGACGACTGCCTGCGTCGTGATGTGATCAAAACTTTGATCTGTAATTTCCAACTAAGCTATCAGCCGATTGAGCAGCAGTATGGGATCACATTTGCGGATTATTTCACGCCAGATCTAGAGCTGTTGGCTCCGTTTGAACGCGATGGGCTGGTGGTGCGTGATGAACAGGGTATCCGTGTCACGCCGCGCGGGCGTTTGCTGATCCGCAATATCTGCATGTGTTTTGATATTTACTTGCGCAAGCAGGCGCGTACTCAGCAGTTTTCTCGGGTGATTTGATGTTTAAAATAACAGCCGCATTTGCGGCTGTTATTTTAATTGAAGAAATTGATCAGTGCGGCGCACAGTACCGCGGCAAAGGCTGCCTGCGGCGTGTGGCTGACGGCAGAACTGACGTCTGCGCCATGGGTAATAAAAACGATAAGAGAATCCAACATCAAACAACCTCCTGAGTTTGCGACTCGATCATACTGCTGTCGCATGCTCTGTAAAGTCTCAATTTGGCTGTTTTTTGTGCGCTCGATTATGTTTTTACTATCAAGCGCACGGATTACTCCATCCCCAATTCTTTCAATTTCCGCGTTAGCGTATTCCTACCCCATCCCAGCAGGCGGGCGGCCTCCTGTTTGTGCCCCTGCGTATGGCGCAAGGCGGTGGTAAGCAGGGTTCGCTCCATTTCGGGCTGAGCTTCTGACAGCAGATTTTGATGCCCGGAACGCAGCGCGCGATCGGCCCACTGTGCCAGCAGAGTCGCCCAACTGTCCGGCAGGCTGTGGCCAGCCGATTCTGGCGCGCTGGTTTCAAACAGCTCGCTTGGCAGATCCTGAATCAGCACCTCTTGCCCGGCGGCCATCACCGTTAACCAGCGGCAGGTATTCTCCAACTGGCGCACGTTGCCTGGCCATGGCAGGCGGGTGAGGGCGGTTTCGGTCTCCGGGTGCAGATTTTTTGCTTCCACGCCCAGTTCTTTGGCGGCGACCTGCAGGAAATGGCGGGCCAGGCGGGGAATATCTTCTCGGCGCTCGCGCAGCGGCGGCAGGTGCACCCTGATCACGTTCAGACGATGGAACAGATCTTCGCGGAACTTACCTTCTTGCACCCGTAGCTCCAGGTTCTGGTGGGTGGCGGCAATAATGCGCACATCCACCTTGACCGGAGCATAGCCCCCAACGCGATAAAATTGGCCGTCTGCCAGCACGCGCAGCAAGCGGGTTTGTACATCCAGCGGCATATCACCGATTTCATCCAGGAACAGCGTACCGCCGTCAGCCTGCTCAAAGCGCCCCTGGCGGATCTGGTTGGCACCGGTAAACGCCCCTTTTTCATGGCCGAACAGCTCGGATTCGATCAGGTCTTTAGGGATCGCCGCCATATTCAGGGCGATAAACGGGGATTTAGCGCGCGGGCTGTGGCGGTGCAGCGCATGGGCGACCAGCTCTTTACCGGTTCCCGATTCACCGTTGATCAACACGCTGATGGATGAACGCGACAGGCGGCCGATAATGCGGAACACGTCCTGCATCGCTGGCGCTTCACCGATGATATCGGCTGCCGGATCGCTGATCGGCTGGCTGCGTGCCGGTTGCTGCTGTTCCTGATAATGGCTGATGGCGCGCTCTACCAGCGCAACGGCCTCGTCGATATCAAAGGGTTTCGGCAGATAATCAAACGCGCCTTGCTGATA
The DNA here is from genome assembly GCF_037199905.1 of Serratia sp. MMO-28. Taxonomy (NCBI): domain Bacteria; kingdom Pseudomonadati; phylum Pseudomonadota; class Gammaproteobacteria; order Enterobacterales; family Yersiniaceae; genus Serratia; species Serratia sp. MMO-28. The sequence goes on from NZ_JBBCVB010000014.1 coordinate 13,141, forward strand.
GGCGCTGACGGCAGCATCCAGGTCCGAATGCGCGGTCATTATGATGACCGGAAGCATTGGGTGGCGCTGTTTTATCTGCTTGAGCAGCGCCAGGCCATCCATACCCGGCATACGGATATCAGACAACAGTACGTCGGGAGTTTGCGTGGCAAGCTGTTCCAGCACTTGATGGCCACTTTCGAAGGTGACGCAGCTAACGCCGGCTCCAGTGAGCGCGCGTTCAAGCACCCAGCGGATGGAACTATCGTCATCGACGATCCAGACTATCCCTCGTTGCATAGCAAACCTCACTGGCGAATAGGCAGGTAGACCGAGAATTCGGTATGTCCTGGCCAACTGTTAAATTCAATTTTTCCGCAATGCTGATCGATAAGATTACGGGCGATAGACAATCCCAGGCCGGTCCCCCCCTCGCGGCCACTGACCATCGGGTAAAACAGGGTATCTTGCAGCAGCGCCGGGACGCCGGGGCCGTCATCTTCGATATCGATGCGTGCTGCCAACCGATAACGCGTACCGTGCAAAGTGATCTGAAACGCGGTGCGCGTACGCAGCGTGATGGTGCCGCCTGCTTGACCCAGCGCCTGCAGAGCGTTGCGGGTGATGTTGAGCAAAACCTGTTCTATCTGATCCGGATCGTGCGCCAGCTCTGGCAGGCTGGGGTCGTAATCACGCACCAGCGTGACGTTATCCGGTTTTTCCAACGACACCAACTGGCAAACGCGTTCTGCAACCTGATGAATACTTTGGGTAATATGTTGCCCAGGCCGCTGCGGCCCCAACAGGCGATCCACCAGATTACGCAGCCGATCGGCCTGTTCAATGATCACCTTGGTGTATTCGGTCAGCACCGGGTCGGGCAGCGCTTTGGCCAGCAACTGTGCTGCGCCGCGCAGGCCGCCGAGTGGGTTCTTGATTTCATGTGCCAATCCGCGCACCAGATCGCGCGCTGCCACTTGCTGAGCGTGCTGTAGCTGCTCCTGGCTCAGGCGACGCTGGTTATCCATTGGTGCCAGCTCGATCAGGATAAAGCCTTCCGGCAGTGCCTGGGCGGTCAGAGAGAGAATATGTGCGCGGCTGTCGATCACCAAGGTGACTTCATTATCGGTGAAGCCTTGGCCAGCATTGAGGCTCTCACGCATCAGCTCGATGTTGAGCGAAAAATAGCCCAGCAGTTCAGGCAGTGGCGTACCGAAAAGTTTACGGGAACTCTGGGCTAGCAGCTGCTGTGCCGCCGGGTTGGCATAATGAACAGCAAGCCGATCGTCCAACAGCAGGATGCTATTGATAAGAGAATTGAGGATCTGCCCAGCGTCGGGTAGCTTGCCAGTTGCCATATATGCCCTTCATCTTTCAAGGCACAGCGTTGTTGGCCGGCCTTGTTCACCGCGGTTATTTTGCTGACCAAGCTTCAGGGGATGTGCTCGGTTGCCAGTCTGGCCCCATGAAACTCCTTGGGTACAGCAGACTTCTGCACCTTTTTAGTGCATCCATCCTACTCCATCCTGCACTATCGCGGTATGAAATAGTTTAGAAAATACAGTGGAGAAAAAAGCCCATCAGAGATGGGCTAAAAAGTTTCCACGGCAACAAAAAAACGGCAACTGAACCGGTGCGCCATCGACAGATGGCGCAAGGTCTCATTTAAACGCTGTAGTACAATTCAAACTCTACTGGGTGCGGCGTCATGCGAACGCGGTCCATCTCTTCTTTACGCAGTTCGATGTAAGCATCGATCGCATCGTCGGTGAACACGCCGCCACGGGTCAGGAACTCGCGGTCTTCGTTCAGTGCAGCCATGGCTTCATCCAGAGAACCAGCCACTTTTGGAATCTCGGCTTCTTCTTCCGGCGGCAGGTCATACAGGTTTTTATCCATGGCATCGCCAGGGTGGATCTTGTTGATGATGCCGTCCAGGCCAGCCATCAGCAGTGCGGCGAAGCACAGGTATGGGTTAGCCGCTGGATCCGGGAAGCGAGCTTCAATACGGCGCGCTTTCGGGCTGGCAACCACTGGGATACGGATAGACGCTGAACGGTTACGGGCAGAATAAGCCAGCATCACCGGTGCTTCATAACCCGGCACCAAACGCTTGTAAGAGTTGGTGGTTGGGTTTGCCAGGGCGTTGATCGCTTTGGCGTGCTTGATGATACCGCCGATGTAGAACAGCGCGATGTCGGACAGGCCGCCGTATTTGTCGCCAGCGAACAGGTTGGTCCCGTTCTTGGACAGCGACATGTGGCAGTGCATACCGGAACCGTTATCACCGAACATCGGTTTTGGCATAAAGGTTGCGGTTTTACCAAATGCGTGAGCCACGTTGTGCACCACGTATTTGTAGATTTGGATTTCGTCGGCTTTTTTGGTCATGGTGTTGAAGCGGGTTGCCACTTCGTTCTGACCGGCGGTAGCCACTTCGTGGTGATGAGCTTCAACCACCAGGCCCATTTCTTCCATGGTCAAACACATGGTAGAGCGGATGTCCTGTGAAGAATCAACCGGTGGTACTGGGAAGTAACCGCCTTTCACCGCTGGACGGTGGCCTTTGTTACCGCCTTCGTATTTGGTGCTGGTGTTCCAGGCGCCTTCAATGTCATCAATGCTCACGTGGGAACCACGGATGCTGCTGCCGAAACGCACGTCGTCAAACAGGAAGAACTCTGGCTCTGGCCCGAACAGCACGGTATCGGCGATGCCGGAAGAACGCAGGAAGTCTTCTGCACGCTTGGAAATAGAACGCGGATCGCGGTCATAGCCCTGCATGGTGCCTGGCTCGAGGATGTCACAGCGAATGATCAGCGTAGATTCTTCAAAGAACGGATCCAGAACCGCCGTGCTGGCATCTGGCATCAGTACCATGTCAGATTCGTTGATGCCTTTCCAACCACCGATTGAGGAGCCGTCAAACATTTTACCTTCTTCGAAGAAGTCGGCATTTACCTGATGAGCAGGGATGGTGACGTGTTGTTCTTTACCCTTGGTGTCAGTGAAGCGCAGGTCTACAAATTTCACTTCATGCTCATTCAGCATCGTTAAAACGTGTTCAGCGGACATACTTAACTCTCCCGGATTTATCGTTGTCGTCGTCGTGGAACGAATCTGTGGAAACTGGCTTGATTTCGCCTTGTGTAGACTAAAGCGAAAACTGTGCCAACTTTTTAAAAGCGAAATAATCGCCTTTTTGCGCGGGTTTTACCCACCCGTAGTATGCACCACGGGTGGAGCAATGCACTGGTATGGTGCAAATAATGCCGCCTGGGGCACTTAAATGGTGCAAAACGCGACTGATTGCTGCTTTTTGCACCGTGAATGAGATCACAAACTGACCTGTACACAGTTGTTTATAAGAGAGTGTTGTGATCTTGTTTAGTCCCTCGCTTAATACGTGTACAATAGCGCGCTATTTCTAATGCCTGAGGCAAAGCTGTGATCGAAAATTTGCGTAACATCGCCATTATTGCCCACGTTGACCATGGTAAAACCACCCTGGTTGACAAATTGCTGCAACAATCCGGTACTTTCGGAGAGCGTGCGGAAGCAACTGAACGTGTAATGGACTCCAACGATTTGGAGAAAGAGCGTGGGATTACCATCCTCGCAAAAAACACCGCCATTAATTGGAAAGACTACCGCATCAACATCGTAGATACCCCAGGACACGCCGACTTCGGCGGTGAGGTAGAGCGAGTGATGTCAATGGTCGACTCGGTGCTGCTGGTCGTGGATGCGATGGATGGCCCAATGCCGCAAACCCGTTTCGTGACCAAGAAAGCCTTTGCTAACGGTCTGAAACCGATCGTGGTTATCAATAAGGTTGACCGCCCTGGTGCGCGTCCTGACTGGGTTGTTGATCAGGTCTTCGATCTGTTCGTTAACCTGGATGCCACCGACGAACAGCTCGACTTCCCAATCATCTATGCTTCCGCTCTGCTGGGGATCGCGGGTTCCGACCATAACGATATGGCCGAAGACATGACCCCGCTGTACCAGGCGATCGTTGACCACGTGTCAGCGCCGAAGGTTGAGCTGGATGCCCCGTTCCAGATGCAGATTTCCCAACTCGATTACAACAACTACGTTGGCGTTATCGGCATTGGCCGCATCAAGCGCGGTAAAGTGAAGCCTAACCAGCAGATCACGGTTATCGACAGCGAAGGTAAAACCCGCAACGGTAAAATCGGTAAGGTACTGACCCACATGGGTCTGGAGCGCATCGAAGCCAGCGTGGCTGAAGCAGGCGACATCATCGCCATCACCGGTCTGGGCGAACTGAATATCTCCGATACCATCTGTGATGTGAATGCGGTAGAAGCACTGCCTGCTCTGTCGGTTGATGAGCCGACCGTCAGCATGTTCTTTAACGTCAACACCTCACCGTTCTGCGGTAAAGAAGGCAAGTATGTGACTTCACGTCAGATCCTTGAGCGCCTGAACAAAGAGCTGGTACACAACGTGGCATTGCGCGTGGAAGAAACGGCAGATGCTGATGCATTCCGCGTTTCAGGCCGTGGTGAGCTTCACCTGTCGGTACTGATCGAAAACATGCGCCGTGAAGGTTTCGAACTGGCGGTTTCCCGTCCGAAAGTCATCTTCCGCGAAATCGATGGCCGCAAGCAGGAGCCATTCGAAAACGTGACTCTGGACATCGAAGAGCAGCATCAGGGTTCTGTGATGCAGGCGATGGGCGAGCGTAAAGCCGACCTGAAAAACATGGATCCAGATGGCAAGGGCCGTGTCCGCCTTGACTATGTGATCCCAAGCCGTGGCCTGATCGGTTTCCGTAACGAATTCATGACCATGACTTCCGGTACTGGCCTGCTGTACTCCACCTTCAGCCACTACGACGACGTGCGTCCAGGCGAAGTGGGCCAGCGTCAGAACGGCGTGCTGATCTCCAACGGCCAGGGTAAAGCGGTAGCATTCGCCCTGTTCGGCCTGCAAGATCGCGGTAAGCTGTTCCTGGGCCACGGTGCAGAAGTGTATGAAGGCCAGATCATCGGGATTCACTCACGCTCTAACGACCTGACCGTGAACTGCCTGACCGGTAAAAAGCTGACCAACATGCGTGCTTCTGGTACTGACGAAGCGACTACCCTGGTTCCCGCCATCAAGATGTCTCTGGAGCAAGCTCTGGAATTTATCGATGATGACGAACTGGTAGAAGTGACGCCAATCTCGATCCGTATCCGTAAGCGTCACCTGACGGAAAACGATCGTAAGCGTGCGAACCGCGGTCCTAAAGAAGGTTAATCAACCGATTTAATCCGCAATGCTTAGGGCGCGTTAAGGCGCCCTGAGTTTTTCTTCCCCTGAGCCCCGTTTCTACGCCTTGTCGTGCGCTTTTCACCTTTGTTCCCTGTTCAGCCTTAACTTTTCCCGTTACAGTAAAATCTCACTGGCCCATCAGGAGAGGACTATGCTGTATATCTTTGATTTAGGTAATGTGATCGTCGATATCGATTTCAAACGTGTACTGGGGGTGTGGAGTAATTTGAGCGGTACACCGCTGGCAATGTTGACCGATCGTTTCAGCATGGGCGAAGTCTTCCAGCAGCACGAACGCGGTGAAATCAGCGACGAAGATTTTGCTGCCAAACTCTGTGAGGAGATGGGGATTGCGCTCAGTTTCGAACAATTCGCCACCGGCTGGCAGGCGGTGTTTGTCGCCCTGCGCCCGGAGGTGATCGACATCATGCATCGCTTGCGCGCTGAGGGGCATCGCGTGGTGGTGTTGTCAAATACCAACCGCCTGCACTGCAACTACTGGCCGCAGCACTACCCGCAGGTGGCTGAAGCGGCCGATCATATGTACCTGTCGCAAGATATCGGTATGCGCAAACCCGATGCCAGCATTTATCAGCATGTGCTGGCTGCGGAAAATACCCCGCCAGAGCATGCGGTGTTTTTCGACGATGTTGCCGCCAATGTGGCAGCGGCCGAAGCGCTGGGTATCAAAGCGGTGCAGGTGACCGATCGGCAGGTGATTCCGGCTTATTTTGCTCAATAAACACCGCGCGTTATACCCGTTATACTTCAAGCTGCTTGGGTGTTGGCTGCGCGCTGTCGCCCCAGTCACATAGTTATCTATGCTCCTGGGCTCCCCAGCGCTTGCCGCCTACAAGCAACTCGAATTATTTTGGGTATAAGCTTAAGGCGTAGGGCTCGATCTCAAGGAGTGGATATGTCGTTTTTCCGCCGAAAAAAGCTGTCTGCGCCGTTTAAACCCGGAGTGACCTTCGGGCGGTTGCTGATGAAACGTATCGATCACGATGGCTTAAGCATGTTGGCAGGCCATCTGGCCTATGTTTCTTTGCTTTCTCTGGTGCCGCTGATTACCGTGGTGTTTGCGCTGTTTGCTGCTTTCCCGATGTTTTCTGACATCAGCGTCCAGTTGAAAAGCTTTATTTTCTCTAATTTTATGCCTGCTGCTGGTAACGTGATCCAACGTTACCTCGAGCAGTTTGTTGCCAACTCCAACAAGATGACGGCGGTAGGGACCTGCGGCCTGATAATTACCGCGCTGTTGCTGATATCCTCGGTGGATACCGTGCTGAACACCATTTGGCGCAGCAAGAATAAACGCCCGATCGTGTTTTCTTTTGCGGTTTATTGGATGGTGCTGACCTTGGGGCCGCTGTTGGTGGGGGCCAGCATGGCGATCAGCTCTTATCTGTTGTCGCTGAATTGGCTGGCACAAACCGGCGTTAATGGCCTGATTGATGAAGTACTGCGGGTTTTTCCATTGCTCCTGTCGTGGGTATCTTTCTGGCTGCTGTACAGTATCGTCCCTACAGTGCGGGTGCCGCCAAAGGATGCGCTGGTCGGTGCTCTGGTGGCCGGGGTGCTGTTTGAACTGGGCAAGAAGGCTTTTGCGTTTTACGTCACCATGTTTCCGTCTTATCAGCTGATCTATGGCGTGTTGGCGGTGATCCCCATTTTATTCCTGTGGGTGTATTGGAGCTGGTGTATCGTGTTACTCGGTGCTGAAATCACCGTTACGTTGAGTGAATATCGTGTCTATCAGCAACAGCAGAAATGGGAGCAGGAAGAGCATTTATGATTGCGTTAATTCAGCGGGTGTTAAATGCTAGCGTAGTGGTTGAAGGCCAGACGGTAGGCAAGATTGGCCCCGGTTTGTTAGTGTTGTTGGGGGTTGAGGCGGACGATAACGAACAAAAAGCCGAACGCCTGTGTGAGCGAGTGCTGGGATACCGCATCTTTGGCGATGAGAACGACAAGATGAACCTCAACGTACAGCAAGCCGGTGGCAGCGTGCTGGTGGTGTCGCAGTTTACTCTGGTCGCCGACACGCAAAAAGGTATGCGCCCGAGCTTCTCGCGCGGTGCGGTGCCGAGCGATGCCGATCGGCTGTATCAGTACTTTGTTGGTCAGTGCCGTGAGCGCGGGGTGGAAACCCAGACCGGAGAGTTTGCTGCCGATATGAAAGTGGCACTGGTGAACGATGGACCGGTAACATTCTGGCTGCAAGTGTAAGCATTAATACTCGTCATACTTCAAGTTTCAGCGTTGTTGGCTACGTGCACTTGCCGCCTAGCCGCAACTCGAATTATGTAGAGTACACGAGAGAGAAGGCGTCTATGTATCACCTACGAGTTCCCGTAACAGAACAAGAACTGAAAGCGTATTACCAGTTTCGCTGGGAAATGCTGCGCAAGCCATTGCATCAGCCAGTGGGTTCGGAAAAGGATGCCTACGACGCCATGGCGCACCATCAGATGGTGGTGGACGAGAATGGCAAGATTGTGGCCATTGGGCGGCTGTATATCAATGCCGACAATGAAGCCGCCATCCGCTTTCTGGCGGTCGATCCTACGGTGCAAGACAAAGGCCTGGGCACGCTGGTGGCGATGACGCTGGAGTCGGTCGCGCGTCAGGAAGGGGTGAAGCGGGTGGTGTGTAGCGCGCGTGAAGATGCCGTCGATTTCTTTGCCAAGCTGGGCTTTATTAATCAGGGGGAGATCACTGCCCCGCAAACCACGCCAATCCGTCACTATCTGATGATTAAGCCGGTAGCCACGCTGGATGATATCCTGCATCGCCCTGACTGGTGCGGGCAACTGCAGCAGGCCTGGTACGAGCATATTCCGCTGAGCGAAAAGATGGGCGTGCGTATCAGCCAGTATACCGGGCAGCGTTTTGTCACCACCATGCCGGAGGTGGGCAACCAGAACCCGCATCATACGCTGTTTGCCGGCAGCCTGTTTTCGCTGGCGACGCTGACCGCCTGGGGATTGATCTGGCTGCTGCTGCGTGAGCGCCATCTGGGTGGCACCATTATTCTGGCGGATGCCCATATTCGTTACAGCAAACCTATCACCGGCCGCCCGCGTGCGGTGGCGGATCTCAGCTCACTCAGTGGCGATCTCGCTCGTTTGGCCCGCGGCCGCCGGGCACGGGTGCAGGCAGAGGTCCATTTGTTTGGTGATGAGGATAAAGGGGCTATATTTGAGGGCACCTATATGGTGCTGCCTGCCGAACCGGATGAACCGTTGGACAAGGGCGGTTCTGAAGCGTAGCCAGCTATACTCGTCTAAGCGAAAAACAGCATAAAGATGCAGCAAAGGCTGAAGGTGCGGCCTCCTTCTCCCTGTGGAAGGGGGCGGGGTGAGGGGGCTTGTTGTGCAGAGGAGCCCCTCACCTAACAGGTTAGCTTTAACGAACGGTATTGCGCTTATGGCAACTGCTGCTCCAGCGTTTGTCCTTCTTTACTGGTCGCCTGCAGGTGGCCCTGTAGTGAAGACTTGAACGACCCATCTCCGTTCAACATCCCTTTCAACTGCAATTGCAGGTTACCTTCACCTTCCAACGGCACCGGCTGCCATCCCCAATGCTGTAAGGTATTTAATGGCACTGAGCGCCCATCAAAAGACAGCGTGAATGGTTTGCCGGGTTGCTGGCTGACGTTAGCTTTGGCGTCCAGCAGGCCATCAGGCATAAAGGCGCTCAGCTCGGTAACGTTGATCTGCTGCGCATCAGCATCCAGCGCCAGAGAAGGGCGACGTACGTCAACCTTGTTGAAGGTGGCATCGCTGCCGTTGAGCTTCAACGAACCGGACCAGATGCCCCATTGATGGTCGTTTGCCAGTAGCAGATTGCTGCCATAACCATCCAATGCGGTGATCTGGAAAGGGAAATCCGGATTGATATCGATAATCAGGTTACGGTTAGTCGTCAGCTTGCCGATATACACTTGCGCTAACCAGCTCGGCAGCGGTTGCAGCCAGAGCGCGCGCCAATTGATGGGCAGTGTATACTCCAGTGCGGCCATGGCCACTTCATCAAGCTGCAACCGCTTATTGGCGCGCAGCCAATTGCCGGAGGTGCGTAGCAGCCCGCCTTCCCAACGGGTGGTGAACTGTTGAATGGTGATACCGGCCGGTGAAAGCTGCATACTGATGATCGGATCGATCAGATGGAAATTGCCGTGAATAATATGGCCCGCATTAAAACTGAGCGTTCCATCTTGGCTGCTCCAGTCACCTTGTTGGAACGTGACGCTTTGCAGTGATAAATCGAGATCGTTAATTGCCCAATCTTTCCCTTCCAGGCGTGCATCAATCAGATCAAAGCGTTTCACCGTAATCGGTGGCAGAGTGGTGAAGTGCTCCCAGAACTGTTCCAGCGTCAGCGGGGTTTGCAGGCGTACGTTACTCAGGCGCAGGCGTTCTACCAGCCAACTGCCGTCGGCAGCGCGGCTGGCAACACCGGTCAGATCCCCTTGAGCCAGATCGGCACCAAAATCGCTCAGTATCCATTGATCTTGCTTGATTTCACCCTGTACCAGCACTTGCGAGGCGGGAATACCATTCAATACCATCAAACCGGCACTGAACTGGAACTGGTTATTTTCCCCCAGTAGATGACCAGCGCTTGGCTGCCAGGGAGTCACTCCCGCATTCACCTTCTGCGCGTCCAACTGCCAGCCTGCATCGTTAGATTGCAATGCCATATTGCTCAGTTGCAGCGTATCGGCCTGTAGCGGCAAACTCATGCCCTGCTGTGGTTTTACGTTGAGCATCCCGTCGCGCAACGTCACGCTGCCGAAGTAACGCGGCTCAGTGATTTGCCGTAAGCTGAAAGCCAAGTCAACCTGCTTGGCGGCCAGCGCCTGTGGCTGATTAGCCTGGGCCAAGGCGACCCCTTCCAGCGTGATTTGCCCTGGTTTACTCCAGGAATGGGTGATTTTCTCCACCGATAGGCGGTATTCACTGTTGTTACTGATCCAGCGGCTCATCCAGCCCGCAGCCCAGCGCGTTTGCCCCAAGACGTATAGCAGTACCACGGCAAGCACCGCCAGCAGTAACAACGTCAGCAACAGTTTTCCGATAAATTTCATCGTCCAAATCCGTAGCGGTCAGAAAAGATACCCTGTTTATGCCGCAATTATCCCGCCAGCTCAAGTGCAATAGCCTGAAAGACAATAAAAAAACGGCCGGTAGCGCTCTGCTATCGGCCGTTTCACCATTTTGCGTGAAATCGGTTATTTTTCCTGCGGGAACAGCAGGTTCAACACAATGGCGGTGATCCCCCCGGCGGCGATACCGGAAGAGAACAGGGTTTTCAGCCAGTCTGGGGCAAACTGCAGGATCAGTGGCTGCTGGGAAACGCCCATCCCGACGGCCAACGACAGCGCCATAATCATGATCGCACGGCGGTTCAGCGTCTCGCGGGAAACGATACGTACACCAGAGGCGGCAATGGTACCAAACATCACAATGGTGGCCCCCCCCAGAACCGGCTCTGGAATGTGCAGCACGATACCGGCAACCGCAGGGAACAGCCCCAGCACGATCAGCATCAGGGCGACGACGAAGCCAACGTAGCGGCTGGCGACGCCGGTTAATTGGATCACCCCGTTGTTCTGGCCGAAACAGGAGTTCGGGAAGGTGTTGAATACCGCTGACAGCATGGAGTTCAGACCGTTGGCCAGCACGCCGCCTTTGAGGCGCTTCATATAGAGCGGGCCGCTGACCGGCTGTTCGGAAACGTCGGAGGTTGCCGTGATATCGCCAATGGTTTCCAACGAGGTCACCATAAAGATCAGCATCAACGGCAGCAGCAGGTTCCAGTCAAAGCCCAGGCCGTAATACAGCGGCGTTGGGATATTGATCGTGGCAGTATTGGTGACCGGCTGGGTTTCTGGCAGCATGCCCATCGCCCAGGCCAACAGATAGCCGACGGCCATGGCGATCACCAGTGAGGCCACGCGCAGGTAAGGGTTGCGTTGGCGATTGAGCAGGATAATCACCACCAGCACCACGCCAGCCAGCAACAGATTTTTCGGGGCACCAAAGGTATGGTCGTTCATGGCCGCGTAGCCACCGCCGATGGAGGTCAGGCCAACCTGAATCAGCGACAGGCCGATAATCATCACCACAATACCGGATACCAGCGGGGTAATAATGCGGCGCGCCAGGTGCAGCACCCTGGAGAGCAAAATTTCAGTACAGGAAGCCACCATCAGCGTGCCGAACAACGCCGCCATCATGGTTGGCACGTCGGCACCGCCGTTTTTCAACGCCAACCCGCCCATAATCAGCGGCGAGACAAAGTTAAAGCTGGTGCCCTGAATGGACAGCAGGCCAGAACCCACCGGCCCCCAGGTTTTGATTTGCAGAATGGAGGCCAGGCCTGAAGCAAACAGCGACATACTGATAATGCGCTGTGTATCTTGCGCGGGCAAACCCAGAGCCTGGCAGATCAGCAGGGCTGGGGTGATCACGGCGACAAACATTGCCAGCAGATGTTGACCGGCGGCAAACAGGGTCTGCGGCAGCGGCGGGCGATCTTCCAAGTGATAAATCAGTTCACTAGTGCGTGGTGCGGTTGCTGATGTTTTTTGTATGGCATCGAGCTCAGCGGATTGAATGGACATGGTGTGGCGCTCCCTGAAGCGGCAAAGCAGGCATTTTAATGATCCGCTTCACAAAAGCAAACGGTTGCGCGCGAATATTTTTGTCAGCTCTAACCTTATGGAGGTCACATTTTTGTTCATTTTTTCTTTTTTTATTAGTTGCTTCCACTAATAATTCTCTGCTCATCGAGTTAAAAACCTGACGAAATTTATGGTTTATAATTTATTGTATATCGATTCTTACATGGAGTACTTGAGATGTTCCATCTCGATACCTATGGCACTTTAGTTGCTGCCACGCTGGTTTTGCTCCTCGGGGGCAAATGTGTCCGTTCCATCCCTTGGCTGAGAAAATATACTATTCCGGCCCCGGTTGCGGGCGGTTTGTTGGTGGCATTACTTCTGCTGCTGGCGAAAAAAACCGTTGATTGGGAAGTCAGCTTTGATATGTCGCTGAGAGATCCCCTGATGCTGGCTTTTTTCGCCACCATTGGCTTGAACGCTAACCTGGCGCGTTTGCGTGCAGGGGGTAAAGCGCTGTTTGTCTTTGTGTTTGTGGTGCTGGGTTTACTGCTGGTGCAAAACGCCATTGGTATCGGCATGGCGAAAATACTGGGCCTGAATCCGCTGATGGGCTTGATTGCCGGTTCGATTACGCTTTCTGGTGGCCATGGCACCGGTGCCGCCTGGAGTAAAGTGTTTATTGAACGCTATGGCTTTGAGAATGCTACCGAAGTTGCGATAGCTTGCGCGACTTTTGGCCTGGTACTCGGGGGGCTGATCGGTGGCCCGGTGGCGCGGTATCTGGTGAAGCACTCTTCAACGCCGGAAGGAACGCCGGAAGACAGCGTGCAGCCGAGCGGGTTTGAAAAACCGGAAAGTGGCCGTTTGATCACTTCACTGGTGATGATCGAAACCATCGCCATGATCGCTATCTGCCTGAGCCTCGGGAAGTTTATTTTTGGATTACTGAGCGGCAGTGCCTTCGAACTACCCACGTTTGTCTGCGTGCTGTTTGTCGGGGTGATCCTCAGTAACACGCTGTCGGCCACCGGTTTTTATACGGTGTTCGAACGTGCCGTTTCGGTGTTGGGTAACGTCAGCCTGTCGCTGTTTCTGGCGATGGCGCTGATGAGCCTGCGTTTGTGGGAACTGGCTTCTCTGGCATTGCCGATGCTGGCGATCCTGGTGGTGCAGGCTGTGGTGATGGCGCTGTATGCGATCTTTGTGACCTATCGCGTGATGGGCAAAAACTATGATGCTGCGGTGCTGGCGGCGGGGCACTGTGGTTTTGGTATGGGGGCAACGCCGACAGCCATTGCCAATATGCAGGCGATTACCGATCGCTTTGGCCCTTCGCACCTGTCGTTTCTGGTGGTGCCGATGGTGGGGGCGTTCTTTATCGATATCGCCAATGCCATCGTGATCAAGCTGTACTTGATGTTGCCGATGTTTGGATGAGTGATTTCCCCCTCTTCAATGAGGAGGGGGAAAGTATCAGGCGTTGGAGTAACGGGCGGTTTCAGGCAGCCAGCGCTCAATCAAGGCGTGGGCATGTTGGGGATAATGCTGGTGGATGTGGCGTGCCACGCGCTGAACTTCTGGGATCATCGCCTGATCGCGCAACAGATCGGCCACTCTGAACTCTGCGCTGCCGGTTTGGCGCGTGCCCAACAGCTCACCCGGCCCACGGATTTCCAGGTCACGCTGGGCGATCACAAAGCCGTCGTTACTGTCGCGCAGCACCTGCAGGCGCTTTTGCGCCGTTTTGCTCAGCGGCGTTTTATACAGCAGCACGCAGTGAGAGGCGACGGCACCACGGCCAACGCGGCCGCGTAGCTGGTGCAACTGTGCCAACCCGAGCCGCTCCGGGTTCTCGATGATCATCAGGCTGGCATTCGGTACATCCACGCCCACTTCGATCACCGTGGTAGCCACCAGTAGCTGTAATTCACCCTGCTTAAAGGCCTGCATCACCGCCTGCTTCTCCTGTGCCTTCATGCGGCCATGCACCAGCGCCACCTTCAGCTCCGGCAAGGCCGTTTTCAGCTCCTCCCAGGTGGCTTCTGCTGCCTGAGCTTCCAACAGATCGGACTCTTCAATCAGCGTACAAACCCAATACGCCTGGCGGTTTTCCTCTATGCAGGCGCTTTTTACGCGCTGAATGATATCGGCGCGGCGCGTATCGGGGATCGCCACGGTGGTTACCGGGGTGCGGCCCGGAGGCAGTTCATCAATAACGGAAGTGTCGAGATCGGCATAGGCGGTCATAGCCAGCGTACGGGGGATCGGCGTGGCGGTCATGATCAACTGATGGGCATGGAACCCTTGTTCTTCGCCCTTTTCCCACAGGGCTAGCCGTTGGTGCACGCCAAAGCGGTGCTGCTCATCGATAATTACCAGTGCCAAGCCGTTGAACTGCACCTGTTCCTGGAAGATGGCGTGTGTTCCTACCACCATTGAGACTTGCCCGCTGGCGATCGCGTCCTGCTGTGCGATGCGTGCTTTGCCTTTTTGCTTTCCAGCCAGCCAGCCCACTTCAATTCCCAGTGGTTCAAACCACTGGCGAAAGTTATTGGCGTGCTGCTCGGCCAGCAGTTCGGTCGGAGCCATCAGTGCCACCTGTTTACCGTGCGCGATGGCACGTAGGGCGGCCAGTGCGGCGACCAGGGTTTTACCTGAACCCACATCCCCCTGCACCAGGCGCATCATCGGGAAACCTTTCTGCATATCGGCTTCGATATCGGCCACCACCCGCTTTTGTGCACCGGTTGGAGCAAAGGGCGATTGGGCAAGAAAGCGGTTTTTCAGCCGATCGTCTGGCGTCAGTGACAATGCTTTGTAGCTTTGCGCGCCTGCCCGGACTGCCAGCATGCTGAGATTATGCGCCAGCAGCTCTTCCAGAATCAGGCGTCTTTGTGCCGGGTGTTTACCCTGCTCCAGATCGGCCAGTTGGATATCCGGCGGTGGGCGGTGCAGGGTATGCAGCGCCTGCGGCAGGCTGATCAAGCCACCGCTCAGTTCTGCAGGCAGTAACTCGGCGATGGCGCAGGTATTCAGCAACTCCAGTGCCTGATCGGTCAACTTGCGCAGCGTGGCCTGGCGGACCCCTTCGGTGGTGGGATAGACCGGCGTCAGGGCCTCCTGCAGTTCCACTTCGCTGCTTTCACCCTGTATACGATATTCAGGGTGAATGATTTCGGCGCCGTGATTGCCGCGTTTGATTTCGCCGTAAGCCGTTACGCGGCGGCCAGTTGCCAGGCTGTTTTTCATCGCTGCGTTGAAGTTGAAGAAGCGCATGGTTAAAAGGCCAGTACCGTCGCTGATCTGGCAGGTCAGCATGCGGCGGCGGCCAAAACTGATATCGCTGCGCAGCACTTCCCCTTCCACCGTGGCAAAAATACCGGGCAGCAGATCGTTGATGGGATAAAGGCGGGTGCGATCTTCGTAACGCAGGGGGAGGTGCAGCAGTAAATCTTGAATCGTATTCAGGCCGATTTTGGCTAATTTCGCTGCCTGGCTGGCTCCAACCCCGGAAAGTGTTGTAAGAGGGACGGCATCCAGCAGGCGGCCTTTCATCGGCGTACCGTAGTTGCCTGCATGGTTGCCCACCATTCGGCATCGGCAATCACTTGGCCCTGTTCGTCGATATGCGGGCGTGGCAGCCCTTTGCGCTTGGCCACGTTGGCCAACACCGGATAACCGCCTTCAAACAACAGGCGTTGCTGCTCCTCTTCACTCAGTGCACTGCGCTCGCGGCGGTACATGCCGGCATTTTGCCGCTGACGTTGGGCTTCATACAGGATTAATGCCGAAGCCACGGAAACATTGAGCGATTGCACCATACCGATCATCGGGATAATGATGTCTTGATCGGCCAGCGCCAGCGCTTGTTCGGTAATACCGGTTTTTTCCTGCCCCAGCAGCACACAGGTCGGGCGGGTATAGTCCACCGCGCGAAAATCAACGGCCCGGGTGGAAAGGTGGGTAGCCAAGATTTGCATCCCTTGGCTTTTCATCTGTGCGACAGCATCGGCAATGGTCGGGTGGGTTTTAACATTCACCCAGCTGTTGCTGCCGGCGGCGGAAGAAACCAGCGTGCGCATCCGCGCGCTTGGCCATACGGCATGCACCTGATGCACGCCAACCGCGTCGGCGGTGCGAATAATTGCGGAGACGTTATGCGGTTTGTGCACCTGCTCCAGGCAGACCGTCAGATCGGGCTGCCGGGTGGCCAGCATTTCACAAATCCGCGCATAGCGTTCGGGGCTCATAAGCGCTAGTTTCGGTTGCGGTTAACTTTGATCACATCAGGCATGATACGGATCTTGCGCATAATGTTTGCCAAATGGATGCGATCGCGCGTGGTTAAGCGGATAAAGGCGCTGTAGACCCGGCCATCTTTCTCTTCGGTATTCAGGCTTTGAATATTAGACTCGGCTGCATTGATAGCCGCCGTCAGGTTGGCCAGCGCACCCTGATGATTGAACATATCCACTTTGATTTCAGCGATGAATTCCTGCTCGGTTTCCATATCCCACTCTACCGCCATGAATTTCTCGGGCTCTTTCTGGTAGCCGCGGATATTACGGCAGGATTCATGGTGGATCACCAACCCTTTGCCTGGGCTGACGTGGGCGATAATGGGATCGCCCGGAATAGGCCGGCAACACTTGGCGAAGGTAATCAGAACGCCATCGGCTCCTTTGATGGCCAGATTACGCACGCCGGAAGAGACCCCAAGGCTGGAGTGATCGCCCTGTAAATTCTTCGCAATGACCACGCTCATGGCGTTGCCAAGGCCGATTTCTGCCAGCAAATCATCCAGCGTGGCCAGCTTCATGCGTTCCAGTTCGTGCTGGATATTTTCCTGCGGTACCTCAGAAAGCTTACGGCTGCCACCCAGTGCATGGTTAAGCAAACGGCGGCCCAGGCTAACAGAGTCGTCACGCTTGAGGTTTTTCAGCATCTGGCGGATTTTGGCGCGCGCTTTTGAACTGACAACAAAGTTCAGCCAGGCTGCGTTAGGCCGTGCACCTGGCGCGGTAATGATTTCCACCGTCTGACCACTGGACAGCGATTGCGACAGTGGATACGGCTGGCGATCGACGCGTGCGCCAACGCAGGCATGGCCGATGTCGGTATGCACCGCATAGGCAAAGTCGACCGGCGTGGCGCCCGCAGGCAGTTCAACAATGCGCCCTTCCGGGGTGAAAACGTAAATCTCGTCTGGGAACAGATCGGATTTTACGCTTTCGATAAACTCAAACGAGCTGCCAGCACTCTGTTGCAGCTCCAGGAGGCTCTGCATCCAGCGCTGAGCGCGGATTTGTGCGGTGGTGCCGGTGGTTTCGCCCGGTTCCCTTTCTTTATAGGCCCAGTGCGCAGCTACCCCCATCTCGGCCATCTGATCCATATCTTCGGTGCGGATTTGGACCTCAACCGGCACGCCGTGCGGGCCGATCAGCGAAGTGTGCAGCGACTGATAGCCATTGGCTTTGGGGATGGCGATATAGTCTTTCACCCGCCCTGGGCGTGGCTTATACAGGCTATGCGCCTGCCCAAGAACCCGGTAACAGGTGTCGACTTCTTTCACGATCACCCGGAACGCGTAAATATCCATAATGGAATGGAAACGCTGTTCTTTCAGGTGCATCTTGCAGTAGATGGAATAGAGGTGCTTTTCCCGCCCGCTGACGCGGCAGGGAATCCCCGCTTCGGTCAAACGCCCTTCAATCTCGGAAAGAATCTTCTGGATCATCTCCTTACGGTTACCACGCGCGGCTTTCACCACGGCTTTGATTACCCGGTAACGGTTCGGATAGAGCGCCTCAAAACCCAACTCTTCCAGTTCGGTTTTCAGATGATGAATACCCAGGCGGTGGGCTAGCGGGCTGTAGATTTCCAGCGTTTCACGTGCGATACGCCGCCGTTTATCGGGGCGCAGCGAGCCGAGAGTGCGCATGTTGTGGGTACGGTCAGCCAGCTTGATCAGCACGACGCGGATATCCTGCACCATCGCCATGATCATCTTGCGGAAGTTTTCCGCCTGCGCTTCTTTCTTATTCTGGAATTTCAGCTTGTCGAGCTTGGATACGCCTTCAACCAGTTCGGCAACGCTCTTGCCAAACAGTTGTTCCATATCCTGATAGGTGGCCGGGGTGTCTTCAATGACGTCATGCAGCAGGGCCGCCATCAGCGTCTCATAGTCGAGACGCATTTCCGCCAGAATACAGGCCACGGCAACCGGGTGAGTAATGTAGGGCTCACCGCTGGAGCGTGTCTGTCCCTCGTGAGCATCACGTGCAACAAGGTATGCCTGTTTGAGGCGTTTAATCTGCTCCTCAGGCAAGTAACGTTGAATCAGCAGATTCAGGCTTTCAAACAGGTACAAGGCAGACTCGCAGTCTAATTAACGACGACCTTCAGCAATCGCGGTAACCGCCTGAATCTCTGCGGCTTCCTGCTCTTGCTGCTCCTGGCGCTCACGCACATCGAGGATCTGGCTGTTGATCAGCCCTTCTTCGATTTCGCGCAGAGCGATAACGGTGTACTTATCATTCTCTTCAGGTACCAGAGCATCTTTACCACCGGTCTGGATTTGACGCGCCCGACGAGCAGCGACCAACACCAGGTCAAAACGGTTACCAATTTTCTCTACAGCGTCTTGAACAGTTACGCGTGCCATATTTGTGCTACTCCACAGGTGACGAAAAGACTGGGCATAATACTGAAACTGTCTTCAGTCTGCCAATAGTTTGCTGATTAAAGCGTCATGCCGCAGCATTTGTCGGCCCAAACGCAGGCGTTCGGCGCGAATGATGGTTTTCAGATCGGACAGCGCCAGATCGAAATCATCGTTCACGATTAAATAATCATACTCTGCGTAGTGCGTCATTTCTGCAACGGCTTGCGCCATGCGCCTGGCGATCACTTCATCAGCGTCTTGCCCACGGCCCCTTAAACGGCGGCCCAATTCTTCCTTGGAGGGCGGCAGGATAAAGATGCTGCGTGACTGCGGCATTTTGGCACGGATCTGTTGCGCCCCTTGCCAGTCGATATCCAGAAAAACATCGACGCCGGTCGATAGCACCTGCTCAATAGCCGCGCGCGACGTACCGTAATAGTTGCCGAACACTTCGGCGTGCTCAAGAAACTCATCCTGCTCAATCATACGGCGAAACTCGTCTTTGGAGACGAAGAAATAATGCTCGCCATGATTTTCACCCGGGCGGCTTGCGCGCGTGGTGTGTGAAACCGAAACCTGCGTGTCGTACAGCGGTTGCGTTTTTAACAAAGCCTGAATCAGGCTTGATTTCCCTGCGCCGCTAGGTGCAGAGACAATATAAAGCGTGCCTTGAGCCATGATGATGTTCGTTGGTAGCGGTTGATAAGCCAGTAACAGCAGATGTGTATTTTCTCCGCACAGTATACACGGCTAAAGCTCGGTATGCAGCGTTGGGTCGCATTTTGGCCGCCGCTTTCTGTTAAAAACAGAGGAAAAAAACCGATTTGCGCAGTGTATCTGGAAATTTTCGCTGTTTTCTGTAAATGCACATTCTTTTCTGGAACCTCTTTGCACTTTTGCGTTTTAACCATCGCCAATACTGCAGCTTATGTTTTTACTGCCGTGTACCAAGGAGGTGCACGATGTCGAGATACTGCAATCACATCAGGAATGTGCTGGTAGCCGTAGGGTGTTTGTATAGCGTGGCATGGGCTCAAACCTGCCCGGATTGGCGGCCAGAAAGGTTGCAACTGGAGATAACGGCTTTAAATAGCCAGTTAGAACGCTGGGATGAAGCTTATTACCGTCAAGGCCTTAGCTTGGTTAATGATGAGATTTACGACAGCTCACTGCTGCAACTGCAACATTGGCGACATTGCGCGGGTAAGGCACCATTGGCTGATGCCGGGCAAGCTTTACCCGCAGGTAAAACGCCGCATCCTGTTGCTCAGACCGGCCTGCGTAAATTGCCTGATCGCATTGCGGTGGCTCAGTGGATGCAAGGTCGCCGTGATTTGTGGGTTCAGCCCAAGGTTGATGGTGTGGCCGTTACGCTGGTTTATCAGCAGGGGAAACTGATTAGCGCCATCAGTAGGGGCAACGGGGAGCAAGGCGAAGACTGGCTGGATAAGGTTAAAGCCATTCCTGCGGTTCCCCAGGCATTGCCGCAAGCCCCTGCTCAGTTGGTGTTACAGGGCGAGTTGTTCCTGATGGTGAACGATCACCAGCAACAAACGGTCGGTGGGATCAATGCGCGGGCAAAAGTTGCCGGAATGCTGATGCGCAAGCAGCTTCCCCCCGAGCTGAAACAGCTTGGTCTGTTTGTCTGGGCATGGCCCGATGGCCCGCCAGATATGGCAGAACGTTTGCGGCAGCTTACTGCCATGGGGTTTGCACTTTCTCCACAATACTCAAAACCGGTCAAAACGCTGGATGAAGTGGAGCGGTGGCGAACATTCTGGCATCGTCATTCTTTGCCGTTTGTGACTGACGGTATTGTGATCCATCAGGGGCGGGCCCCAGAGGGGCGCTACTGGCAGGCCAAACCCGGCGACTGGGCGGTTGCCTGGAAATACCCGCCCGCTCAGCAGGTAGCCAGAGTGACGGACGTTGAGTTTGCCGTAGGCCGTACCGGAAAAATTGCCGTGGTGTTGCTGTTGGATCCGGTACGGATGGATGATAAGTGGATCCGGCGCGTAAACGTTGGTTCACTGTCGTTGTGGCAAAAATGGGACATTGCGCCGGGCGACCATATTGCTATCAGCCTGATGGGGCATGGTATTCCGCATCTTAACGGCGTTGTGTGGCGTGCGGCGGAGCGCCAGGCGCCTACGGCCCCCAATCCTGAGAATTACCATCCGTTGAGCTGTTTTACCTTGCAGCCTGCAGGGTGTCGTCAGCAGTTTCTGGCTCGTCTGGTATGGTTGAGCGGTGCTCGTGGATTAAATATCGGGGGCCTGAATGAAGCCGGGTGGCAATCGCTTATCGATCAAGGGCTGGTTGATGATTTACTTGACTGGCTGGTACTCACCCCGGAACAGTTAAACGGCATTCCGGGCATCGGGAATAAGCGCGCACAGGTTCTGTATCAGCGGTTTCTCCTGGCGCGGCAACAACCTTTTGAGCGCTGGCTGATCGCCCTTGGGGTACCGCTTTCATCCGCTCAGGTTACTGGGGCGCAAGCGCAAAATTGGCAACAAATGCAGCGGTTCGCGCCAGAGAAATGGCAGGAAGTGGCCGGCATTGGCGTTAAAAGGGCTAAGCAAATCCACAGTTTTCTGCAATCGCCTGCGATGCTCGAGTTGGCGAACACCCTGGCCGAGCAAGGGATCAACGGGTTCGAGCCGTTACCCAATATGAGCCAGGGTGAATAACCTGATGTGCATTAATGGTCTGGATGCTGATAGTTAAATACCGGCAGGCCGAGGCGAAAGCGCAAAGCCAGCAGACGGGCGCTAAGGCCGGCAGCCAGCGTGATGATTACCACCAGGTTATGTGGCAGGTTGAGGTGTTGCAGGCCGATATACAGCCAGGCGGCGGCGAAAGCAATGCCAGCATAGATTTCTTTCTGGAAAACCAGCGGAATGCGGTTACAGAACATATCACGCAGTATGCCGCCGAAGACGCCGGTAATCACTGCGGCAATAGCGGCAATGATTGGACCATGGCCCATATCCAGTGCCACTTGTGCACCGATGATGGAAAAGACAATCAGCCCGATGGCGTCCAACACCAGAAACAGGCGGCGCAAATGGCGCATTAAGGGGGCGAGCCAGGTAGTGACAATTGCGGCGATAGCCACAATGACAATATATTCGGGATGTTTGACCCAGCTCAGAGGAAAATGCCCCAGCAGTATATCGCGCACTGAACCGCCGCCAATGGCGGTGGCTGAAGCGATAAAGATTACGCCAAACATATCCATTTGACGACGGCCAGCGGCCAGTGCTCCGGTCATCGCTTCTGCAGTGATGCCAATGATATAAAGAACGAGCAGTAACATGGGATCTTCACAAGGTGGGAAATCAAGGATGCAATCGCCAGAGGGTAATGTTCGAGCGGCGAATGGGCTACTGAATTTTTCTAAAGGAGCTTGCTTCGAATTAGTTAACCTAATGATTCACATATTTATATGACTTGTTTATTGGCTTTTAATTTTTATAGCATGCGAAGAATGGATTAGATAATCATTGATAATTTCGCATGATGATTAATCACCACATGAAGGAAAATGAAAGTACGATGAAAAACATCTCAATGCTGGCAGCGGTTGCTTTAGTCGCTTTGATGTTGAACGGCTGTGTTGCGCCAGCCCAGCAAGCGACACCACCAAAGTCGGCATCACCATGCAACGCCGGTGATCCGATGGTGCAAACCACGCTCTATTTCGGGTTGAATCGCCCTGTGGGGCCGACGATTAGCGCAGTGGAGTGGCAATCTTTTGTCGATCAGCAGGTCACTCCACGCTTTAAGGATGGGCTATCGGTATTTGATGCCAAAGGGCAATGGCTGGGGAACGACGGCAAATTAGCGCGAGAAAACAGCAAAGCGCTGATGTTGATTCATACTCCGGGCACGGAAGCTGAACAGAAGATTGAAGCGTTGCGTACCCACTATAAACAGCAGTTTGTACAGGATTCCGTGATGCGTGTTGATACGCCGGTGTGTGTGGCATTTTGATGAGTTTCCGGCTTGTCGCGGGTGCAACAAGCCGGAAACTCGGTTTAGAGCACCAGCCCGGCAACTGCCGCCGAAAGCAGGCTGACCAGCGTTGAGCCGTAAACCAGCTTCAGGCCGAAGCGTGAAACAACGTTGCCTTGTTGCTCGTTCAGGCCTTTGATGGCACCGGCAACGATGCCGATGGAAGCAAAGTTGGCGAAGGAGACCAGGAAGACTGAGAGAATACCCAATCCGCGTGGTGACATTTCCGCTGCGATTTTTTTCAGTTCGATCATCGCGACAAATTCATTGGCAACCAGTTTGGTGGCCATAATGCTACCGGCCTGCAGCGCATCGCTTGCCGGGATCCCGATCAACCAGGCCAGCGGATAGAACACGTAGCCCAGGATCTGCTGGAAGCTGATGCCGAAAATGGCTGCAAAGATGGCGTTTACCGCCGCGATGAGCGCAATAAACCCGATCAGCATGGCGGCAATAATCATGGCGATTTTGAAACCCGCCAGGATGTATTCCCCCAGCATCTCAAAGAAGCTCTGGTCTTCATGCAGCTTGTTCAGCTTCAGTTCCGGTTCATCCTCAACCTGGTAGGGGTTGATAATGGAAAGAATGATAAACGTGCTGAACATGTTGAGGATTAACGCAGCGACTACGTATTGGGCGTCGATCATCACCATATAAGCGCCGACGATCGACATTGATACTGTCGACATGGCCGTGGCGGCCATGGTGTACATCCGGCGCGGAGAGATATCCGCAATAATGCCTTTGTAAGCAATAAAGTTTTCAGATTGACCAAGCACCAAGGTACTGACAGCGTTGAAAGACTCCAACTTGCCCATCCCGTTGACTTTGGAGAGCAGCGTTCCCACTGCGCGGATAATCAGCGGTAAAATACGGAAATGCTGCAAAATACCGATCAAGGCAGAGATAAAGATAATCGGGCACAAAACGCCGAGGAAGATAAAGGATAAACCCGCTTTGCTCATGCCACCGAACACGAAGTCAGAGCCTTGTGCGGCAAAGGATAACAGGGTTTCAAAGAAACCGGCTACGTGCTTAATCACGCCCAGACCGCTTTCCGAATGCAGAAGGAAATAGGCAAGAACCGCTTGAATCATCAAAAGCTGAATAATATAGCGCGGGCGGATTTTCTTGCGATCGTTGCTGGTCAATAACGCGAGGGCGATGATAACGACCAACGCCAAAATAAAGTGCAGAATTTGCGACATAAACAGTCCGAGGAGCATGTAGGCTAGAAAAGAGCTACTTATACCTAATTTGCTGCCGCTCGTCAGCATGAGGGTAACCGGGGGAGAGTGGGTCCGTCCCCCGGTCACTGGTTGTTAACTCAAATCAACATTTTTGCTGCCGAAGAACCAGGTGAAAATAAAACCAGCGGTGTAAGACACTAACAGCCCGGCAACGTAGACCATGATGCCGGCATAAATGCCTTGCGCGGAGGTCATCAGCGGAATAGATACGATACCAGAAGGACCAAAGACGGTATTCAGGCCAATGGGCAATCCCAGATAAGCGATCAACCCAATAAAGAACCCACCAACGGCCCCCCCAAAACAGGCGGTAATAAAAGGTTTCACTCTGGGTAACGTCACGCCATAAATCAGTGGCTCACCAATGCCAAGAATACCTGGAATGATGGCGCCCTTGATCTGGGTGCGCAGTACCGAGCCTGCTTTTGCGCGGGCGAACAGTGCCATCGAGGCTCCAACTTGGCCGCCGCCAGCCATGGCCAGAATGGGGAACAGTGAGTTGAAACCCTGGGCATCCATCAAGGCGAAATAGACCGGAACAAACCCCTGATGAATGCCAAACATGACCGCAAGCAAGAACAGGCCTGCCAGAACGGCGCTGCCGAACGGGTTACCATTTAGGTGTAAAAACAGCCATGACATCCCTTTAAACAGCTCGCCGCCAACCGGCATGATGACCACGAACGTCACCGCCCCCATAATCAGCAGGGTGATGACCGAGGTCAGTATCATATCCAGGTTATCGGGAATAAATTTTCGTACTGTCCGCTCGACCCAGGCTCCCATAATCGTGGCGATCAGCACGCCGATTATGCTGCCTCTAGGATCGATTGGCAGGCCAAAGAAGTTATCGATACCGGAGTAGTAACCCACCTTGGCATCGGGTACGTAGCCCAGCACAAACAGCGAAGCGATAATGGCCCCATTCACTCCGGTGCCGCCAAAGGCTTTTTGTGCATTATGGCCGATCAGAATACTCAAGAAGGCAAACAGGCCTTTACTGAATATTTTCATATAACCAATGGTGCTGATCAGCCAGGGATTAGGGGATTCAATGCCAATCACCATGCTTTGTTCGAGCAGTGTCGCAATCCCTAACAACAGTCCTGCGGCAATAAAGCCAGGGATCAACGGGGTGAAGATGGTGGCAAACTTGCTGAAAAATTGATGAACAGCGCTGCTTTGCTTCGATTTGAGCTGCTTTTTATTCTCTGATGCGATCGCATTCAGATCCTTCGGCATATCCGGCGTATTCTGCTCTGCGCGGCTCAGCAGAGAGTTCATCATTTCAGCCGCCGTTTGTGCCTTACCGGGGCCTAGGACGATTTGCAACTGATCGTCCCCTTCAATAACCCCCATCACGCCTGCGATTTTTTTCAGCGCATCGCGGTCGACCCGCTCCCTGTCCCTGAGGGTCAGGCGCAGCCTTGTCATGCAGTTACCGCAAATAGCAATGTTATTGCTACCGCCAACATGACCCAAAATTTGTTCGATCATTGCTTCATTAATTTTCGCCATCGGATTGACGTCCTGTTCCTGATAAGACTGCGCGGATAAAGCCGTTATTGTGTTTTAAAATTGTGCTGGCTTCGGTGGCCGAAAGATCGGCCAGTATCATGACGATCGCCGTTTTACAGTGGCGATCGCATGCGTTTAAGGCTTCGGAGGCACGCTGATAGCTGCACGCCGTTGCCTGCATGACGATATTAATCTGGCGTTGAACCAGTTTGGCGTTGGTGGCTTCAACATCCACCATCAGATTGCCATAAACTTTGCCGATGCGGATCATCGCCCCGGTGCTCAGCATATTGAGGACCAGTTTTTGTGCCGTTGCCGCCTTCATGCGTGATGAACCGGTAACCACTTCGCTCCCTACCACCGGCTCAATAGCAATATCGGCCAACTGACTCATTTCACTGTTCTGGTTACAGGTCAGAGATACCACGGTAGCACCTTGAGCGCGGGCATAACGCATGGCCCCGATAACATAAGGTGTGCGCCCACTGGCGGCGATGCCAACCAGGACATCGTTGGCGTTAAAGTGCTGGTCGCGCAGATCCTGTTCTCCTAGCGCTCCGTTATCTTCGGCGTTTTCTACGGCCTGTAAAATGGCGGTATTCCCCCCCGCGATCAGGCCGATCACTTGCCCGCGTGGCGTACCGTAAGTTGGCGGGCATTCGCTGGCATCCAAAATGCCCAAACGCCCTGAAGTCCCCGCCCCGCAGTAAATCAAGCGGCCACCTTGGGCAAAGGCAGCGCTTATCGCGTCTACCGCTTGCGCCACCTGTGGCAACACGCGCTCTACCGCGAAAGCAACCTTTTGGTCTTCGAGATTAATCACTTTGAGCATCTCTAGCGTCGACAAGGTATCAATATTCTTACTTGCTGGGTTTCGGCTCTCGGTGACCAGAGTAGATAAATCAATTTTCATTGTTTTCTCAGTGTATATTCGAATATTTTGGAATAATTAATTCCAACAATAACTAAATCAACAAATATTTTATTTTTATGGTGATTGTGTGACCGTTATCAACTTACCATGTCCCCTATTTATACCCAGGTTGTTTTTAGGCACTGGCAGCGTAAGATAGCTTAAGTAGATGCTGCTTTTTGCTGACAATGTGAGTCACCACCGCGATGAGACATACGCAGAAAATAATTCATAACAAAGAGTTATTCACCCCTGGCGAGCGTAAAATCGCCGATTATGTGTTAGAGAACCCCGATAAGCTGAAGCAGCTTTCCTCTCAGAGTTTGGCGATGATTCTGGGGGGGAGCCAATCAAGCATCATTAAGTTTGCTCAGAAGCTGGGAATGAAAGGTTTTACTCACTTAAAAATGGCTCTCATTGAGGAGTGGGGGCAGCAGGCATCGGAGCAGAAACTGCAAAGTTCGCACATTCATAATGGCATCAACAGTAATGATAGCCTGCCTGATATCGCCGAGAAGTTATTTCTGGAAAAACAGCAAGCGTTGCGTGATACCACCGACAGCCTTGATTTTGGCCAGTTGCAGCAAGTGGTGTCACATATTCAGGCCGCTAAACGCGTCCAGATTATCGGGGTTGGGGGCTCCTCGCTAATTGCTAAAGATCTCGCTTATAAGCTGATGAAGATTGGCTACTCGGTTATGAATGAATTGGACAGCCACGTGCAAATCACGGTGGCTCAATCCTTGAGCCCGGCGGATGTGCAGATCATCATTTCGTTTTCCGGTAAGCGCCGGGAAATACTGATTGCTGCAGAGGTCGCCAAGCAAAGGGGGGCCACACTGATTGCCATCACTTCCTTGCAGCACAATCCCCTAAGGGAACTGGCTGACTATACGCTGGATACTATCGCTGATGAGACGCGCTGGCGCAGTTCCTCGATCGCCGCCAGAACGGCGCAGAATACTATTATCGACCTGCTGTTTGTCAGCCTTATGCAGCAGAACAGCGAGGAGAGCCGTCATTTCATTCAGCAGAGTCAGACGCTGGTTGAGCAATTGAGTAATAAATAGAGGCTTTAACCCTCCTCAATAGCTGCCTGAGAGATAAAGTATTGGTTGTTTATTGTTGGTTCCGGTGTTCTATAATGATATGAATTTAATGATAAAAATCATATCACATGAAGTTGATTTATTGGGTTAATAGATAAATAAGGTATATAAAGGTTAGGATGAGTTAATAGAAAGGCCTTAACTATCGTTATGCAATGTGACCTACATCAATGTGTGATTCTTAGAAATATTTATCTTGTCATCTGAAGTCAGCTTGGTTTAAAAGTTGTTATTCTGTTATGGAAAATAAACGCATGTTAATTATGAGTTTATTTTACACTTGTTTGTATAGAGATAAATTCAGAGGAATGTTCTTATGCCATGGAGCCATGAGATTCAGCAGGCAATTACTTTGTTACAGGCATGCCAGCGTCGTAATGCGGATAATCTTCCTTGCCCAGCCAGAGGCGATGAGCCTGGAGCCGTCGGTACCTGTGCTGACAAGATTATGCCATCAATTATCCTGCTCAATGCTTTCGCCGATGTGTTCCCACAGCACCAAGAATTGCACCGCATTGGTACGGTTCTGGAGGCTCAGGGACTTATCCCAAAACTGTCCCAAGACGAGAGTTACAGCCAGAGTGCATTGGCGTATCTGCGCACGCTGATTGCCCCATAAAATAGGCGTGTGTAAAGAGAATAACTTTTTGTATATTAGCCTATGCCAAGGCGTTTAACTGTGGTTACTCGATGGTAAGTAATGACCTATGATATGTAAAGCATGTGCCATTTTATACTTACGGCAGTAACACTTATATGATGTTAATGATAAAGATATATCAGCACCCGAAATGAATTACTGGATATAAAAGTTATAATGCCTTTTCGCGACAAGCGTTAATAGATGGTTTTTTTATTATTAAAATTAATAAAAAATTCTTTATGCTAACCTACAGCAACAAAAAAAGCCCGCTGAGTGCAATGCGGGCTTTAGGTTTTATTGCTACCTAGCAATTGAATCTATTCATTGAGTATCGGTGTCAAATCCTTGTGGCTACTGGATTTCTTATAATACGTTTTTCGATTGTGTACACCCATGTGTACACGGTAAAACGGAGTGCTCTACCATTTAGACTATTTTTCACCTTCCCACCGTCACATCGCCGTCCAGGGTAAAACCTACTTACCGGCCACCACCTCACGCGCTGTTATCTGGTAGCCATTGTGATAACCCGCCGAACCGGTCACCGTTAACCGCCCACCCCGCTGGTGGATCATCAACTCCAGCGCCAGCAGGTCAAAACCGATTACCTGCATCGGGTACGGGCTACGCCTTTCCGACTCCACCAGCACTGTGGCTGCGGCCATAACTCGGCCCGTTCGTGTCTTTATGCGCCTGGGTGCTTTGGTGATTGCGCCGGTGATCGTTGCCGTGTGCTGCGCGGCCTTTTCCCGCTGATTCTTTCGCATTGATACCACCCCTCAGAGTTTTTTGTTATTTTCCCGCTGCGGCCATGGTCATTTTACAGAATAAAACTCCGGTATGAGGCAGGATCCATAAATCGAGGTTCGCGCTAAAAATACTACTGTCCCGGTGCGAACCTCAGTGCGAACCTCTCTTCTGCGAACCACCCCAAAAGTTTTCAATCTTGATGGTGCGTTGCCATCAGGCCAAATTCATTTAAGACGAGATTGACCAGTTTTTGAGGGGGCAAAGCGAGCTAGCGCCAGACAGTAAGCGGGTTAACCGTTATTGATGCGGTCGCGCATGATTTCCATTCTGTCTATACCTGTCTAAAATTTACGCCTGTTTCATTCAGGACGGGCTTAGCCATTTTCAACGGGCCAAAAGCAAGCCTGTGCCATGTGGTGAGCGGGGTAGCTGCTGTTTATGCTGCTGCGACTGGTGCTCATTCCGTCCTGACCTGTCCTGAATTTTACGCTTTCGGTGGCGTTCCTTGGTGGTCAGTGACGCCGCGCGGTTTTTCCGCCCAGGGTGACGCGTTGCTGGCTGGTGGCGCGGCATGACCGGACACAGTGAAACGCTTGCAGCGTTACTACTTGTTCCTATTTGAACGTATTGCGGCTTTCGTTTGTGCAAGGTGTAGTTTTGCCCGTACCAGCGCCAGCCTTAGCATATATCGGGCTGGAATAAGATATGCCTTTGTTCTATCGAACCGAAAAAGAATTTAATGGAAATGGCATGGTTGATATTTCGCCATAAGAGTTAGATATTGAAATATCAATACGATTAAAGAGGGAATAGTTATGGCAGTTGAAGACGATATTTTGGCTATACAGTTGAGAAGTGACATTTTTAGTCATGAGGAAAAGAAGGTTTCTGGTCTTGCAAAACGCGCTGTAGATAATGGTTATGAGACTCTGAGCGATGGACAAAAGGCTGTTTTAAAACCTTTCTTAACCCAGCCATGCGAAGGGGTTACTGATCCTGGTGGTTATCATAACGCCTGCACATCTCAACTTTCTGGGGCGGAGCTGCTTGAAGCCTATGAAGAAGAATGCAATTTCGATTCGCTTCTTTGCGAGCACTGTCGTGATGAGGCCAATGATCTGGCAGCACAGTACGATAGTTTTATGAAAGATTAAATATCACGTTAAAAATAAATAGGGGGTAATCAGTCTCCCTATTTACCATTGCTTTTAATCATCAGCGTTGATGAGATTACTAGCCACGGACTTACTTTTGCTCTGGCTGGCGTAATGGATGTTGGCACACTGGCGACACCGCAAAGACGTGCCGGGAAGATACAACGTAGCCTTGCGGGTTTTACATGCCGGGCATACATACCACCAGCGAACGCCACCATATTTCGGGTTGGTGGTCACCAGCGCCACGGTAACGTAATGATCGCCCGGCAGCGTTGCCACAATGCGCCCATCGCCCTACCACCGTGAAAATCGGTAATTCCCGCCCAGCCGTTATAAACCGTTAGGATTCGTTAGGTTGGGTTGACACTTTTGCGTACCAAGCGTGAAAAACCTTATCATTTCTGTACATCAATCGTGAAAAAACCGCCCGCTAATATCGACTAACCTCAGTGCTGACGCTGGTTGCAGAGAATGTGTAAAGTCCGACCATGAAAGTGTCAAGTATGGCCATCAACTTGACACTTTTCTTGCAGGTTACCGATGTCTTCAGCTCAAGGGATATTCATGAATTACTTATTAATTCCACTCAAATAATGCTGGCCCCATATGGGGCCATTTGATGCCTAAAGCGTGATCGGGATTGGAACGGGGATACGAGGCTGTATTTCAACCAAGCGTGCATCAGACTGGAGGATGCCGGAGAATATATTCGGGGTTTTTGGCGATTCGAGTGAAACCACGAAAGCATAGCGGATAATAGCTGCTTTGGTTCCATCAATTTGGTCCCCTCCTTCGCGTGCCATGTAATGAATCTCAAAACAGGGACAGATTAAGGTACTGCCAACTTTATTCAGTTCAGCACTAAGAACGGATTCCCATTTACCAGCATCTGCGCGAAGTTCAGCTTCCGTTGCGACCGTTTTCTGCTTAAAGAAGGACTGGGTTTTTTCTGGATCGGGGCGGAATGTAATTTCCACGCCTGCGCGCGTGTACATAGAAGTGTCCTGGGGATCTACAGGGCTTGAAAAACAGCAAGTTGCGCGGATTTTCACTTTGCCGTTAATACCTGTCTCAGGGATTGGCAGAGGAACTCGCAAGTATTTTCCGGGGGCAAGTTCACCTTGATAAAGGATTCGTGCGGTCCCTACTGGTGATTCGATGACCTGACTGATTGAATCAGGCACTTTGCCCCACCCCACATCTCCTTTTTCATGGTTAGCGCGGTCTGTTGCATTGATCAGTAGTGCTTTGATTGCGAGCGGCGAGATCTCATGACCAAGGATGGCACGAATACCCACTGCGTAGCGCAATAAATAAGGGGCCGAAAAGCTGGTTCCGCAGGTTGGCACCAGTTTGCCAGGATCCAAAGCGCTTGGCACATGAAAATACTGGCGCGGTGTGCCGCCAAACGCAACGAGATCGGGTTTGACTAGCCCCGGTGAACGTCCAGGGCCGACAGCACTGTATGGCGCGCGTTTCCATCCGGCTTCAATTTGATCGGTGGCACCCACAGACACTGCATTCACACAGTCTGATGGCACCTGAATTCGGTTAAGGCCAAGTGAACTCTCACTGTCACCATTATTACCGGCAGCGATAGTTAAGAATGTATCGCCGTCGGCAAGGTAGGTATCAATAAGTGACGTCCACGGATGAATTTCATCATCATCAATAGGCAGCGCGGGACCAAGACTCAAGTTTAGAAACTCATACTGACGGGACAGCAAAATGTCTTCAAGATTTGACAGGGTACGATAAAGCTCGTAAGGATCTTCGCCGTCAATGTTGTTATCGAGGATGCGGTGGTGGTCCACATACGAGAAAGGGCGACTGGCTTTTTCTCCTGGCCAAAGGGGGCCAAAAAGAAATGCAGAGGTAACACCCAGTCCATGAGAAGTGCCGTCTGGGTGATCGTCTGCTGCAGAGTCAGCAAGCGTGTAGTTGGTGACCCATGGTTCCAGTACATGCTTTTCTGGCAGGCCGCCATCCAGAATGGCAACTCGAACGTCTGAGGCATAGGGCTGAGCATCTGGTAGATTTATGTTGGCACCTACCGGAACTCCCCGGGTAATGGGCCGAAAGGACCGCATTGCAGGCAATGGCCTGACTACACGCAGGAACGAGAAAGACGCAAGCTTGGTTAGCTGATTTTCTGAGCCTACAACAGGCATGAACCAGAGGTTACCTACCTCAATGGCCATTTGTTCTTTCACTTCAAATCCCAGTTCGTGGGCATAACTAATGAATGCTGTTTTGATAAATTCATTGTTTCCCACCGGCATCAGTTGTAATCCAACTTCCCAGTAACCTTCAAAGGCATCAGCGTTGTGTTTAATTTTTTCACTATTGTCAGGTTCTGAAATACTCCAAACCCGAAACAAGTCGGAAGCACCCCGACTTGTTTCGGTAAAATGAGCCAGTTCTTTACTAAATTCTGTTAGCCGTGTGCGCTTGCCTGCTACGAAGATTTTTGTCGTTGGTGACTTTACCGGTCGCCCTGTACGAGTCCATCGATCAGGGAGTACTTCCACGCCTTTGCTGCCGATCGAGCGAATAGCCATTTCTTTAAAAAGTGCGCGCGGAAAATGGCCTTTGGCTATGTATGACGGATGAAGAGTAATAGCAGCAACAGCAAAATCTTTAGGGCAGAGCTTATTATCCAACTCATTCAGCTTACTGACAGTATGCTCAAATTGAGGTTTTAACCTCCTCATTACTTCGCGAAAGGTGTAAATCGGCTCAGACTTAGGATTTATTTTCGGAGGCGGCGTGTGAGATGCTAATACTTCCGCCTTACCGATGATATAATTACGCTTTTCAGTCATTGATTATCTCCTTTGCCGCAAGGCGCTTTCGAATAGTTTCCCTACTGACATGAGCGATTTTTGCTGCTTTTTGCTGAGGTAGTCCATACTGACGAACTAGTCTAACTGCGAAGTTGATTTTTTCAGCTTTTGTTTTGCCTGCAGCATCAAAATCGAGTTGTGCAATCAGGTCTGTTTCAAAACTCTCTGGGCGAAGAATATAAAGTCTGCGCAATTGAGATATTTCGCGCTTTATGTTGCTGTACGACTGTCCCAGCAAGCTCTCCTTGAGGAGATCATACCAAGGTGCCAGAACGTCAAAATCATCCCCCGCGAAAAGACGTATGGCTTCTGCAACTTGCTCATCGTCTGGTAGTTGAAAGGTGACCTCCAGATCAAAGCGTCTCCAGAGAGCCGGGTCCAGTAACTCCGGGTGGTTAGTTGCAGCGACCAGCAAACCGCTGGAAGGCCAGTCCTCTAATTCCTGTAACATAATAGTGACGAGACGTTTGAGCTCGCCAACATCCGATTCATCAGTGCGTTTTTTGGCTATGGCATCAATTTCATCTAACAACAATATGGACGGGTGCGATTTAGCAAAATCAATGACGCTGCGAAGGTTACTGCCGGTCCTACCTAAGAAGCTACTCATCACGGTTGTCAGGTCCAGTGTATAAAGTGGGAGCTCAAGTCTTTGTGACAACCACTGAGCAGTCATGGTTTTACCCACGCCAGGCGGACCACTGAAAATTAAGGACTTAGTCGGCATCAGGCCATGACGGACCAGCAGTTCGCTTTTTTCTCGCTCCAGCAGAACTTGTTCAAGTTGCTTTTTGACTTTGTCCTGCAATAGAGGTGTGTCCGCATTGGACATCCCCTGTGACACTTTCAACAACGTTTGAGGTGCAGTATCGTCAACTATATTGCTCGGGAAATCGAACGAAGACGACTCTTTACGCATAACATCATGAGATCGTGCTGGATTTAGTTTAAGCAACTCTTCAATCTTTAATGCCAGTTGCGGATCGCTCTTTCTCAGAGATCGAACATGCTTGGCTAGATAGAGCCTTAAGTCTTTCTCACTACCTTCAAGGGATAGCCTGATTATACTGACCAAATCGAGTTCCATTTGTTCACCTTGGACAAGCATTAAATTAAGTTATTGATTTTAATGTTAAAAATTAATTTTCAATAATGACCAATTTGATTATTTTTATGCATTATAGCCATAATGGTGGCGCAAGTCAGTAGTTACTGTATTTTTTTACAGTGTGATATCTATCATATAGGCCACGTCACCTTTTCACATATTGAACCCATTTAAGTCCTAGCAACTCATCCAGAGAGTGGAGTTTTGTATTGGGTTTTCTATACGAAACGAACGACTTGACACTTTTTCGTAAAAGCGGGGGATTCCGGTAATTGGCATGTATAAAACTGTATACTGAATCCTGAATGCGTTGGACAACTTCACACTTTTCCTGCCAGGCTGCTGAAGATCACCCTTTCGCCCACTCGGACAAGGCCTTCAATCCCTCTTGGCTCCAATCAGCCAAATCATCCGGGCGTAAGCTGGCGGTGTAACGTAATTCTTGCCTGAGGATGCCGATGGCTACCCCTGCATTGGTTTTTAGGTCATATCGAACAACATAATGCTCTGCGTCGCCATCATCCAGATAAATACCATCATCCTCCAGAAACTCTACCGTCCAATTAAGCTCCCCAGCGGCAAGCCTCACACATTGCTGTATTTCCTCATCGGTGGCTGGTGGTGTCTTATTGTCGCCAGCCTGCACCGCCTTCCAGAGTTCTCCCCACGTCATTTCGTGCGTTCTGCTTTCCTGCGGGTCGGTAGTGGTGATTTCCGGCCCTGACTCATCACCACCTTTCCGCTGCCGTTCGGTGGCTTCAACGTCAATTTTGGAACCGGACATCACAACGTCGCCTTTGGCTATCCAGTCGTAGACAGTCTGGCGACTGACACTGCAGTATTTGGCATAGGCCGCTTTGCTCATCAGCATGATTTTTTCCTGGTGGAGTGCACGCTTCCAGACAATAGCCCGTCCGGAAGCGTTTTCTTGTGACGATGGCCAGCGGATCAGCGCCGCCACGATTCTTGACTGACGGTGGAGGCGATAACATCTCTGACAACCTGTTTCACCAGATCGACATTTGCCGAACTGCTTTCTACCTGGGTGAAACCACAGTCACCGACTTCAACCGTTAATCCTTCAAGTTTTTTTCCCATGGCATCCGGCAATTCACCACCAAATCGATGAGTGATAGCCTCCACCAACGCCCGGCGAAATGCCTCGTTTTTGTTGGTGCCGTACCCTTGCCATAACTGACGCTTATCAACCCGAATATTGATTTTCATACCAATCCTTCCTGTTTGAGTGCCTTATCGATAATTCCACGGACGATCGCGTTAAGGGTAGGGGCCACCTGATACGGGGATTTTGCCCGCTCGCTGTCCTGAATGCGCTTTACCGCCTGCATCTGCTCTTTGGTCAGCAGCACCGGCTTGAAGTTGGGGTTATAGGCCATGTATCACCTCTCTGTATGTTCATACAGGTTTATTTTATTTCATAATACGCAACGATAAAAGTTTACGTTGCACAAAATGAAATAATCAGGTGTGGCGATCGCGTCTGATTGGTCGGTAAATCGCTTTTTCTTGCCGTGTGATTTCAGGTTTGCCAATAGCATCCGGGCGTTTTCCTGTTCTTCTGCAGTTACCTCACCGCAGGGCTGGCCGTTTAGGTCATAACGAGGGCCACCCGCCACAAGCGCACGCAGATAGCGCGGTGTTTTGGTCAACTTGCTCAAGGCAAGCACAAGATGTTTTGGGGGCAAAGGCAAACGGCGCGCTGCAGCATCGGCCAACATGTCGTCACGGATCCCGACCTTTAACGGTTTGACCTCACGGTGACTGAATACCCGTGGATAATGGGCCTGCACACGCTGTATGTAGACCGACCTCCAGCCACCCGCGCCGGACTGGGATTTTTTTCCCGTACCGGATGAAGTAGGTTTTTGAATGGCCTCCTTTTTCGTCATTTTCAAAAAATTCCTCTATAGGTATACAAAAACGCTTGTCCCACTTATCCCAATCTTCATAAATAATTGATTTAATTGATTTCTTGTTTGATTTCTGGGATAAGTCACCCTCATTTTGGGATAAGTTGGCCCATTTTTGAGTTGTCCCAGGCATCGGCAGCGGGTGACTTATCCCAAAATGGCCTCGACTTGTCCCAAAAAGCCCTCGACTTATCCCACTTTTATCCCAGAATGGAATGCACATAGACATATATAACAATAAGTTAACTAATATCACCTACGTCTGGGATAAGTGGGATAAGTATGTTTACGCGCACATGTAGGCTATTCGGTTTCGCTTTCCTCTGATTCCGGTGCAAAGAGCAAAACATAAGTCCACGGGCGGGCATTGTTCAGGTGCTTCAGGCGCGGCGTTCTTATCTGCCAGTTTTTACCGCTGGCGGGCCTTTTGAGCATGCCGGCCTCATGCAGTGTTCTGGCAGCGACGTCTTTGTTGTGAGTACCTGCAACGTGTTTTTTAAACGGCGCAGGCAGCACGTAAAACAGCATGGGATCATCAAACCGTTCCCCGTTATCCCGGTATCCCATGAGTTCGGTTATGGGAAAATCGCGCGGATCATATTCAATGGGCGCAAACCGGCTCATGCCATACGCATTAAGAAATTCTTCCGCCTGATCGATAATCTGCTGATGCTCCTTGTTCCCGGTACCGAATTCTTTTACCCAGGCATTAAAATTGTGCTGGATGGCATCCCGGCAGGCCTGCGCATCCCAACCGGTAATCGGGGTTGCCAGCACCAGCGCCGCTTCCATCAGCGCAAATCTTTCCCCCACACGATGGATCTGCTCCCCGTAACTGTCGGGAATAAGCCCGCGCCAGCGTTCCCGCACAGCGCTTGCGGCCTCCTGCGCCTCCTGCTGGTGGTCGGCAAGCCATCGCACCCACTCACGCCCCGCCGCGCCGTGGTGCGCCGTCCATGCATCACGCAGGGCATCAGCATGAGCCTTGCCTGATGGCAGGCCATGAAATACCGTTGCCTTTTCCATCGGCACGTTCAGCAGACGCACCAGTTGCCCGGCCTTGGGTTTGATGCCGTGACTCAACAGATAGGTTTCAATGTCCATTTCGCCGGTGCTGATCGCCACCGTTCGCCAGCGTTTCAACTCCCGGTTGCCGCCGTCTTTAGCGCCCTGCAGTTTTCCCGAACCGTTAAACAGCGTGTAAGCCGAGGTGGCGACCGATTTGGGATCGGCCCCCTGGCCGACCTCATCCAGCGCAAGTAGCCCGTCATGGTGTGCCTGTGCTTCGTTGGCAATCCCCAGCGCGGTGCCGTACCACGTCAGGCGCAGCATATCGGGGTTACCGTAAAGACTGCTGGCAATGTTGGCCGTGGTGGTTTTCCCTGCGCTGGACTGCTGGAAGAAATGAACACCGAAGCCGTCGGCACCCACCAGCCCGACCAATGGCGCAACCAGTGCAGCCGCCACGCCCAGCATCATTGACGGGTTACCTTCCACCAGCGCGGCCACGTTGTCGCGCCAGCTCTGTGCCGTGCCTGCTACGGTATAGCCCGACGCCGTGGCGCTGCGACCATGGAATACAACGCGCTTTTTTGCATCACCGATGATTTCCCCGTCAGGCATGATGTAAACGCCGTGCTGCCAGCCCGACAGCGTGGCCACACTCCACAACTCCCCGCTGTGGCTGTCGGTCAGGTGATCGGCAAGAATGGCTCTCAAGTGAGGTTTTGCCGTAATACGCAACCCCCGGTTGCTCAGACGTGACCAGCCATCACGATTGCCGATATCCCCCGCCGGGATAGCTTCTGTGCGTTTCGGGCGATTTCCAACCGGTTGCCAGCGCAGGATCACAAAATCGATGCCATCACCTTCACCGGCACCCAATACATTAACCGGACCACACAACCATTGGCCGGGGTGTATCACCTCGCCGGATTGCTTGTCGATTTTGGGCGTGACCCAATACAGACCGCCAGAACGGGATTCTACGCGGGGGGCCAGTTCGTCTACGGGGGCGCGTTTTCCACTCGCCTTGCGCATTTCTTCAACCAGACTTTCCCCACGCTTGGCTTCGTCACGCAGCCTGGCTAAATATTCCCGCCAGTTCTCTGGTTTCCGATCGGGGATCCCTTTGTAGAGTTTCGCCTCCTGTATACCCGCCAGTGCCAGTTTTTCAGCAACGGCATTAATCTGAATGGGCTCGATATCACCGGCCAGATAAACGCGGGCATATCGCCGCCCTTTGTCGATAATGCGCAGGTTATGCAGCTCCGCCAGCTCCCTTTTCTCCAGGTAGATCGGCGGCACATCGTCACCATGCCGATGGCCTTCACTCTCGATCCAGTGCTGCGCGTGGGCGCGAGCATCGGCCCCCACGAAAATAATCGCCTCGGTGTTTTTATCCTTCGGGAGTGCCTTCACATTTGGTGCGGATCTCATTTCGATCCCTCCCGGCGCGCAGCAATCATTTCTCTCAATTTTCGGGTTTTCTCCAACGGATTTGCCGCATCCCGCCATTCGGTGAACGTTCTGGTTTCAACAAGGGTGAATTCACTGCAGAAACGCGCTGTCGGCATTTCGCAGGGAAATTCATACCCATCACGGACAAATTTCACCTGGTAAACACTGGCTCCGGTCACCGTGACACACTGCCCACGATTATCCTTCCAGCGCTGGCCAGGGTAAGGCGTAATATCCACCGATCCCGTTTTTGGGGTGAGTTTGGCCTCCGGCGGGTGGCCGGCTAATTTTTTATTCATGATTTTAAGCTCCGGTTATGCGGTTGCTTTCAAGGGATCGACGCGGTAGCCGGCGCGAGCCGCCAGATGAACAAAACCATCGAAATTCGTCGTGATGTGATCGTCCGGTATTGGCGTATTCGCCGTAATGCGGCCGCTTTCTACGTAGAGCATGACCCGGCCGGTTGTGGAGGGATAAATACCCAGCCTCTTTAAAAAGTCAGGCTGATTTTCATTCAGCATCGGCACCAGGCCGCGCATTTCTGCCTCATCGCTTGCCCGTATTTCAGCTTCCATCATGGAGCCGACCTGTTTGATCGCCTCGATGGCGCGTAATTCAATACATGCCAGTGCCTGCGGGGTGATTGCACCTGAATATTTGGTTTTGCAGGCTACGTGTTTATCGGCTTCTTTGGCGATCGCGCCGATTTCAACCAGCGCATTCACTAACGCCATGATGGCGGCTTCGGCTGAAATATCGAAACTGTTACGCATGGCGGCCCCCCTGCCGGGTAAACTCGCGCATGAATGCCTCCAGTGAATAATCATGGCTGGCTGCGGGGTATGGCTCGTAGGAAAACACCACGCGCTTTCCTGCACAGCGTCTAACAATAGCTGTCATTCCATCGTCATTTTGCACATAGCGATCGCCTACCGCTGGCAGGTCGCTACAGGTCGGGCATTTTTCCGGCAACATCTCATGCAGCGCGTCTACCCTGTCCAGCAGGACGAACAGCAGCGACTCTTTTATGGCGGGCTCATCCGAAAATAAGGCGGCATGGGTCAGCGCCAGGCACTGAAACGCCAACTCTGCGGCAGTGAGCGGGGTTTTATCAACGAGGTTAGACATGCTCACCCCCTTGCACCGGCAGACGGCCAGCGAACAGCAGGACATAATCGGGTGCATAACGGCGGCGGGCGGTTTGTTCATCCAGCGCGGTAACCCGTAACATGATGGGTTTAACTTTCTTTTGGGTGCGGTTGATCGCCGCAAAGATGTAGGTACACTTTGACGTAGCCATAGCGTTAGTTCCTCTAACGTGGTGGTAAGAGGCCCGGTTAGTGTCCCCACACTGCCGGGCTTCGTGTTTTCAACACCATGAATAAAGTCATGGTGTGGCCCCACTTTATTATTGGTGGGGGTACACGTCAACCGCTTTTTAGAGTATTGTGAGCCATTAACATCATGAGGGAATAACATGGCAACAAAGGCCGTCAACGCGAAGTCAGCACAGAAAAAAATCCGCTTTCCCCACGAACTGATCGACGAAATAGATTCCTGTGTGGAACGTGAGAAGCCCAAAAAGCCCCACGCCAATTTTTCTGCCTGGGTTTTAGATGCTTGCCGCCAAAGATTAGAGCGCGAAAAGATCGAACCAAAAGGCTGACTACCATCAGTACAGTGACAGATGCCTGCCAGGGCAAATGCTTCTTTCTGGCTGGAAATGTGGTTATGCATAACCAGCCCCCAAGCGCTTAGCCATCCAGCGTTGAGAGAGGCAGCTCAGTTCGGTTTTGCGCTGCTGGTAATCCTGTCCCAACTCTTTACCCATATCAGCGGTTATCTGGTAGTCATATTCAATCTGCTGGCGCGATTTTGAGGACACCCGTTTGGGTGCGCTCAAATTTTCAACACGAACATAATCAGCCCCTTCAACAAAACCATATTGAGCTACACGGACATTGAACCAGCTCGTAAATACACGCCCAACGCCGAGCGCCTCATGGAATGATCGAGCACTTGCAACACCAGTTTTACGCCCGCCAATCTGGCCCGGAATAATTGGCACGATTGCGGCAAAGTCAATGCCGTTAATAACACTGTGGCTTTCTTTGGGGTGAGTTTTGCCCCGGCCAGCGTTGGCCGTATTTTTCATATTCATATTGTCAGGCTTCGTTAGGCGGCGGCAGGTGCGTCTGGATGACCATTCAAATCGCTGAATAGCGTAAAGCTGCGTGTGCTGTGCTTCTTCGGCGTTGGCTTGGCGTGATGAGAGGCGCTAACCTGTTTAACGATGCCAGCCTCTGTGCGGATTTTCTTTTGCATTATGCAATCTCCCGCCGTGAAGCTAACCAGGCATTGATCTCCACAGCGTCGAAAGCCGTGATTTTTTCTCCCAATTTAACCGGGCGCGGCAATGTGCCATTTTTAACTTTGCGGTCGATAGTGGCAACGCTAACGCCCAGCATTTCAGCCAAGCGAAAGCGGCGGATATAGCCTGTAGTGGGGATTGCGACTTGCGTCTTCTGTGTTGCTGTCATAGCCCGTAACCTTTTGTAGGTGGTTGTTGCGTCGTTACGGGGTAATTCAACCAGAATATTTTTCGCCAGCGAAGGGGACTTTTTAAAAGTCTCAGGGATTTTTAAACCTTTCCCCGATTAGTGAAATTTTTCCCGCCAGCTTGCCCAGGTTTTTTTATCTGGTTGAGGGATATTGATCCCCTTACCTTCCCCTGCTTCTCGAAGCTTTTTGTTTAGTTCACTGGGCGAAATATTCCTTATTTCATCCTCGGAGAGACCAGCAAGCCTTAACAAAGCGAACATCACAGTAAATTGATGTACAGTAGGCCTCGGCATATCCTCATCAGAGGTAGGAACCTCAATATTGTGGTCAAAGTAACCGTTATGCATAGCATTGTGGATGGCCTCAATATTCATCCTGGTAATAAGAAAGTTATCCGATACCTCTCGTCGATTGCCCGAAGGTGATGCTAATAAAAGCGCGTGAGGTCTTTTCCTTGAATCCTCTTGTGGTACAGACATGAAATAACTTGCTATATAGTCTTTTTTGCTATGCTGTATTCTTTCTAAAATATCAAGCACGCCATTTATTTCACAAACTAGTATCAAAGATTGCCTGTCACGGGATATTTCCGATTCAGTGATAACTGCTTCAATTCCAATGCTTAGCATTCTTTTATACACGTGCTGATTAACTTTTTCTGTGGTTACATTAGGGGCAAGTGGCAGATCGAAACGATAAAACCCTGTGAATTCCCCTGTAATCCTTTCAGCTATTCTAATTTTATTAGTTTCCTGCCAATGAAGAATATCTTCAACCTCACAGCCCAAAAGGCGGGCAGCACGTTCAAGTGAACAATATTCTAGAGGGGCTATTTTATTTTTCTTCCAGATAGTTTCACATGGTTTTTTTGTTTTAATCTTGACCATCGCATCACCTTTTTGCGCTAAATCAGTCCTGCTACTTTACTTTCTTAATCGGCGTAACGTTATATTTCTCGCCATGCTCCAAGGCCACCAGCAACGCCGCCCACTGTGCCAGCGCAGCTTTGCGCTCATCGAAGTACTGGTGCCGGTTGTAAATGCCCTCAACGCCCCTTATGCGGTGATTCAGGCAACGTTCAGCCACTACTGGGTCAATCCCCAGCGCTGCAAGATGGGTGCGTGCGGTACGCCGGAAGTCGTGAATGGTGTAGTTCGGTACATCCGGCATTTCTGCCCGCACCTTTGCCAGCGCCACGGGTAGGGTGCTTTCTTGGATGTGGGGGATCATGCGGTTTTGCATCTTCCTGGCTGGCAGTACCCAGGCGCTATTACATGAGAACGTGTGAAGCTCTCTCAACCATTCAACCGCTGGTGGCGGTAATGGGATGTCGATAGCGTCACCGTTCTTGCTGCGTTCTTCTGGTAGATGCCAGATGGCCGCGTCCAGGTCGAACTCTTCCCACCGCGCCGCACACAGCTCCATCTTGCGCACACACAGCGCCAGCAATAGCTTAAACGTGAGTTCGTTTTGTCTGCTGAAGCCTTTGGCGGTGCGCATGGCCTGGAACAGCCGGATCAGTTCTTCACGGGTTAACCACCTGTCCCGCGCTACTTCTTTGCCGCCTGCGTCGGAAATCTCAAAGGCCGAACAAGGGTTAATCTCCAGTGCGTGCCGCTTAATGCCGTAATCGAAAATGCGGCGCGTCCAGCGTAGAACGTCCGTTGCTATGGTTGGCGCTCCACGGTCAACAATGCTTTTCAGCATGCTATCAATGTGGCGGGGTTTTACGTCCTCAACCTTCATGTGACCGATCGACGGATTTATGTCTTTGTCGATACGGCGGCGCAGTATGTCTGGGTGCTTCCAGCGTGGCAGGATCTGGCGCTCAAAGTATTCAGCGGCCAGTGCTGAAACTCGCAGCGCGTGTTTCTCCTGCTCCATCTTATTCAGCGCTTCGGATTTGCGTTCCTGCTTCTCTCCGGCCACGTCATACCCCAAAGAAACCCGTGCCGATAGCTCTTTGGTGGTTTCACGTGCTTTGGCAAGTGATAGCTCCGAATAAGAGCCGATAACCATTGCGCGAGCCTTTCCAGCGAATTTATACCTGAAGCGCCAGAAGGGGGATGTGTAGTTTTCAGGGAAGCACAGATACAACCCACCACCGTCTGCGCGGCCTGCAAAACGTTCCCCGGCCTTTATCCAGGCGCGGATCTGCATATCTGTTAGCTTTGGCATCGTGTATACCTGAATATTGAATAGGGCGTGTACATAAAGCCATTCCTATAAATGTCACTATGTACACGGTAATGATGCGCTTTCTTGATTCTTTATGCTAGCTCATAACAACAAAAAAGCCCGCTATTTAGCGGGCTCTCTGGTTTTTTGCGGCTTCTTGATTCTTCCTGAATATTTACTCGATATTCTGAATCTGTTCGCGCATTTGCTCGATCAGTACTTTCAGCTCAATGGCAGAGGTGGTGATATCGGCATTAATGGATTTTGAAGCCAGCGTGTTCGATTCACGATTGAACTCCTGCATCATAAAGTCGAGGCGGCGGCCAACGGCTTCTTTCTTCTTCAGGATGTTATGTGTTTCTTTTACATGTGCTTCCAGGCGATCCAGCTCTTCAGCAACGTCGATACGCTGTGCCATCAGCACCAGCTCTTGCTCCAGACGGGTGTTTTCTAACTGCACCTGTGCTTCTTCCAGCTTGCTGACCAAGCGTTCACGCTGCCATTGCAAGACGTTTGGCATTTGTGCCCGCACTTTGGCTACTTCGGCGC
Source organism: Serratia sp. MMO-28 (assembly GCF_037199905.1). Lineage (NCBI taxonomy): Bacteria > Pseudomonadati > Pseudomonadota > Gammaproteobacteria > Enterobacterales > Yersiniaceae > Serratia > Serratia sp. MMO-28. The sequence goes on from NZ_JBBCVB010000014.1 coordinate 56,698, forward strand.
TCACGCCCGCAAGGCGTTGTTCGATAAGGGCTTTAAGCGCCGTACCCTCGCTTTCGCGAGCGGCAATGAAATCATCCAACGCCCCTTCCAGTGCTTCCATCAATTGCGCACTGATGGTATCCAGATCTTGTTCCTGAGCGGACATCACGCCCGGCCAGCGCAGTACGTCGATCGGGTTAATTTCCCCTTCGTCGCTTTGCATCTTGACCCAATTAGCGGCTTCAACCAGTTGTTTCGCCAGTTTTTCATTTAGAATCAGCGAGCTTTGCGCGCTGGGATCGAGTTCGAAACGCAGGTTGCACTCCACTTTGCCGCGCGTCAGGCGGCCACGGATACGCTCGCGGATCACCGGCTCAAGGCTGCGGAATTGCTCTGGCAAGCGGATGTAGGTTTCTAAGTAGCGTTGGTTAACGGAACGCAGCTCCCAAGCTGCGCTGCCCCATTCACCCTTGATTTCACGCCGGGCGTAGGCGGTCATGCTGCGGATCATTGATGCGTACCCGTAATAGGAAAAGATGCAATGATTATAGCGTTGCGCCTGCGGCCAAGATAGGCATAACGTCACTAAGCCCGTATAATGCGCAGCCAATCGTTGATAAGAAGCCGGAGAGAGCCCATGCGTCCTGCAGGCAGAGCACCACAACAAGTTCGCCCCCTGACATTGACCCGTCACTATACGAAACACGCTGAAGGCTCAGTGCTGGTTGAGTTTGGCGATACCAAAGTTTTGTGCACCGCCACGGTTGAAGAGGGCGTTCCGCGCTTCCTGAAAGGCCAGGGGCAGGGTTGGATCACGGCAGAATACGGTATGTTGCCGCGTTCTACCCACAGCCGTAATGCCCGCGAAGCCGCCAAAGGCAAGCAGGGGGGCCGCACGCTGGAGATCCAGCGCCTGATCGCCCGTTCGCTGCGCGCGGCAGTAGACCTGAAAAAACTCGGTGAGTTCACGATTACCCTAGACTGCGACGTGTTGCAGGCTGATGGTGGCACCCGTACCGCCTCTATTTCTGGTGCCTGTGTGGCATTGGCCGATGCGCTTAACGCATTGGTGGCCGCTGGCAAGCTGAAAGCCAATCCGATGAAAGGGCTGGTGGCGGCGGTTTCGGTGGGGATCGTTAACGGCGAAGCGCTGTGCGATCTGGAATACGTTGAAGATTCCGCCGCGGAAACCGATATGAATGTGGTAATGATGGAAGATGGCCGCATGATCGAGGTGCAAGGCACCGCCGAGGGCGAGCCGTTCAGCCATGATGAGCTGCTGGCGCTGCTGGCACTGGCCCGAGGGGGCATCGAAACCATTTTCCAAGCGCAGAAAGCGGCGCTGGCAGATTGATTTTTTAAGGCGACGGAGAAGTCGCCTTTTTTACGCCCGGCGATCGGGCGGCAGTAAGAAGAACAGACCAGACGAGGAGAAGCAGTAATGAAAGCCTATCAGCGCCAGTTTATCGAGTTTGCGCTTAACAAACAGGTATTGAAATTCGGCCAGTTTACCCTGAAATCCGGCCGCGTCAGCCCGTATTTCTTTAATGCCGGCCTGTTTAACACCGGGCGTGACCTGGCGCTGTTGGGGCGTTTCTATGCCGAAGCCTTGGTCGATTCTGGCATTGATTTTGATGTGCTGTTCGGCCCGGCCTATAAAGGGATCCCGATTGCCACTACCACCGCGGTAGCGCTGGCAGAACATCACGATCGCGATGTGCCGTATTGCTTCAACCGCAAAGAAGCCAAAGATCATGGTGAAGGCGGCTTGCTGGTGGGCAGCCCTTTACAGGGGCGCGTGATGCTGGTGGATGATGTGATCACGGCGGGCACGGCAATCCGTGAGTCAATGGAAGTGATCAGCGCCAATAATGCCAGCCTGGCGGGGGTGTTGATTTCCCTCGATCGCCAGGAACGTGGCCGTGCTGATGTGTCGGCAATTCAGGAGGTGGAACGTGATTATCACTGCAAGGTGATTTCCATTATTACCTTGAAGGACTTGATTGCGTATCTGGAAGAGAAGCCGGAAATGGCGGATCATCTGGCGGCGGTGCGGGCGTATCGCGAGCAATACGGTGTTTAAGATGACGACGCCGAGGTTGATGACAAAGTAGCTTTTGAACCCGAGATTCTCGGGCCTAGCGCACCGAGGGGCGCTCTCCCTAATAACGGGTTTTGTCAGCAGTCTGACGCCGGGCATAACCCGGCGTCTTGCATTAGCAATTATTGCAGTTGTGCCGCCAACAATGGCCAGCGCGCATCGAAATCTTGTGTCGGCCGATAGCGGAATTCAGAACGGATATAGCGCGACAGCATACCTTCACAAAAGGCTAATAACTGGCTGGCCAGCAGTGTCTCATCCACGCTAAAACCTTTGCCTTCGCGCAATTTCCGCTCTTTCAGTACCTGGCGCAGTTGTGCTTCGATGCGTTCAAACAACTGGTTGATTCTGCCCTGCAGGCGGTCCTGTTCAAACATCAGCGCGTGCCCGGTCATGATGCGTGTCAGGCCCGGGTTGCGCTCGGCAAACCCGAGAATCAGCAACAGAATCAGGCGCAGGCGGTTGAACGTCTCTTTCTCATCCTGCAGGATCAGATTGATGCGCGATATCAGGCTGTCTTCGATAAACTCGATCAGGCTGTCAAACATCCGCGTTTTGCTAGGAAAATGCCGGTAGAGGGCAGCCTCAGAGACACCAACGTTTGCGGCGAGTTTTGCGGTGGTAATGCGCTGGCTGCCGTCGCTGGATTCCAGCATCTGGGCTAACGCCTGCAGTATTTCCTCGCGCCGATTCCTTTTCGTATTTTCTTTCTCTGCCATGTTTGATTAGACCTTTGCTAAAACGGTATATACCCCTGTGTTGCAATCCATTGGGTATAGATTCTTAAGAACCCAAACACTGGCCGCTGTAAAGCAAACGTTAAGCGGCTTATGTCATCGTTTGTTATGGTGTTTGGGCCAATGGTCTTTTCAACCATTATTCTCTATGCGATCGGATGTACGGTATTCTCGTTACCGGGCAAACCGTGCCATAGAGACATCCTTCTCTCTGGCACGGCAAGAGTTCAGGTAGTATTTCCTGCTGGCCATAATATTACGGGTTGAACTTAGTGGCGGCCTGAATGGCCAAAACCACCGGCACCGCGTTCGCTGCTGTCGAATTCGGTGACCAGATTGAATTCCGCCTGCACCACCGGCACAAATACCATCTGTGCAATGCGCTCACCCGGTTCAATAGTGAAAGATTTTTGACCGCGGTTCCAGACGGACACCATCAGCTGGCCCTGATAATCTGAATCGATCAGCCCCACCAGGTTACCCAGCACGACACCGTGCTTATGGCCTAACCCTGAGCGGGGCAGGATGACTGCGGCAAGATCGGTATCGGCGATATGAATGGCCAGGCCGGTAGGTAACAAGGTGGTTTCACCCGGTGCCAACTCAACCGCGTTATCCAGGCAGGCGCGTAGGTCAAGCCCGGCAGAGCCTGGAGTGGCATAGGTTGGTAAAGGGAAATCCTGACCGATACGTGGGTCGAGGATCTTAACGTCGATTTTTTTCATCATAACGGCTGACTATCTCGTCTAGTAAACGTTGGCCAAGGAGTGCCTTGTCGCTGTGCGGAAGGCGTTTTTCTCCATCCTGCCAAAAAAGATGCAGGGCATTGGTATCACTGTTGAAACCGTGCTCTGCAAGCGATACATCGTTAGCGCAGATTAAATCTAGTTTCTTCCGCGCCAGTTTTTGTCGCGCGTATTCTTCCACATTCTGGGTTTCGGCAGCAAACCCGACAACAAATGGACGATTTTTGCTCATTGCAGCAACGCTGGCGACGATGTCGGGGTTTTTTATCATCTTGAGGGTAATTTCATCACCCTGTTTTTTGATTTTTTCATCGGCAACCTGTGCTGCACGGTAATCCGCCACGGCGGCACAGGCGACAAAAATGTTCTGCTGCGCGGCATGTTGTTGCACGGCGTGCGCCATTTCCAGCGCGCTGATCACGTCTACACGCGTTACCCAAGGCGGCGTTGGCAGGCTGACCGGCCCGGCCACTAGCGTAACCTGTGCGCCGCGAGCTGCTGCCGCGTGGGCGATGGCAAAACCCATCTTGCCAGAGCTGTGATTGCTGATAAAACGCACGGGATCCAGCGCTTCACGCGTGGGGCCTGCGGTGATCATAATCTTTAAATGTTTCAGATCCTGTGGCGCAGAGAAATAGCCGTTGGCCAGCGAAACGATGTCCAGCGGATCCAGCATGCGGCCAGGCCCGACGTCGCCGCAGGCCTGATTGCCGCTGTCTGGCCCCCACAGCAACATACCACGCGCCTGCAGCGTTTGCAGATTGGCCTGCGTGGCTGCGGCACGGTACATCTGCTGGTTCATGGCCGGTGCTGCGGCGATCGGTGCCGCGGTTGCCAAGCAGACCGTGGTCAGCAGATCGTTAGCCATACCGGCGGCAATGCGCGCCAGCAGATCGGCAGTCGCGGGTGCCAGGATCACCAGATCGGCCCATTTACCCAGTTCGATATGGCCCATGGCGGCTTCTGCGGCGGGATCCAGCAGATCATCAGCAACCGGATAGCCAGAAACGGCCTGCAACGTGAGCGGGGTGATAAAGGCTTTTGCCGCTGCAGTCATAACGACACGCACCTCAGCGCCCCTGTCGCGCAGGCGGCGTACCAGTTCAGGGCATTTATAAGCAGCAATGCCGCCGCTGATGCCAAGCACAATATGTTTGCCCGAAAGTCCCGTCATCATGATGGTCCGTTTGAAAACCGAAAGATGTGGCATTTTAGCATAACCGTTGGCGAGGTGAGCGATTCTGCTGTGTATGCAGCCAGTTACATTCTACTCTGCGCAATACTTCGCAATGTTATCAATCACCTGTCGCGATCCATAATGCCGCATGGCATGCTCGGCTGATTGCTGGGAGGTGGTGATGAGCAGCCAGGATATGTCGTTATGGCCGGGAGAATTGGCCCCAAGAGAGAAATTGATGCGTGACGGCGCGGCGGCGCTGTCAGACGTGGAACTGTTGGCGATCTTCCTGCGCACCGGTTTACCCGGTATTCACGTTTTGCAACGGGCAGAACACCTACTGGCTCATTTTGGTTCGCTGTACCACCTGATTTCTGCAGATTACGCACAATTTACCAGCCAGAAAGGGTTGGGCAATGCCACCTATGCGCAGTTGCAGGCGATTTCGGAGTTGGCTCTCCGGCTGTTTTCTGGCCCGCATTTGTTGGAAAACGCGTTGCTGAATCCGAAAGTCACCCAGCATTATCTGCACAGTTTGCTGGTTCATCATGAACGTGAGGTGTTTTTAGTGTTGTTTTTGGACAATCAACACCGGGTTATTCGCCATCAGGAGATGTTTGCTGGTACCATCAGCAGCGTCGTCGTACACCCGAGAGAAATTGTGCGTGAAGCGTTGAAGGCTAATGCAGCCGCCATCATTCTGGCGCATAATCACCCTTCGGGTAAGGCTGAACCCAGCCACGCCGACCGTTTGATAACCGAGCAAGTGGTGAATGCCTGCCGGTTATTGGAGATCCGAGTGCTCGATCATTTGGTGATAGGCCGGGGTGAATGTGTCTCTTTTGCCGAGCGCGGATGGCTTTAAGCTATTTTTTCGCGATCCTTGAGGGATCGTTAGCTGTTCGGGACTTGAGCACTTACGCTTCAGAGCGTATACTACGCCACCTTTGAGAATCTTGGGTTTGGCGTTAAGAGCCTATCTCAGCAGGTTTCTAACCTGATGTGTAGTTTCTGACCTGATGACGAGAGTCTCCTCAGTATGAAGTTTGCTGAGATGGGCTCTAAAAGCCTGACGAGGCGGCCATACCCTATACGAAGCTCGAGCTGATTTGATTTTTGGAGAATAGACATGTCCCGAGTCTGCCAAGTTACTGGCAAGCGCCCGGTGAGCGGTAACAACCGTTCCCACGCAATGAACGCGACCAAACGCCGTTTTCTGCCTAACCTGCACTCACACCGTTTTTGGGTTGAGGCTGAGAAGCGCTTTGTAACTCTGCGTGTATCTGCTAAAGGTATGCGTGTTATTGATAAGAAGGGTATTGAGACGGTCTTGGCCGATCTGCGTGCCCGTGGTGAGAAGTATTAAGGAAAGGAACTGAATCATGGCTAAAGGTGTTCGCGAGAAGATCAAGCTGGTTTCTTCTGCTGGTACTGGTCACTTCTATACCACCACGAAGAACAAGCGTACTAAGCCGGAAAAATTGGAACTGAAGAAATTCGATCCAGTTGTCCGTCAACACGTGATCTACAAAGAAGCTAAAATCAAGTAATTTTAGTGGATTAATAAAAACCCGGCCAAGGCCGGGTTTTTTGTTATCTAAGATTGAGGTATCTGAAAGGGAGCGCGATATGCCTGAATTACCAGAAGTCGAAACCAGCCGCCGCGGCATCGAACCTTACCTTGTCGGGCATCATATCCAGTATGCGGTGGTGCGTAATGCCCGCCTGCGTTGGCCTGTCTCTGAACAAATCCTGGCGTTGAGCGATCGGCCGGTGCGCAGCGTGCAGCGCCGCGCCAAGTATCTGTTGATCGAGCTGGATTACGGTTGGATTATCGTGCATCTGGGGATGTCTGGCAGCTTGCGTATGTTGGTGGAAGAAACTGAAGCCGGCAAACACGATCATGTCGATCTGGTGATGAGTAACGGCATGATCCTGCGCTATACCGATCCGCGTCGTTTCGGTGCCTGGTTGTGGTGTGAAGATCTGGCAACGAGCAGCGTGTTGGCCCATCTTGGCCCTGAACCGTTGAGCGAAGCGTTCGATGGCAACTATCTGTATGAAAAATCACGCAATAAACGCACACCGATCAAACCCTGGCTGATGGATAACAAGCTGGTGGTGGGGGTGGGGAATATCTACGCCAGTGAATCGCTGTTTACCGCCGGGATCCTGCCCGATCGCCAGGCCAGTTCACTGAGTCAGGCGGAGGCAGACCTGCTGGTGGCGACCATCAAGGCGGTATTGCTGCGTTCGATTGAGCAGGGGGGCACTACGTTGCGCGATTTTCTGCAATCAGACGGCAAACCAGGCTATTTTGCGCAGGAATTGCAGGTGTATGGCCGAGCAGGTGAACCCTGCCGCGTATGTGGAACCTTGATTGAAAGCGCCAAGCACGGGCAGCGCAGCACCTTTTTCTGCCGCAGCTGCCAGCACTGATTACTCTGCGGCGAGCTTTTCCATCAATGCCTTGGTGACGACATCCGGCAGGAATGGCGAGATGTCGCCACCATGACGCGCCACTTCTTTCACCAGCGTAGAAGAGATAAATGACCACTCTTCGGATGGCATCAGGAACACGCTTTCAAGCTGAGGCATCAGATGGCGGTTCATATTCGCCAACTGCAATTCATATTCAAAATCAGACACTGCACGCAGCCCGCGCACCAGAATATTGGCGTTCTGATGGGCGGCAAAGTGCGCCATCAACTCGCTGAAGCCAAGCACTTCCACATTATCCAGATGTGAAGTGACCTGCGTCGCCAATGCTACGCGCTCTGTTAAAGTAAACAGCGGCTTTTTGCTCGGGCTGGCGGCAATCGCCAGAATCACGTGGTCAAACATCAATGAAGCGCGTGTCACCAAGTCCAGATGACCGTTAGTCATCGGGTCGAAGGTTCCTGGGTAGATGGCTTTGCTGCTCATGATTCACTTCTCAGTGTAATTACGGTCCAACGCCCACAAGGCGGCATATTTATTAAAGGTATATTGCGCGTTGACCACCGCTAACAGCAAGCCCTGTTTACCGTCGAGGAAACCGGCGCGTAGCAGCCAGGTTTTGCAAAACGCCCCTAGCGTGTGCGTGAGAATAGACATAAAACCACAGTTTTTACCGGCCTGATGGCGCTGGGCAGCCCATTGTTCGGCGTAATGTAACTGTTTGCGCTGGAAAGCAAAAAAATCACGGCAGGTCAGGTGCAGCAGATCGCCTTTCAGCGGCACCACTTTGGCCCCGTTGATATTAAGAGATTCATGCACCAGGTCGTCGTTGTAACGATAGCGTTGGTTGGCATAAAGGCGATTAACCCGATCAGGGTACCAGCCGCTGTGGCGCATAAAGCGGCCGAGGAACAGGTTGCGGCGACCCAGGCTGTATACCACGTTGTCGTCCGCTATGGTCAGCGCATGCTCTATAGATTGGCGCAGCTCCGGCGTAATGCGTTCATCGGCATCGATCATCAGAACGTAATCTTGGGTAGCATAGCTTTGTGCTTTTTGGCGCTGTTTGCCGAAACCCTGCCAGTTGGTATCGGTAAAGACTTTAGCTCCCAGGCTTTCCGCCAAAGCGACAGAACCATCCTGGCTACCAGAATCAAGCACGATGATTTCATCCGCCCAAGCCACCGATTGCAGGCAATCAGGCAGCAGTTCGGCTTCGTTTTTGGCAATGATCACCACCGACAGGCTTTTGCGGCTGCTCATCTAGTGGCTCCGTGGCGGCAGGTAGGGTTCCAGTAGTTGCAGCAGGCGCTGCAGCGCTCCCTGATTCTGATACAGCACTTCAACCGCATGGCGGCCGTGGTAGCGGCGATAGTCTTCATCAGTGAGTAGCATTGTGACTTCTTTCACCAGAGAATCCACATCGGTAACGGCAATCAATCCACCGGCCTGCGAGAGCTTGGCGCAGATATCCTTGAAGTTGAAGATGTGCGGGCCCATCAGCACCGGGATCGCGTGCGCTGCCGCTTCTAACGGATTATGTCCACCGCGCTCCACCAGGCTGCCGCCGACAAAAGCCAGATCGGCAATACCGTACAACAGCATCAATTCACCCATAGTATCGCCAATCACCACCTGCGTGCTGCTGGAAGGAATTTCACCGCTGCTGCGCGTGGTGTAGCTGAAACCTGATTTCTGCGTCAGCTCTTTGGCGATGGCGAAGCGTTCAGGATGGCGTGGCACCAGAATCAGCAGCAGGTCAGGGTGCTTTTCCAGCAGTTTGCGATGGGCTTCCAGCAGAATGGTTTCTTCCCCTTCGTGGGTACTGGTGGCGATCCACACCGGGCGACGCGGTGCCCACTGGCGGCGCAGCGTCACCGCGCGTACCGCCAATTCCGGCGTAACGGAAATATCGAATTTCAGGCTGCCAGTCACCGTGAGCTGCGAACGTTTCAGGCCCAATTCGATAAAACGATCACCATCTTCCTCATTTTGAGCTGCGATCAGGGTAATGCGCTGCAGGATATGGCGAATAAAACCGCTGATTTTTCTATAACCGGCGGCCGAACGGGCTGAAAGGCGGGCATTGGCAATCACCAGCGGGATTTGGCGCTGGTGTAGCGCATTGATCAGATTTGGCCAGAGCTCGGTTTCCATGATAATAACCAGCTTCGGATTCACCTGATCGAGAAAGCGACGCATAGAACCGGGCAGATCATAAGGCAGATAGACATGATGCACGTCGTTACCGAAAGCAGACTGCACGCGTTCGGAACCCGTCGGCGTCATTGTGGTCACAGTAATCGGTAAATAAGGGTAGCGGTGGCGTAATGCACGCACGAGCGGAATGGCGGCCAGCGTTTCGCCGACAGAAACGGAATGCAGCATAATACCACCCGGCACCACTTTCCCAGCGCAGAAGCCATAGCGTTCTGCCCAGCGTTTACGGTAGGCTGGGGCTTTGCGGCTACGCAGCAGTAGGCGGAGCCAGATCAGGGGTTGTATAAGGTAGAGTAGTACCTGATATAAACGGAGCAGCATTCTATCAATTTCATTTATATGGGTTACCCAGAATAGTATCATAACCGTAAGGGAAAGGCGCTAATTTGGTAACCTGGGTGTCAGGTTGGGACAACAGGCGAGAGTTTCGCCGCAAGGTTTGGAATGAAGAATATTTTAATTATTCGCCGCGACAACATTGGCGACCTCGTTTGTACCACTCCATTGATTGAAGGGGTAAAAATTGCCTATCCTGAGGCCAAAGTTTATTTGTTAATCAATAAAGTCAGTCAGGATGTGGTGAAAAACAACCCAAATATCGAGCAGGTATTTGTTTATAAAAAGGCAAAGCACAAGGCAAAGCATGAAACGACGCTGGGCGTTTATTTTGAACGCTTAATGATATTTTTGCAGCTACGAAAAATAAAGTTTGATGCGGCGATTCTGGCCAACCCTGTCCCTTGTAAATATAGCCTGCGGCTGGCAAAGATGGCTGGAGCGAAACATATTATCGGTGCTGATTTAGGTAAGCCTGAAATCACTCATGCTTTTCGTAAGGAGGATTTTCATGGCAAACATCAGGTTGAATATGCCTTCAGTTATCTTTCTGCGATTACTGATAAAACCATCCCGATTCCGCCCGTGCGTGTTTATCTCAGTGAGGATGAACGTCAGGCCGCTGCCCAGCGTCTAAACGTTCTGTTGCCAGAGAGTTCGCATATTTATGCGGTGCATTTCAGTAATCGAAGAGAAAAGAGCACGTGGCCTTTGGAGCGTTATGCCGAGATCATCCGCCGTCTGACTGCTGATCCGCAAACCTCTGTGCTGATTTTTTGGTCACCACAGGGGGCTTTGGCACCGGATGATATCGGCGATCAGAAAAGGGCTGAGTTGCTACTGAAGCAATGCCAGAATGGGCGTGTCGCGCTCTATCCCACGACTTCGGTGCGTGAGTTGTTAGCCGCGTTTGATCTCTGCGATCTGGTATTGTGCAGTGATGGTGGCCAGATGCATTTGGCTGCCGCGCTGAATAAAAACCAAGTGGTATTTTTCGGTGAGACGAGTCAGGAAGAGTGGCATCCATGGTCAGGGAAGTACCAAATATTACAGGCTGAATCGGGAGATTGTAGTGATATTCCCATCGAAGAAGTGTGGCACAGCATTGAAGCGATGAAATAACCCCTGATGGCAGGGAGTGTCCTGCCATTTTAGTTATTTCTTTAACGCCAAATACTGTTGGCAAATAGGTTGCAGGCCATAGCTTAACAACTGCTGGTGATTAATCTCCGGTGGTTGGGCGTAGATCTTCACCATTTTATCTGCCAGTGATTGTTCATTCAGCTCTGCCAACGCATGACCCATGCCATTATTTTCTAAAATTTCCTCTGGCCCACCAGGGCAGCGGGTGCTGACTACCGGAGTATTACACAGCAATGCTTCAATCAGTACGTTACCGAACCCCTCACTGTCTGAACTGAGCACCAGCATCGCTGCATGTTTGATCAAGGGATAAGGGTTAGCTTGAAAACCGAGAAATAGCACGCGATCGGCAATATTGAGCTCAAAGGCCAATTTTCTGATGGCATTGGTGTGCTGTTCATCGCCTGTTCCCACCAAAGCTAGCGGAGCCTGGATGCCGGAAAGCGCATAGGCTTTCAGCAGGCGATCGTGACGTTTATGCGGATGAAAACGGCCCACGTGGATCAGATATTCTTGGCCTGCCAACTGGCAGGGTTCCGCCGCCTGTTGTGCGATCGCATCAATATCGAACGGGTTGTTGATGACGGCAAGTTGCTTAGGTTGAATCAACAGGTTTTGCCGCAGGTCATTCCCCACGGCCTGCGAGACGGCAACGATATTCTGACCCTGATAAACACGGGCAACCTTGCGCTTTTTCAGCCAGCGATCAAGACCGGTACGGTGGCCCAAGTAGGACGTCGAGAGAATGCCGTGGATACAGAACCACAACTGCTCAGAAGAAAGTACTTTGCTGTGGCTGACGATGCGGTCGGTTTTATGCAGGTTTGAGAACACCAGATCGTAACTGCCATGCTGTTGCTCGTTGGTGGCGATCGCTTGGTCGAGCATTTTGGCACGGCGCCTCAGTTCGGTCAGCTTACGCCAGGGTTTGCGGCTGGTATCCGCCATTACCTGATAATGGATGCCTGCGGGAATCGGGTAGTTACACACGTCACGCAGTGAAATCAGGCTAACGTCATGCCCCATTTGCTGCATACCCTGGCTCAGTGTCAGCACCACTTTTTCTGCGCCGCCGCCGGGCAAACCGTCGATAATCATCAGGATACGCATAATCAGTCCAGAAGTCGGTTGTAAAGATTAATCAATTGCTGTGAGAGATGGGCTGGCGTGGCAGGCATGATGCGCAACCTAGCCGCTTCTGCCATGCTTGAGCCCAGCACCTGTTGTGGTAAAGCATGAATGGCGTCGGTGATGGCGTTGACATCCAGCGCATCGGTGACAAAACCGTTTTTCCCTGGCGTGATAAATTCAGCACCGCCGCAGGTGGTGCTGGTGATCACCGGTAATCCGCATGACATCGCTTCCAGAATCACGTTAGGGAAAGGATCATAGAGCGTTGGCAGCAGCAGGGCATCCGCGGCCTGATAAAACGGCAACGTGTGTTTTTGCACCCCCATAAAGCGTACCCGATCGCTACAGCCCAGCGATTGCGCCAGCGCGCGGTAACGCTTCTCCGCTTTATCTTTGCCAACGACGAGTAAGTAACTTTCGGTCGGGGCGATCGCGCGGATGGCTGCCGCTAGGCCTTTACGTTCAAAGCCTGAACCTACAAAGATCAGGCAATGCGCCTGCTGGGGAAGGTGGTATTGCGTGCGCAGCTGTTGCCGTTGTTGTTCGCTGGCCGGTAAAAATGTCTGATTATCGATAGCGTTGTAGATCACCGTGACTTTGTCGGCAGGGACGCCGAAATCGTCAACGATCTCCTGCTTGATCATCTCTGCGTTACAAATCACGGCTTTCAGTTCAGGTGCGGCATACATGGCGCGCTCGGCACACATCACATAGCGATGATAGCGATTGGAAAACAGCCATTTGCGCCGCCACTCTGGCAGCAGGCGTGCGCGTTGCAGCAGCCAGCGGCGATGCACCCCATCACCGGCGCGGTAGATATCACAGCCGGGAATGCGTTCGTGGCTTTGTACCAGATCGAAATTTTCTTTCTGCCACAATGCCCTGGCCGCTTCGGCAAAGCCGCGTTCACGGCTGATGCGCCCGAACTTTATCGGGTTACACAGGTGGATATGCCAATTCGGGTTGGTATCACCCTGCCATTCGCGGGTGATGACGTTCAGCTCCAGATCTTGTTGCTCCAGCGCCTCCAGGGCACGGGAAACGAAACGCTCTGCCCCGCCATCCGGGCGGTATTTTTGGCGGACAATCGCCAAGCGAAATGCTTTCATGCAAGCGTGCTCCGCGCGGCTGCAAGCACCGCGTCTGTAGGAATAAGGTCGAGATAACGCTCATCGGTACCGGTATTGATGGCATCAGGGTCGGGCAATGTACCGTAGTCTCCAGCCCAGATAACCTGGCCGATCGCCTGCCAGGGGCGCCAGAATACCAGTTTGGACGGCCCGAACAGCGCAACGCAAGGGGTTTGCAGCGCAGCGGCCATATGCATCGGGACGGAATCTACGCCGATAAATAATGTTGCGTGATCGATCAGTGCAGCAAGCTGGCGCAAGGTCAACTGCCCGGCCAAAGAAACCACCCCTTGCGCTGGGCACTGTTCCAGTATCCGAGCGACCATCTGCTGTTCTTTGGCGTCTGGCCCTGAGGTGATCACCAATTGGTGCCCATCGGCCTGCAGTGCGCTGATGGTTGCCGCCATCTTTTCTTCACTCCAGCACTTGAAGAACCAGCGTGAAGTGGGTTGTACCACGATATAGGCACTGGTGATGCCTTTTTGTTGTAAAAGCTGCCGGCTGATTTGCTCGTCCTGCGGGCTATAGCTCATGGTTACCTGCTGGCTAACGGTAGGCAGACCGAGCGGTTGCAACAGCGAAAGGTTCTGTTCAACGGTATGCAGATGGGCATGGTCGGCTACTGGCACCAGATGGGTATGACAATGGCGCCATAAAAAGCCGCGGCGTTTCGGGAAGTCAAAACCCAGGCGGATACGTGCGCCGGTCAGCTTAGCGAGGAGTGCGCTACGCCATTGATCGGCAAGGTTAACCACCAGGTCGTAATGTTGCGCTTTCAACTGGCGGATCAGCTTCAGTTCGTGGGCGAGATGTTCTTTGGTTCCCTGTTTTTTCCATTGGCGATCGATGACCAATATTTGTGACAGTGCCGGATTGCTGGCCAGCATATCCTGTGTTTCTTGGTATAGCAGGATATCGATCTGCGCATTGGGGTAGTTTTGCCGCAGGGTATTGATGACTGGTGTCGTTAGCAGCATATCGCCGTGATGGCGAAGTTTAATAAGCAAAATCCGTTGCACTGGCATGGCAGGCGTTAGGGCAGGCGCATCGTTCATCATCAGTCGCTTTTAGGGAAACCAATCACTGATTCTAAATGACCCGATCGCATGTGGCTACTGTTGCTCGATTTTCTTGCCAGCCACATAAAAATAATCGGTTCTGGAGATAAATGCGGCACTGTGTTGTCCAAACGAGGCAGTAAAGTTGTTTGCCCTTGCTAAACAGGCTGCGTAACATAATGTATTCCGTTGATATCAGGCTCGATATTTATGACCAAACCGGCGTTTCTTATCACGATTGATACCGAAGGCGATAATCTGTGGCAAAACCACGATCGTATTTCGACCGAGAACACGCGTTTTCTACCGCGCTTTCAGGCGCTGTGCGAAAAATATGCCTTTAAGCCGGTTTATCTCACCAACTATGAAATGGCGGTGGATGCGGAATACGTTGAATTCGCTCGTGATGTGATTGTTCGCGGAACCGGTGAAGTGGGGATGCATCTGCATGCCTGGAACAGCCCGCCGCTGACGCCGCTCACTGATGATGACTGGTGCCATAAGCCCTATTTGATTGAATATCCTGCTGAGCAGATCCGTGCCAAAGTTGATCATATGACCAAGCTGCTGGAAGATGCTTTCCAGACCAAAATGCTCAGCCACCGAGCGGGGCGCTGGGCGTTTAACGAATTTTATGCCTCATTATTGCTGGAGTATGGCTATCAGGTCGATTGTTCCGTTACGCCACGTGTTAACTGGCAATACTCACCGGGTAATCCGCAGGGTAAGGGGGGCACTGATTATCGCCATTTCCCGTCGCAGGCTTATTTTATCGATCCGCAAGATATTGCCAAACCCGGTCATTCGACGTTGCTAGAAGTACCGATGAGTATTCAATATAAACATTCGGCGCTGATGAATGCGCTAAAACAGGGCTATGATAGCCTGCGTGGGAAAAAACGCTCCCCGTCGGTGCACTGGTTGCGCCCTGCTGGGGGCAATGTGGAGCAAATGAAACAGGTTGTGCAGCGTTCGCTGGCCGAAGGCAATGACTACGTTGAATTTATGCTGCACTCCTCTGAGTTTATGCCCGGCGGGAGCCCGACGTTTAAAACCGAGCAGGATATTGAAGCCTTGTATCGCGATTTGGAGCAACTTTTTAGTTGGTTGCAGCAACGTACGGTGGGAATGACGTTGGCTGAATATTATCAAAAGCAGATGAAAACTGGTTCTTAACATGAAAATCAGAAAAATGAAGTATGCTCATTGGTTTTTATCTGTTTATAATTTGCTGTTTGGCAATATAAAACCGAAAAAATCGTTGAGTCCTGACTATCCATTCAAACGCATCGTAGTATATTCTACGACAGCCTTGGGGGATTTTATGTTTAATACCCCAACGATGCGGGCTTTACGCCAGCGTTACCCTGATGCCCATATTACGTTAGTTGCGGGTACCGTTAATTATGCGATGGTAAAGGATTACTCGTGTTTTGATGAGGTTATTTTCTGGAATAATAAATTCCGGGATATGATGCAGGCCGTGTGTAAAATCCGCAAGCACAAACCTGAACTGGCGGTTATTTTGCATGGCCATCTGCCTTACGATATTCTCAGTGCGGCTTTAGCGGGTTGCCAATATATCCTGAGGGATAATTATCTGACCTTGCCCAAGGAATTAGATTCCTGGGTGATCAGTTGTTCATTGAACTTTAGTGGGCATCTGATTCAGCGTAAACTGGATTTGATGCAGTTTCTTGGGGGGGATACTTCCAAGATAGAAATGGAAATCCCCTGCTCATTTGAGAGGTTGGCCAAACCCGTCGGGCGGATACGGATCGGATTTAATATGGGCGCTTCAACCCGAGAGCGTTGTTGGCCTGTGAGTTACTTCACCGAGTTGGCTAAGAGACTTATTGATTCTCATGATGATAAGTGCGAGATCGTGATCATTGGTTCTCGTGCTGATCGCGAGCTGGCTGATACTTTACTGGCCGGTCTGAACAGTGTTCAACAGCAGCGCGTGAGCAATTATGTGGGTAAAACTTCGTTGCCACAATTAATTGGCGTAATTGATTCTTTAGATGTGCTGTTGACAGGTGATACAGGTCCACTGCATTTAGCCGTTGCGTTGAAAATACCGACCATCAGTCTGTTTGTTACCGCCAGCCCTAAATTTACCGGCCCTTATCAAAATAAAGAATTACATCATGTGATCGATCTCTCCTGCAGTCACCACCATGCGTTGAGCAGGCACCCTGAACAGCCATTGTCGATTATTCCCGTGGATCAGGTATATGGGATATTAGAAAAAATGTGTGTTACTTCGGCAAAGAATAGCTTTGACACAGTGAAGGGTTGAAATGAACATTGTGATTACAGGGTATGCTTTGAGTGGTTACGGTGGGATGGAAACCGTATGTAAAAGATTGGTTGAACTGATTGCGGTAAATAATCCTGATACTAAGGTTGATTTTGTCTTCTTCAATGAAAAAGGAGAGGTAGATGAGCAGTGGTATGCGGGATTAAACGTCCAGATGGTTGCCTCAACGGTGCGTAACACTAAGCTAAGGCGACTGCATTTTGCATTTGCCTTATCCAGTTTCCTGCGTAGAAGTAAACCGGACTTGGTTATCGCCCTAGACACCCTTTCTTGTTATATCGCCAACGTCTCTAGAAAACTGTGTCTGGGCCGATATCCTATTGCTTCTTGGCTACATTTCTCATTATATGATCTCTACAAATACACTTACATCCTCAAAGCCGACGCGCACTTGGTGATTAGCAACGGTATTAATCAGCAAGTTCGGGAGCTTGGGGTAAAAGAGAGGGATATCTATACCGTTTTTAATCCGGTGAAAAAAACTGAGGATACTATTCCAGTTAGCGTTTCACCTGCTAATTTTATTTATATTGGCCGTGTCATTTTTGAAGGGCAAAAACGGTTGAAAGACCTGCTGGATTCGCTGGTAGCCTTGCAAGGAGACTGGCGGCTGCACATAGTAGGGAGCGGTGCGGATTTGCTCCAGTGCCAGCAATATGCTGAAAAAAAAGGCCTTTCTGGTCGAGTTCTGTGGCATGGCTGGCAAGCACTGCCTTGGCTCTACGCTAAAACGAATATTGGCGATCTCAAGGCATTAGTATTGACCTCAGCGTTTGAAGGGTTACCGATGACCTTACTGGAGGCTATGGCTCACGGTGTGTATTGCGTGAGTTCAGATTGCCCAACGGGCCCTGCAGACGTTATTGATGGCATTAACGGCCATTTGTATCCGGTCAAGCAACGGGCTGAGTTGACGAAGATCTTGCAGGGCTTAGTTAATGGGGAAATCATGATTAACCAAGCACAGATCAAACAATCCATTGCTAAGTTTTACGACGATAGTTACTACTTGAATTTCAGACAGGCTCTTGACAGTATCCTGAAAAGTTACCATGGGAAATAGTATTTAGCCCGGTTCGCGGAACTCCGAACCGGGCTAAATTATCATGACTCTGGCGTTACTGGATTATTTCTTGCAAATAGTGCGATACATACCATATAGAACAGTAATGATTCTGCACTAATTAGCAAAACATCTGTTAAACCATAAACCACCATGCAGCAGCCAATCATCAGCAACGGGGTATTTCTCTGAACCAACGACTTTGTGAGGATATACCCGTAGAAAAATAGCACTGTCAGTAGGCCAACAATACCTTGTAGTGAGGCGGCCTCAAGCAGTTCGTCATGCAGGTGTGAGGTGATATAGGCCAGAGCCGTTTGATTTTTGGGATCATGAGCGACAATTTCGGCCGCTTGCTTCTGGCGAGCTTCAACGGTATTACCGAAAGGATGTTGTGAGAATATTTCTAGCCCGACACGCCATAATGAGAAACGGGAACCTAGCGATGAATCATCGTTGCCTTTCTGATACAACATGATTTCGGTACTGGTTTGTTCGATCTTGGGCTTAATATATTTACCGTAGGAAGCGATACCCACAACCCCCACCAAGGCTATGACAATCAGTAGCGGTTTAAGATGGATTTTGCGGAAGTGGAACAACATCATCAGTAGAATAAGTAACAGATGCGAGAGTATCGCGGCGCGTGTTCCCGTCATGACTATAATCAGGAATGAGCTAATAATTATCGCCGCTACTGCAATGCGATAGCCTGCATTCTGTTTTAGCTTGATCAATAGATAGATAAGCAGTATTGAAAGTGTAGAATAGATATAGGCTGCGATGGTTGCTCGGTTGGTACTGAGATCGATACGCTCAATACCATGATAAATCTGAACGAGGCCGTAGCTTGTCGCTAGTACAAAAGCCATAGTAAATGCAGCCAGTAAATATTGGCGATAGTTGAACGTAGTTAAATAATGCGAGAACTGGGTTATATAAAAAATCAACACCCCACCTACCACCAGTTTTTTACCTGCATCTAACTGTGTATCGCCATAGCCATATCCCTGCGTATGGCGATAAAGCACCAGTGTCCAGATGATTTTAACGAGCCCTATCATGATGAGAGCATAAGAAATATCCATCTTTGGTAAGCGGATATTTTTTCTTTCGACGAAAAGACCAAACATGGCAACGTAGAACGAGAAATAGAAAAGCTCACGTTGACGGGCCGTAATAATCAAAGTAAAAACAATAGATAAAATGGCCAGTATGAAACTGATGAAGTACAATCTTTGCCCTATTTTTTCCATAATAACTTTGCCGCTTTTCTCTTATAGCTGAATCTTATCGCTGGATTGATGAAAAACCCAAGACAACGAGTTTCACGTACTTTTTTACTCAAAGTATCCAACATCACGCTTTGTTTGATCCAAATTTTCTGTTTTAGTTCAATGTCTAGCCAATGGCATAATACCAAATCATGAAACTTGGGACCAAACAGTGTGTCCATTTTTTCAGTACACAAAAACAAATTATGTATTTTTTCTGCTGAGGGTGAATTCGATAGGCTTGAATTTCGCTTTATATAGAGATAATGACTCGCGCGCGAGAATACAATATGTTGGGATTGTGTGAGAATTTGTGGGAATACATAAAAATCTTCGTAGCAGGTAAACTCAGGGATCGGATTAGCTTGCAGGAGAGTACGCTTGATAAACTGCCCAATCAAATGTGCTTGAAAATCTTTATGGAGCAGGAAACGTGTAATCGCTTCATCCCGGGTCAGATATTCTGTTTGCAAACCGTGCCAGTTTTTATCTGCCTTGGTAAGATCGCGTACCTCATGCAGCTTTGTTAACAATAGGTCGGGCTTATTGTTGCCTAGAAAAGCGTTTATTTCATTCAGAGAGCCGCTTTTTAGCTGGTCGTCACTGTCGAGCATAGTGATGTATTCACCATGACTGTGTGCCACGGCGAAATGACGTACTTTACCAATATTTTTGAATTCTACGCTGAAATAACGAGCTTGAGGAAGTGCTTGGGCGAAATCGGCGAGCAATTCCCCGCTATTATCCGTTGAAGCATCATTCACCAAAAGGATCTCGCACTTCACGATGCTTTCACCTAGCGCGTCGAGCAGGCTTTGCAGTGTGTCGCGCAGGTAGTTAGCGCTATTGTGTGCAGCAATAATGATGCTGAGCAGAATATTCTGTGTGGGCATATTAGCGTATGTCCTCTAGGGTCAGGATAGGGGTTAACTCCCCCATAACCTGTTGTGCGCCGATATCAGCCATGTCGCTTCCTACTTCAGGGCGGCAGACATGCTGATTCCGCCCATACCCCCCAATCAACCCCGGATCGGTAGGGCCGAACAGCGTAATATTTGGGCGATCCAGTGCGGCGGTCAGATGACTGAGCCCGGTATCCACCGACACCACGCCTTTTGCACCGGCCAGCACTTCGGCCACCTGCTGTAGGCTGAGTTTCGGCAGCACTTCAACATGTTCAAACCCTTCCGCCAACCGTAAAGCGCGCTGATACTCATGCGTGGCTCCCCATGGCAGTTTGATCTTCAGCCCGGTAGCGGCGACCAATTCAATCAATTCGCGCCAGTTTGCTTCCGGCCAGTGTTTTTCATCACGCGTGGTGGCGTGCAGAAAAACCAGGTATTGCCCGGCGTCCGCAGGCGGTTGGCTGAGAAAGCGGGCAGCAATGGCGTAGTCACCGGTGTTTTGTGGTTTTTCATAGCCCAGGCTTTTGGCGAACAGCTCACGGATACGTTCTACCGCATGCTGCTGCTTATCTATCTGGTGACGATGATTATAGAACCAACTGGCAAATGGCTCACGGGCGCTTTTGCAGTCTGGGCCGTGCTTGCTGCCGTGGGCAATACGGGTTACCAGCGCCGCGCTTTTCATCAAACCCTGAGCGTCGATCACGATGTCATAGTTGCGTTCTTGCACCTGGCGTTTGAAATCGCAACGCTGCTGACGGGCTTCGGGGCCGAACCAGTTTTTGCGCCAGCGGCGAATGGCCACCGGAATTACGCGATCCACCGCCGGATGCCAGGTGGGGATCTGGCTGAACCCTTCTTCCACCACCCAGTCAAAACGGATGCCGGGGATGGCATGCATCGCGTCGGTCAAGGCGGGCAGCGTATGAAGCACATCCCCCATGGATGAGGTTTTGACGATCAGAACCTGCATGATTATTCCTCGCTGGCGGCAAGTAACGGCGTCAGCGCGTCTAACACCTGCTGTGGTTGAATGTCGATCAGGCTCTGGTGATAGCCCTGATCGGCATCACCCTTACGGACTTTATGATAGCCGCTGATCAGGCGGATGACTTTTGCCTTATTGGACAGCGGTGGCGTGAAGTCTGGGCTGCTTGGGCCATACAATGCTATCAATGGTTTGTTCAACGCTGCGGCAACGTGCATCAATCCTGAATCATTGCTGACTACCGCCTGGCAGGCAGCCAGCAGAATGACCGCCTGTTCCAACTGGGTTTCCCCGGCCAGATTGCGGCAGAAATCCCGCGCCTCTTCGGCCAGTGCGGCGCGGATCTGCTCACCGGCTTCATGATCTTTGGCCGAACCAAACAGGGCGATCTGATAGCCTTGGTCGATAAGCTGTTGCGCCAGCGCGGCGTAATGGTAGTGCGGCCAGCGTTTTGCCGGGCCAAATTCCGCCCCAGGGCAAAAACCGATAATCGGCCGGTGGTCGCTGAGGTTAAAGGCGGAGGTGGTTTCGGCAATCTCTTCGTCACTCACCTGCAGTTGCGGCCACAGCAGCGGCTGTGGTAAGTCTTCGGCCCGCTGCACCCGCTGTTTGTCATAGGCCAGTGCAACATAGCGTTGCACCATCAGCGGGAAGGCGGCTTTATCCAACGCACGGATGTCGTTGAGCAGGCCATAGCGCATTTCCCCGCGCCAGCCGGTGCGCTGCGGAACGTTGGCGAAGAATGGCACCAGGGCAGATTTAAATGAATTGGGCAACACGTAGGCGCGGTCATACCCTTTGGCGCGCAGGCTGTGCCCCAAACGGCGGCGCTCGCCCAGCCCTAATTTACCGTGGCCCAGCGGCATCGCCAGCGCCTGGTTGACTTCCGGCATACGCGCCAGCAATGGGCGGCACCAGGCGGGTGCCATCACATCAATGTCCGCCGACGGATATTCGGCCTTCAGGGTGCGGTAGAGACTTTGCGACATCATCATATCGCCAACCCACGAAGGGCCGATCACCAGTATTTTCATACCCTTTACAGGTTCCTTCCGCTTAAGCGGTGCGATTCAACCAGGCCATATATTCTTTGACGCCTTCGGCGACCGTTTTAAATGGTGCACTGTAACCCGCCGCACGCAGTTTGGTCTGATCGGCCTGGGTATATGCCTGGTAGCGGCCTTTCAGTTTTTCAGGGAATTCAATGTATTCCACCGCACCGGTCTGGTGGTATTCCACTACCGCATCGGCCACCGCCTGGAAGGTTTCTGCCCGGCCGGTGCCACAGTTGAAGATGCCGGATACGCCGTTCTGCCAGAACCACAGGTTGACCGCAGCAACGTCACCCACGTAGATGAAGTCACGCTTGAAGTTTTCACTGCCAGAGAACAGTTTTGGGTTCTCACCACGCTTAATCTGGTTGTTCAGATGGAACGCTACGCTGGCCATGCTGCCTTTGTGGCCTTCGCGCGGGCCATAAACGTTGAAGTAACGGAAACCACACACCTGTGACTCTGCCTGTGGCAGGATTTCACGCACGTATTGGTCGAACAGGAATTTGGAATAGCCGTAAACGTTCAGCGGCTGCTCGTACTGGCGCTCTTCGATAAAGTTATCTGTCCGCCCGCCGTAGGTGGCGGCAGAAGAGGCGTACAGGAACGGGATTTGGCGATCCAGGCAGAAGTGCAGGATATCTTTGGAGTATTGATAGTTGTTATCCATCATGTACTTGCCGTCCCACTCGGTAGTGGACGAACAGGCACCTTCGTGGAAAATGGCGTCGATATCACCCAGATCGTCACCGGCCATGATGCTGGCGATGAAATCTTCTTTGTCCATATAGTCGGCAATATCCAGATCCACCAGATTGACAAATTTGGTGCCGTCTTTCAGGTTATCCACCACCAGGATATCGCGATACCCGGTGTCATTCAGTGCCTTTATGATATTGCTGCCGATCATGCCGGCACCGCCAGTGACGATAATCATTGGGTTCACCCCTGTATTCTGCCCGGTGACGCACAATGCCCCACCCTATATGCTGCCTATAATAGCATTTCATGCCATTGGGAACAGCGGAACGGCTCTTAATATCCTGCTCGATGGGCCTATGCCATAATTTGCCGTGATATCTGCTGCACTTTTCATATTCTCTACTGCTCATTGTCGTCAGTTTGCTGGCAAATCAGTAAAATATGTTGAAAACGACCCTATTCTGGAGATTACCGAATGTCCACGTCCTTTTATCAGCAACTGGAACAACAGCTTGCGACTACCCGTGCCGAAGGGCTGTTTAAAGAAGAGCGCATTATCACTTCTGCGCAACAGGCTGATATCGCCGTCGCTGATGGCCGCCATGTGATCAATTTCTGCGCCAACAACTATCTGGGATTGGCAAACCACCCGGCCCTGATTGCCGCCGCCAAGGCGGGCATGGACAGCCATGGTTTCGGCATGGCATCGGTGCGCTTTATCTGCGGCACGCAGGACAGCCATAAACAGCTGGAGCAGAAGCTGGCGGGTTTTCTGGGCATGGAAGATGCCATTCTCTACTCCTCCTGCTTCGATGCTAACGGTGGCCTGTTTGAAACCCTGCTCGGCCCGGAGGATGCCATTATCTCCGATGCGCTGAATCACGCCTCGATCATTGACGGTGTGCGCCTGTGCAAAGCCAAGCGTTATCGCTATGCCAACAATGATATGAACGAACTGGCTGCGCAACTCAAGCAAGCCAAGGCGGATGGCGCTCGCCATATTATGATTGCCACCGATGGGGTGTTCTCGATGGACGGCGTGATTGCCAACCTGAAAGGCGTGTGCGATCTGGCTGATGAATATAACGCGCTGGTGATGGTGGACGACTCTCACGCGGTGGGTTTTGTCGGTGCCAACGGGCGTGGAACGCACGAATACTGCGAGGTCATGGGCCGCGTCGATATTATCACCGGCACGCTGGGTAAGGCGCTCGGCGGGGCTTCCGGCGGCTATACCGCGGCGAAGAAAGAGGTGGTGGAGTGGCTGCGCCAGCGTTCGCGCCCGTATCTGTTCTCCAACTCACTGGCTCCGGCGATCGTCGCTGCGTCGATCAAGGTGCTGGAACTGCTGGAGGAGGGGGATGCGCTGCGCGATCGCCTGTGGGCCAACGCACGTCTGTTCCGTGAAAAAATGACAGCGGCAGGTTTTACGCTTGCCGGTGCCGATCACGCCATCATCCCGGTGATGTTGGGCGAAGCAAAATTGGCACAGGATTTCGCCAACGCCTTGCTCAAGGAAGGCATTTATGTAACGGGTTTCTTCTATCCGGTGGTGCCGAAAGGCCAGGCACGTATCCGCACCCAGATGTCTGCTGATCATTCACCGGAACAGATTGAGCGTGCCGTTGCTGCGTTTATTCGTATCGGTAAAGAACTTGGCGTTATTGCATAAGGTAATCCCATGAAAGCATTGTCAAAATTGAAAGCGGAAGAAGGCATTTGGCTGACCGATGTGCCAGAGCCTGAACTGGGCCACAACGATGTGATGATCAAAATCCGCAAAACCGCCATCTGCGGCACCGATATGCACATCTACAACTGGGATGACTGGTCGCAGAAAACCATTCCGGTACCGATGGTGGTTGGCCACGAATACGTGGGTGAAGTGGTGGCGATCGGCCAGGAAGTCAAAGGCTTCAGCATTGGCGATCGCGTGTCCGGCGAAGGGCATATCACCTGTGGGCATTGCCGCAACTGCCGCGCTGGCCGCACGCATCTGTGCCGCAACACCATTGGCGTAGGGGTGAATCGCCCTGGGGCATTCGCGGAATATCTGGTGCTCCCGGCCTTTAACGCGTTCAAAATCCCCGACAATATTTCCGATGAATTGGCCTCGATCTTCGATCCGTTTGGTAATGCGGTGCACACCGCGCTGTCTTTCGATCTGGTGGGTGAAGACGTGCTGGTTTCCGGCGCTGGCCCGATCGGCATTATGGCCGCCGCCGTGTGCAAACACGTGGGTGCACGCCATGTGGTGATCACTGACGTAAATGAATATCGCCTGGATCTGGCACGCAAGATGGGCGTGACGCGTGCGGTTAACGTCAGCAAAGAAAACCTGAATGACGTGATGGCCGAATTGGGGATGACCGAAGGGTTCGACGTGGGGCTGGAGATGTCCGGTGCGCCGCCTGCCTTCCGCACGCTGCTTAATGCCATGAATCACGGTGGCCGTATTGCGATGCTGGGAATTCCGCCGTCGGATATGTCCATCGACTGGAATCAGGTGATCTTCAAAGGGCTGTTTATCAAAGGGATTTATGGCCGCGAGATGTTCGAAACCTGGTACAAAATGGCGGCATTGATCCAGTCTGGTCTGGATCTGACGCCGATGATCACCCACCGTTTCTCGATCGATGACTTCCAGCAGGGCTTTGACGCCATGCGTTCGGGCCAGTCTGGGAAAGTGGTATTGAGCTGGGACTAATGTAATAGGCGGAGCTGGTGCTCCGCCTATTAATCTTACGGCTTAGATTGCTCCGACCCTAACCAATACTGCCAACGATGTTTGAGCAACAGCACCACCGGTGACTGCGCCACGCTCTCCCCGATCACCATCAGCACTCGGCTGGCATCCACTTTCTCTTTCGGCAGTTTAACCTTGCACTGCTTGATGGCACCGGTAAACGGATTCTTCGGCTGAGTGGTGTGTGGCTTCGGCGGTGGAACATAGCTGCCAGCGCTTTGCTGCGGTTCATTCAGCAGAGCGCTGGGTTTGACCAGCACGATATCGCCCGGTAACGTGGCCAGCATCTGTTGCAGCACCTTCACCGTTGCCGGGCGCGGGTGGCCGATGGCGATGGCGGAACCGCTGCGGCGCGCCAAATCAACCGCACGGTTGAACTGGCGGCGGATATCGTCCGGGTTGGCGGTATCGTCAAGAAACACTTTACGTTTGATGACCTTGACGTGGGTGCCGGCTGCCGCGTGCGTCGCCTGGCTGTTACCGATGGTCATGCTGTCGAGAAAATAGAGCTGATAGCCGTCAAGCGCCTGCATCACCCGCTGCATACCGGGCAGGCTGGAGGTCATCGCGCTGCCCATATGGTTGTTCATGCCCACGGCATAGGGCACGTTATTCACCGCATTACGGATGAGGCGCTGAATTTCTTCACTGCTCATCGAGGGTTGCAGCGTATTGGGTTCCAACGATTGCTTGCTGAGCGGGGCCATCGGCATATGGATCAGCACTTCACGCCCCTGGCCGTGGGCTTTGGTTGCCATCATCCGCGCGTGCGGGGCGTTGGGCAGCACGGCGACGGAGACGGCTGTCGGCATTTGCAGCACGGCATTTTCTTCGTGCGGGCGATAGCCGACATCATCAATCACGATGGACAGTTTCCCGGCCTGTGCGAAACAGGCCAGCAACAGGGAGCCCAGCAGGACGGCAGTACGCAATTTGGAATAGTGCACTCTATCTTCCCAACCACGGCAGTGGGTTAACGGCCTGACCCTGGCGGCGGATTTCGAAATAGAGCGATGGTGTTCCCTGGCCACCGCTGGTGCCGACGAGGGCGATAGGCTGGCCAGCGCGCACCTGCGCCCCGACGCTGACCAATGCACTCTGGTTGTAGCCATACAGGCTCATGTCGCCCTTACCGTGCTCGATCACCACTACCAGGCCATAGCCTTGCAGCCAGTCGGCCAGCAGAACGCGGCCATCGGCGATGGCTTTTACTTCACTGCCTTCCGCTGCCGAGATCACCATCCCTTTCCAGCGTAATTCACCTTGCAGCGGTTCGCCAAAGCGATGTTCGGTGCGGCCACGTACTGGCCAGATGGCCTGCCCTTCAGGGCGGCCCAAGCCGCCGGTGCGCGCCATCAATGAACGTTCGCCTTCACTTGGCTGATAGCGGGTACCGGTTTTCTTCGCCTGCTGCTCTTTAGCACGCACCTGTTCACGCACTTTGGCGGCTTCCCGGGCTTCGCGTTCTGCACGCGCACGGGCTTCGCGCTCGGCGCGGGCGATCTGGTCACGCAGGCGGGTTTCGTTCTGGCGCAGCTCTACCAGCCGCTGCTGATCTTTTTCCAGCGAGGCTTCCAGCGCCGTTAGGGTTTTCTTGCGTGCGCTACGCGCCTGTTCCAGCTTCTGCTGCTGGGTTTGCTGTTCGTCGAGTAACGATTTCTGTTGGCCCTGTTTGGTTACCAGCGTGCCTTTCTGCTTGGCCAGCTGTGCGCGGGTTTGTTTCAGCTGTTCAATCGACTGTTGGCGCGCTTCATTCAGATAGCTGAAATAGGCCAGAATACGTTCGCTGCGCTGGCTCTCTTCACCGCTGAGGATCAGTTGCAACGCGCTGTGCTGCCCTTGACGGAACGCAGCGTCGAGCTGTTTGGCGAGCATTTCCTGCTGAGTAGACTGTTGTTTTTGCAGCTTGGCGATCGAGGTATTCAGGCCAGAAATATCTTTGCTCAGTTCGGTGAGCGTACTTTGGGTATCTCGCAGCGAGCGGCTGGCCTGTGCGATGGTTTTTTCCTGCAGTTTGAGTTGCTCTTGCAATGAGCTGCGCTGTTGTTGCTGTTGTTTAACCGCTTTTTCTTTTTCGGCGATGCTCTGTTGCAGGTCTTTGAGCTGGGATTTGTTGTCTTCTGCCGCGTTGCTGGCTAGCGGCAATAGTAATGCGCCAGCGAAAAGCACGCTGGCGCAAACGGTGGTCAACTTCCGTAACGCAGAGCGTTCAGGCAGCGATTGGCTGCCTGAGTTTGCGCCTCGGATGACCAGTGCAAAATTCGCCTTCTCCCTCATGGAGAAGGATTATTCCACGATGAACAGCGGCTTACCAGTCATCTCTTGCGGGATCTCCATTCCCATCAGGGCCAGCATGGTTGGCGCGATGTCGGAAAGTTTGCCACCTTCAACCGCTTTGGCCGGTTTGCCGACGTAGATCAGCGGCACTGGCAGGCTGGTGTGTGCCGTGTGCGCCTGGCCGGTAGCCGGATCGCGCATCTGCTCAGCGTTGCCGTGGTCTGCGGTGATCAGCAACTGGCCGCCAACGGTTTTCACCGCATCAACCACCTGCGCGATGCAGTGGTCCAGCGTTTCGACCGCTTTGACTGCTGCTTCATAAACGCCGGTATGGCCGACCATATCGCCGTTCGGGTAGTTACAGATAATGGCATCGTACTTGCCGCTGTGGATGGCGGTCAGTAGCTTTTCGGTCAGTTCTGCGGAACTCATTTCCGGTTGCAGATCGTAAGTTGCCACTTTTGGTGAGTTGATCAGCACACGTTCTTCGCCTTTGAACGGCTCTTCGACGCCGCCGTTATAGAAGAAGGTAACGTGGGCGTATTTTTCAGTTTCTGAAATGCGCAACTGGGTTTTGTCGTGCTTCATCAGCCACTCGCCGAAGGTGTTCGCCAGCGAGGCCGGTGGGTAGGCGCAGGCGGTCTGGATGTCGGCGGCGTATTCGGTCAGCATCACGAAATCACCGAATTTCACCACTTTGGCCCGTGGGAAACCGTCGAAATCGGCATTGACAAAGGCGCGGGTGATCTGGCGCGCGCGGTCGGCACGGAAGTTCATGAAGATCAGCGCGTCGCCGTCATTCATCTCGGCAGTGGCTTCGCCTGCTGCCTGGATCACGGTTGGCTTCACGAATTCATCGTTTTCATCGCGGGCATAGGCGGCTTGCAGCGCGGCAACGGCGTTATCGGCGGTATATTCGCCTTTGGCCTGAGTCAGCAGATCGTAAGCCAGCTGCACGCGATCCCAACGGTTGTCGCGGTCCATGGCGTAGTAGCGGCCAACGATAGAGGCAATGCGCCCGGCGCCCAGCTTGGCGAACTCATCACTGAAACGTTTCAGTGTGCCTTCAGCACTGCGCGGCGGAGTATCACGTCCATCAAGGAACGCATGCAGGTAAACGGCTTTGGCTCCGCGCTGTGCGGCGAGTTTGATCATCGCCAGAATATGATCTTCGTGGCTGTGTACGCCGCCAGGGGACATCAGGCCCATGATATGTACCGCTTTGCCCGCTTGCACCGCTTTGTCTACGGCGGCGGTCAAGGTGGCGTTGGTGAAGAAGTCACCGTCTTTGATTTCTTTGTCCAGACGGGTCAGATCCTGATACACGATGCGGCCAGCACCCAGGTTGACGTGACCGACTTCCGAGTTGCCCATCTGGCCATCAGGCAGGCCGACATCCAGGCCGGAGGCGGCAATCAGGGTGTGTGGCTGTTGTTGCCACAGGCGATCCATGACCGGCGTTTTGGCATTCAGGATCGCGTTGTCCTGCTGTTCTTCCCGGTGGCCATAACCGTCCAGGATCACCAGAACCATGGGCTTTTTCGTACTCGACATTGCTATAACCTCGTTATGATCGCTTAAGTTGTGAATAGCCATCAACCCATTTGGAATGATGGCTATTCACCCTCCAGAACCGAATGATTTTACAACAAAGCCGGGCAAAAAGAGCCTAGAAAGATCAAAGTTGCCCGCAACAAAGGTGACTTTTCTCGCGTCATTGCGCTAATTTCCCGGTGCAGACCGCAGTTTCTGCATTCGCGTTTGCTTATTGGCTGTATTTGCCGCATTCGGCAGGTATACTCTGAAACCTTGACTTATTTTCCCTTAACTGACGGGAGTTGTTACACCCCATGCTGCAAGAAATTATGCAATTTGTTAGCAGGCATCCCATACTAAGTCTGGCTTGGGTTGCATTGCTGGCTGCTGTGATCGTGATGACCTTCAAGAGCCGTTTCTCCAAGGTAAAAGAGATCTCCCGTGGCGAAGCTATTCGCTTGATCAATAAAGAAGATGCTGTCGTGGTGGATACCCGCAGCCGGGATGATTTCCGTAAAGGCCACATTGCCAACGCCATCAACCTGACGGCGAGTGAGATTAAAAATGGCAGCCTCGGCGAGTTGGAAAAGCATAAAGCCCAGCCGGTTATTGTGGCTTGTGCTAACGGCACCACGTCGCGCGATCCGGCAGAAAACCTGAGTAAAGCCGGTTTTGTCAGCGTTTACACTCTGAAAGACGGCATTGCGGGCTGGAGCGGTGAAAACCTGCCATTGGCTCGCGGCAAGTAATTTGTTCACGTAGTGGTAGTTTAAGGTGGTTTTTCCATGGCTAACATCGAGATTTACACCAAAGCAACCTGCCCGTTCTGCCATCGCGCCAAAGCGTTGCTGAACAGTAAGGGGGCGGCGTTTAACGAGATCGCTATTGATGGTGATAACGTGAAGCGCGAAGAGATGATTGCACGCAGTGGGCGAACCACCGTGCCTCAGATTTTCATCGGTGGCCAGCACGTGGGTGGCTGCGATGATTTACATGCACTCGATGCTCGTGGTGGCCTGGATCCGCTGCTTTAAGCGGACAGTTATAACCAACGTGTTGCGCGGCAACGTGCAGTATGAAGGGTATAACGGTTACTGAGTGTCAATAAGGATATTTAACTAAGGGTAATACACACATGTCAGAACAAAACACCACCGAGATGGCTTTCCAGATCCAACGTATCTACACCAAGGATATCTCTTTCGAAGCGCCAAACGCTCCGCAAGTATTCCAGCAGGAATGGCAGCCAGAAGTTAAACTTGATCTGGATACCGCTTCCAGCCAATTGGCTGATGGCGTGTATGAAGTTGTGCTGCGCGTAACCGTCACCGCGTCTCTGGGCGAAGAAACGGCGTTCCTGTGTGAAGTTCAGCAGGCAGGTATCTTCTCCGTAGCCGGTATCGAAGGGACGCAGCTGGCGCATTGCCTGGGTGCATACTGCCCGAACATCCTGTTCCCGTATGCGCGCGAGTGCATCACCAGCCTGGTTTCCCGCGGCACGTTCCCGCAACTGAACCTGGCACCGGTCAACTTTGACGCGCTGTTTATGAGCTACTTGCAACAGCAACAGGCGGAAGCCGAAGGTGCCGCATCACATCAGGATGCCTGATGAACACCGTCAATGCTTCAATGACTGTTATCGGTGCCGGCTCGTACGGCACCGCATTAGCGATTACGCTAGCGCGTAACGGCCATCCGGTCGTACTGTGGGGGCATATCCCCGAAAAAATTCAGATTATGCAGCGCGATCGCTGCAATCAGGCATTCCTTCCCGACGTCGCTTTCCCCGATACCTTGCTGCTCGAAGCCGATCTGGCCCGCGCGCTGGCGGCCAGCCGCGATGTGCTGGTGGTGGTGCCGAGCCATGTCTTTGGTGACGTGTTGCGCCAGTTGAAGCCGCATTTACGCCCCGATGCCCGCGTTGTATGGGCGACCAAAGGCCTGGAGGCAGAAACCGGGCGCTTGTTGCAGGACGTGGCACGCGAAGCGCTGGGCGATAATATTCCGCTGGCGGTGATCTCTGGGCCGACCTTCGCTAAAGAGCTGGCTGCCGGGCTGCCGACGGCGATCGCACTGGCAGCCACCGACGAGCAGTTTGCCGAAGATCTGCAGCAGTTGCTGCACTGTGGCAAGAGTTTCCGCGTGTACAGCAACCCGGATTTTATTGGGGTGCAGTTGGGGGGCGCGGTGAAAAACGTTATCGCCATCGGCGCTGGCATGTCCGACGGTATTGGTTTTGGTGCCAACGCACGCACCGCGTTAATCACCCGTGGGTTGGCAGAAATGAGCCGCCTGGGTTCCGCGTTGGGTGCAGATCCGTCCACATTTATGGGCATGGCCGGGTTGGGTGACTTGGTGTTAACCTGCACGGATAATCAATCGCGCAACCGGCGTTTCGGTATTATGCTGGGGCAAGGTATGGGCGTGAAGGAAGCACAGGACAGCATTGGTCAAGTGGTAGAAGGTTACCGCAATACCAAAGAGGTTTTGGCGCTGGCGCAACGCCATGGTGTGGAAATGCCGATTACCGAGCAGATTTATCAGGTGCTGTACTGTAATAAAAATGCCCGCGAGGCAGCGTTGAGCCTGCTGGGGCGCACCAGAAAAGACGAAAAACACAGCGCGTGACCTAAGGAAGGGTTCAGGACCCGAGATAGAGTGTCTTGTGCCTCAGGATTGGATTGAGCCATCTTGCCCGCCCCCTGGCAAGATGGCTTGTTTTGTCAGGCAGAGAGGAAAGCGATGTCAGCAGAAGAGTTAGAGCAGGTCTGGAGCAATATAAAATCAGAGGCGAGAGCACTGGCTGATTGTGAACCGATGCTGGCTAGCTTTTTCCACGCGACGTTGCTGAAGCATGAAAATCTGGGCAGTGCGCTCAGCTACATCCTGGCCAACAAGCTGGCCAACCCGATCATGCCAGCGATTGCCGTGCGTGAAGTGGCGGAGGACGCTTACCGTTCTGACTCACACATGATTGTTGCCGCAGCTCGCGATATTCTGGCGGTGCGGCTGCGTGACCCGGCGGTGGATAAATACTCTACGCCACTGCTGTATCTCAAAGGCTTTCACGCTTTGCAGGCTTACCGTATTGCACACTGGCTATGGATGCAGGGGCGCCAGGCTTTGGCGATTTACCTGCAGAATCAGATCTCTGTTGCCTTTAGCGTGGATATCCATCCGGCGGCCACCATCGGCTGTGGCATCATGCTCGATCATGCGACCGGCATTGTGATCGGTGAGACCGCGGTGGTGGAGAATAACGTCTCCATCCTGCAATCGGTAACCCTCGGCGGTACCGGTAAAACCAGCGGCGATCGCCACCCGAAAATCCGTGAAGGCGTGATGATCGGCGCAGGTGCTAAAATTCTCGGCAATATTGAAGTGGGTAAAGGGGCGAAAATCGGTGCCGGTTCGGTGGTACTTCAGCCCGTGCCCGCGCATACCACCGCGGCGGGGGTGCCTGCACGCATCGTCGGGCGGCCTGAAAGTGATACGCCATCAATGGATATGAATCAGTATTTCAACGGTGTGAATCACGGGTTTGAGTACGGCGACGGGATTTGACCCGCCGCCCTATCGTTACTCCAAATAAAACACTTCACGTAGCGCCGAGCTGACCGGGCTGTGATCCGGGTTGCTCGGCATCACGTCACCCATAAAGCGCCACCAGCGCTGGCAGGCATCCGTATTAGCTACAGCGTTCCAGCGCTCCTCCGACTCGATCTCCACATAGCCAAACAGCAGGTTGCGTGCTTCGTCCAGAAAAATAGCGTAGTGGTGCGCTCCGTGATCTTTCAGCACCTGTGCCAACTCTGGCCAGATCGGGTTATGACGCTGTTGATATTCCGCGTGAGCATCTGGGTTAACCTGCATCACAAAGGCTTTACGGATCATAGAATTTCCTCCGAATTACAATGCGGTTAAATACAACTCACGCACCTGTTCGCGATCGGCCGGACGTGGATTGCAGGGGGCACAGGGGTCGGCTAACGCCTTATCCAGCCAATTTTCAATATCGGCCTCTTTTATACCGAGTGCAGAGAAACCGCTTGGGATCCCCACGCGCAGCGACAGTGCGCGAATAGCGACGATCGCCTGATGGCTGGCCTGTTCTTCATCCATTCCCTGGGTATCCACGCCCAAAGCCTGCGCGATGCGGGCAAAACGCGCCACGGCATTGGGGCGGTTAAATGCCTCAATCACCGGTAGCAGAATGGCATTGCACACGCCGTGCGGCAGATTGTGAGTGGCACCGGGCTGATGGGCCAGCGCATGCACCAGGCCAAGCCCGGCACTGTTGAACGCCATACCAGCCAGATATTGGCCATACGCCATCATTTCCCGCGCTTGCAGGTTTTTACCATCGTCCACCGCCGCGGGTAGCCAAGTGCCGATCAGGCGGATCGCTTCCAGGGCCGAGTGATCGGTCAGCGGATGCGCCCCTACGGAAACATAGGCTTCTATTGCGTGAGTCAGCGCATCCATGCCGGTAGCGGCGGTCACGCTGGCAGGAATATTCAACATCACTGCCGGATCGTCCACGGCGATGTCCGGGATGATGTTGGTGTCGATAATCACTTCTTTGACGTGGCGTTGGCTGTCGATGATTACCGCATTGCTGGTCATCTCGGCTGCGGTGCCTGCAGTGGTGTTGATGGCGACCAGCGGCGCACCTGCGTGTTTGACCTTGCCTACGCCGCAATAGGCGGTGGAAGGACCAGGGTTGCCGGTCAGGATTTTGATCGCTTTGGCGGTGTCGATCGGGCTGCCACCGCCGAAAGCAATCAGGTAGTCACACTGGTGTTGCTTGAACGCTTGCCAACCCTTCTGCACCAGTTCTTCGGTCGGATTGGGGAATACTTCACTGAACATCGCGTAGGGCAGTGCCTGTTGGTGCAGGGCACTGAACAGCCCAGCCAGCAGACCAAGCTCAACTAACTGACCATCGGTGACGATCAGCGCTTTCCCCCACTGTTTTTGCGCCAGCAGCTTAACCATGTCTTCAATGGCGCCACAGCCGTGCAAACTGATTTTCGGTAATGCCAGCATGAAACTCATATGTATTACTCCTGAGGTGAGAAGGCATTGTGATGCGCCCACATCCCCTTCATCTTCCAAGCTACAGCGTTGTTGGCTGCGTACATGTCCCCCAGTCACTTAGTTAGCGAAGCTCCTGGGGCTCCATGTTCTTGCCGCCTAGCTGTAACTTGAAAGCTATCGGGGCTAATCCTTGAGCGCCGCTGCCAGCGGTGTAACGCCAAAGCGCTGGGCCAGTGCGGCTAACTGACTGCCTGAAATGGTCTGCTTCTTGCCCCCCATCGACAGCACTTTCACCATGATTTCGGCGGATTTCTCTGCGGTGTCGATCAGGCCAAAAGCGTCATCCAGCGTTGGGCCGGTGCCGAAGATGCCGTGGAACGGCCACAGCACCAGGCTGTGTGCCTGCATCTGCTCGGCGGTTTGAGTACCGATCCCGTCGGTGCCCGGCACCATCCACGGCACAATGCCGATGCCATCTGGGAACACTACCAGGCATTCGGTGCTGCCTTCCCACAACAGGCGGGTAAAGCGGGCGTTGTCCAGTTCCAGCACAAAGCTCAGCGCGATCAGATTGGTCGCGTGGCAGTGCATGATGACGCGATCGCTCCCGCCGCTGACCCGCATACGCACAATGTGCGACTGGAAGTGGGCTGCCAGTTCCGAGGTGGGCAGGCCGCCTTGCGCAAGCCCCCAGTGGATGTGGTAGGCGGTGCCGTTGTGGTTCAGTTGCAGCAGCACCAGATTCTCTTCTGGGGCCAACTGCACGTTGCGGAAGAATTTGCCGGATCCGGTCACCAGGAACCAGCAGTTGGCCAGTTCGCTGGCCGGCTGTGTCAGCTCTACGCAGCGCGGTTGGGTGACGAAATCGCTACGGAAGGGTGCAACGTCCTCCGCCGTCAGCCGCAGGCTGATATTGCCGCCGTTGCGCTCATCCCAGCCTTTGAGCCACATATCGCTGGTGGCTTTGATCATGCCCTGGATAAACCAGGAGGAAATTAGCTGTTGCATTGCTCGGTATCCTTAACGTTGGCTGAGAATCTGTTGTTCGTAGCGGCGTACGTTGTCGAGCCAGCTGGCATCGGCTGGCACATCGTTACGCTGGCAGTAGGTTTCCCACACCGCTTGCCATGGCAGGCATTTCTGCTCTTCCAGCAGCGCCAGGCGCGCGGTGTAATCGCCGCGTTGCTCGATCTGACGTAGCATTTCGGTTGGCTCAAGCAGGGCGCGCAGCAGCGCTTTCTTCATGTTGCGCGTACCTATCACCCAGGCGGCGATGCGGTTGATCGAGGCGTCGAAGAAATCCAGGCCGATATGCACGCGGTTGAACAGCTTGTGGCGCACGATCTCACTGGCGATGGCCTGGGTTTCGTCATCCAACAGCACCACGTGATCGCTGTCCCAGCGCACCGGGCGGCTGACGTGCAGCAACAGACGCGGTACATACAGCATGGCGCTGGAGATTTTGTCGGAGATCACTTCGGTAGGATGAAAGTGCCCAGCGTCCAGGCACAGCGCGGTCTGGCGGCTGGTGGCGTAGCCGAGGTAGAACTCATTGGAGCCGACGGTGTAGCTTTCGGCACCAATGCCGAACAGCTTGCTTTCCACGGCGTCGATATGGTGGGCCGGGTTGAGTTTTTCGGCGATCACCTCATCCAGCGCGCTCAACAGGCGCTGGCGCGGGGCTAAGCGATCGATCGGCGTGTCTTTCATACCGTCTGGGATCCAGATATTCATCACCGAAGGCGTGCCGAGCTGTTCGCCGAAATAGGCAGATACCCGGCGGCTGGCCTGGCAGTGCTCAATCCAGAATTGGCGAATGGCGGGATCGGCGTGCGACAGGGTAAAACCGTCCGCACTCAGCGGGTGCGAGAAGCACGAAGGGTTGAAATCCAGGCCCAGACGCTGTTGTTTTGCCCATTCCACCCAGTTTTTGAAATGGCGTGGTTCAATCTGGTTACGTGCCACCGGTGTCTCAGATTCGAGGTAAATCGCGTGCAGATTCAGGCGTTTTGGGCCGGGGATCAGCGCCAGCGCCTGCTCCAGATCGGTCCGCAGCTCTTTGGCATTACGCGCCTTTCCGGGGTAGTTGCCGGTGGCCTGAATACCGCCGGTCAGCGAGCCTTCCGGGTTTTCAAAACCGGCCACGTCATCGCCCTGCCAGCAGTGCATGGAGACTGGCAGAGTATCCATTGCCTGAATGGCGGCCTCAACGTCAACGCCAACGGCGGCAAAGCGCTGTTTTGCCAGTTCCCAGGCTTGTTCAATAGAGCTTTTCATATACAAAGTTCCTTAGGTCATTGACTCAACGACTGAAATTGCGGCCAGTGGGCGGCAAAGTCGGGATTGTCGCGAGGGGTGAAATGTTGCAGTGGGAAATTTTGCGCTACGATGCGGCGGAATTGGCTGATATCGGTAACGGCGTCCAGCGCCATCAACTGGCAGCCGACGTTGCCCAGCGTAGAAGCTTCGATCGGCCCGGCGCTGATGGCCAGCCCACAGGCATCGGCACACAGCTGATTGAGAAAATGGTTCTGGCTGCCGCCGCCAACGATATGCAAATGGCTCAATGGGCGGCCATGCAGGGTGGCCAGCTCCTGTGCTACCTGGCGGTAAAGCATGGCCAGGCTGTCGAAGATGCAGCGCACCAATTGTGCAGGCGTCTCCGGCACCGGCATATCCTGTTCACGGCAATAGGCCTGAATGGTGTGGCACATGTTGACCGGGTTGATAAAGCGTTCGTCATTGGGGTTAACCAACGAACGGCAGGCAGGCTGTTGCGCGGCCTGGGCGATCAGCGCCGGTAAGTCGCTGATATTCAGCTCCTGCGTAGTGCGCTGCAGCAGCCACAGCCCCATGATGTTTTTCAGCACCCGATAACCGGTGGCACCGCCCTCGTTGGTGATATTGGCCGCCAGCGAGCGGGGGTTAACAATCGGTACCGGGCTTTCAATGCCCATCAGCGACCAGGTGCCGGAACTGAGGTAAGCGGCATCGGCATCCTGCAACGGCGTGGCGAGCACTGCGCTGGCGGTATCGTGGGTGGCGACGGCAATCACCGGCACTTGCTGGCCGCGAGCGCTGGTCCAGTAACCTACGCGGTTACCCGGCGGGGTCGGCTTACCCAGCCAATGTGCAGGCACGCCCGCCCAGGCGAGCAGTTCTGTATCCCATTGGTCACTCTCAATATTCAGTAACTGGGTGGTGCTGGCGTTGGTGTATTCCCAGTTAAGCTGCCCGGTCAGCCGGAAGTGCAGATAGTCTGGGATCAGCAGCAGGTGCGCCACGCGCTTTACCAGCTCAGGCTGCTGTTCGCGCAGTGCACGCAGCTGATACAGCGTGTTGAAGGGCAAAAACTGAATGCCAGTGCGTTGATAGATAGCGCTCCGCCCGAGCGTGCGTTGGGCTGGCGCCATCACGCCCTGGGTGCGGGCATCGCGGTAAGAGACCGCCTCACCAACCCGTTGGCCCTGCGCATCCAGCAGCACAAAATCCACTCCCCAGGTGTCGATACCGATGCTGTCGAGCACGATGCCCTGTTCATCGAACCGATCGAGCGCCTGGCGGATGTGATGCTCCAGCGCATCCAAGTCCCAGCAATGCTGCCCACCCCGCTGTTGTAAACGGTTGGCAAAACGGCTGACTTCGCGGAGCTGGAGGCGTTGCTGTTCCGGTTGATAGCTGGCCAGCATCACCCGCCCGCTAGAGGCGCCCAGATCGATGGCCGCAATGTTGCGTGTAGTCATGAGAGAAAGCCCGTTGTTGCTTGATGACGGGCAGTGTAGAAAGTTGCGGGTAGCGAAGCCTTCTCGCTACTGCCAGTGCCGAGGGCGGGTTGGCAAAATGGCAAAGGTAAAGGCGAAGCAGCTCACAGTTTGCCATTCGGCCTGCTGTGTCGCGGGTTGTGACCTTGTACGCATTTCTCAACATTGCTGCGGCTTTCTTAAAAAACGTGCAGGTTAAGCGTGTTTTTTGGTCAAAACCTTAAGGTTTCCTCTGCGCTGCTTCTCTTACTATCGTTAACCGACGTTGCGCGGTAATCCCGCCGCGCCAAGGAACGGGGGTAAGATGAATCTATTACACAGTAGTGATTTTTTCCCTTCCTGCAGCGCACCCGTGGTGATTGAGCCCCGTGAGCCGCAGCAGGCTTTTCCAGAACATCATCATGATTTTTACGAAATCGTGATTGTTGAGCAGGGGGCCGGTGTTCATGTGTTCAACGGCAATCCTTATACCCTCAACAGTGGTTGTGTCTGCTTTGTGCGCGATCACGATCGCCATCTGTTTGAACAGACCGACGGACTAATCCTGACCAACATCCTGTTCCGTGCCCCAGATGCGTTCCGTTTTTTGTCGGGCGTGGAACAATTTCTGCCCCGCGAGCGCGACGGTATTTATCCCGCACATTGGCGTATTAATCACCAAGTATTGCAGCAGGTTAAACAGCTGATTGCATTACTGATGAAGGCACCGGCAGGTGACCAGCCAGAAGAGATTGCGCTGCATGAAAGCTGGTTTATGCAGCTACTGGTGCAGCTATGGCGTGGGTGCATGGCGCGGCAGAGCGACGATCAGGAAGGGCGCTTACACCAACTGCTGGATTGGTTGCAAAGCCATTATGCCGAACAGATTGAGTGGTCGGAATTGGCGGAACGCTTTGCTATACCGTTGCGCACGCTGCATCGGCAGTTGAAGAACCATACCAATATGACGCCGCAGCGTTATCTGACCCACCTGCGCTTGCTGCAGGCGCGCCATCTGCTGTGCCATAGCGACAGCAGTATTACCGAGATCGCATTTCGCTGTGGCTTTGGTGACAGCAACCATTTCTCCACGCTGTTCAAGCGCGAGTTTACCTGCCCACCCCGTGCGCTGCGGGGGCTACGTTAGCGGCGGGAAATCGCGACTGCATCAATTTTCCCCGATGTACGTTCGGCAATAATACGGAGGGTGAGCAATAGAGAAGGTGTGCAGATGAGGGAAACATTGCTGTTGGAGAGCCGCGACTATCTGCCCTCGGAGCAGATGCCGGTGGCGGTGGCGGAACGTTATCCCCAAGAGGGTTTTGCCACCCATACTCACCAGTTTTGCGAGATCGTCATCGTCTGGCGCGGTAATGGCCTGCATGTGCTGAACGATCGCCCTTATCGCATCACCTGTGGGGATCTTTTTTATCTGCGCGCCAGCGACTGCCATAGCTATGAATCCGTGCACGATCTGGTGCTGGATAACATCATTTACTGCCCTGAACGCCTGCGGCTGAATGCCCAATGGGAAAGCTTGCTGCCGCCGTTTGCTGCGGCAGACGAGCGCTACTGGCGGCTTTCTACCCAGGGCATGGCACAGGCGCGCCCCATCATCACCCAGCTTTCGCAGGAGAGCCGCAAGACCGATTCACTGTCATTGCAATTAACCGAAGTATTGCTGTTACAACTGGCGATTGTGCTGAAACGCCACCGCTATGCGGTGGACAAAGCGCATATGCTGCCGGATGGCGAACAGTTGGATTTGCTGATGGCGGCGCTGCAAAGCGGCATCGACGGGCATTTTGACCTGGGACTATTTTGCCAACAGCACCGTTTAACCGAGCGGGCGCTGAAACTGCTGTTCCGCCAGCAGACCGGCATGACCATCAACCACTATCTGCGGCAGATCCGGCTATGTCAGGCCAAAGGATTATTGCGCCGCAGCGAGTTCCGCATCAGCGATATTGCGGCCCGTTGCGGGTTTGAGGACAGTAACTATTTTTCTGTGGTCTTTGCGCGTGAGGCGGGAATGACCCCACGCGAGTATCGCCAGCGGTTTGTGGTGACGGAAGAGGCCAGCCGTTAAGACGCCATCCCCAAACCCACAATGTTAGCCGCCAGAATGATCACCAGACAACCGATGCACAGAACGGCAACCGGTTTTCTGGTGCCGCATTTCCACTCTTTCAGCAGCAACCCGACAATGCCGCCGCACAGCACGTAGAAGCTCATGTGCAGCATCCAGCTCATGTAATCGTATTGTGCTGGGATCTTGGCATGGCCCCAGGCGTAGAAGAAGAATTGCAGATACCACATCAGGCCTGCCAGCATGGAGAACAGCACGTTGCTGATCAGCAGCCGCTTCGGCAGCGAGAAATCTGCTTTGACCGAGAGATTGTTCAGGGTTGCCAGGCGGATAAAACAGTACCCCAGGTTGATCAGCGCGCCACCGCCCATAATCACCACGTAGCTTGGTAAGGCGACATACAGCGGATCGATCCCCAATGCGCTGGCCGCTTCGTGCATCGGTTTGGCGGCGTCCATGGCAAACGACATTCCTGCCGAGAAAATGCCGCACATCACCGCCAGTGCCAGCCCTTTCTTCAGATTGAACTCTTCGGCGCGGATGCCCATGGCCCGCTCTTTCAGCAAGCCTGCATAGCTGACGATCACCACGCCGATCAGCGCAACAAATACCCCCAACAGTGACAGGCGGCCGCCAGCGGTGCCGAACAGCAATTCAAAGCGGCCCTGCAGCAGCGGGGTCATCAGCGTGCCGATGATCAGCGTGATGCCGATAGCGATACCAATCCCCATCGACATGCCGAGATAGCGCATGGTCAGGCCATAGTTGATGTTACCAATCCCCCACATGGCACCGAACAGGAACACCGGCAGCAGGGTTGTAGCGCTGAAGGAGCCGTAATAGTGCCAGAAATCAGGCAGCAGCACATAGCTGACGCCCCAAGGCAGGATGAGCCATGACACAAAGCCGCCAATCGACCACATGGTTTCCCAGGACCAGTTTTTTACCTGTTTAAAGGGGGCGTAGAAGCAGGCGGCGCTGGCAGCCCCGACTAAGTGCCAGAATATCCCTAGCATGATGGCGTTGTTCATCTTGTTATCCTTCGTTGTTATTGGCGCGGTAAGACCACGGATGAACAGGAAGTCTAAACAGAGGCGGTAAAGGGAACCTTCGGGTGGCTGCCGGATGGGGCAAGAGCATGGCAAAATTCAGCGGGTGTGTATGCCGACGATCACAGATTTAGCGCGATGCCTGTAGGGCAGGCATCGCTTTGAGGGGCTGGGTTTATTCTTTCAGCAGAGCGCCCACGTAACCTAGCTGGCGCCAGGCCTCATAGACCACCACGGAAACCGCGTTTGACAGATTCATGCTACGGCTTTGGGCCTGCATCGGGATGCGGATTTTCTGCTGCGCAGGTAACGCATCAAGGATGCTGGCGGGCAGGCCACGGGTTTCCGGGCCAAACAATAGATAATCTCCTGCCTGATAGCTCACCGCGCTGTGCGCCGGGGTGCCTTTGGTGGTCAGGGCAAACAGCCGCTGTGGGTTTTCACTGGCAAGAAACGCGGGGTAATCGGCATGACGCTTGATGCTGGCAAATTCATGGTAATCCAGCCCGGCGCGGCGCAGGCGCTTGTCATCCCACGGAAAGCCCATCGGCTCGATCAGGTGCAACTGGAAGCCGGTATTGGCACACAGGCGGATAATATTCCCGGTGTTGGGGGGAATTTCGGGTTCAAATAAAACGATATTCAGCATGTAACAGGCCCCTCATGATGAGGGGCGCAGAATAACAAACTCTTGGCGCGCTGGCGATTAGCGCTGATGCAGCGGTAACCACAGCACCAGACGCAATCCCCCTAACGGGCTGTCTTCGGCCTTCACCCAGCCGCGATGCTGGGCGACTGCGGCTTCGACGATCGCCAGCCCCAGGCCAGTGCCACCGGATTCACGATCGCGGGCTTCATCGGTGCGGTAGAACGGGCGGAATATCTGTTCGCGATCTTCTGCACTGACGCCGGGGCCGTCGTCATCGACCACGATGGTGACTCCCTGATTATCGGCGCTGAATGCCACCGTGATGCGCGTATGGGAGTAACGCAGGGCATTGCGCACAATGTTTTCCAGCGCGCTGTCCAGTGCCCCTGCGTTGCCGTAAATCGTCCAGGGGCCTGGAGGGGCGGTGACCTCCAACTGTTTACCCATCTGCTCGGCTTCGAAGCGGGCATTGTCCAGCACTTCGGCCCACAGTTCGTTCGTTTTCAGCAGTTCACGCACCAGTTCGCTCTTTTGCTGCCCGCGTGACAGCAGCAGCAGATCGTTGATCATCGAGTCCAACCGTTGGGCTTCGGTTTCGATGCGCGCCAGTTCGTGCCCTTCGCCGTGGCGGCGGCGCATCAAGGCCGTTGCCAATTGCAGACGCGTTAACGGGGTGCGCAGCTCATGGGAGATGTCGGAAATCAGCCGTTGCTGCGCCGTCATCATTCTTTCGAGGGCGCTTACCATCTGGTTGAAACTGGCACCGGTGGCGAGAAACTCCTGCGGCCCGGACTCTAATTCTGGGTGCTGTTTCAGGTTGCCGCGGGCGACATCGTCGGCGGCATTTTTCAGCTTACGTGCCGGTTTCGCCAGGCTCCACGCCAGCCACAACAGCAGCGGGGCGCTGATCAGCATGGTGACGATCAGCAGTAGCAGCGGGCGATCGAACATCAGGTTGATAAAATCGGATTGTGGGCTGTTCGCCGGGCGGATCAGGTAGAGCTGGTAGTTGTCTTCACCATCGCGTACCGAGAACGGGCCGACCAGCTCAACGCGGCCATACTTTTTCTTTTTCGGGAAATCTGCGTTATCCGACTGGCCGATAAAGTTGCGCACAATCTGCATTTCGTTGCGCTGGGCACCAATCACCCGCCCTTCGCTGGTGACCAGAATCAGGCGCTGGCCTGGAGGGGCCCACTTATCGATAGCGCGAAACAGGCGGCGCCACCACATCAGATCGTTGGCCGGATCGTTTTGCAGTTCGGCCTCGACGTGTTGTTCCAGCATCAGCCCCTGCCGCTGCTCGCTGTCCAGCAGCGAGGTGATCTGGCGGGAGTCAAGCTTAGGCACCATCAGCACCAACATCAGCACCAGGGCTAATGTGAACCAGAAAATGGCGAAAATGCGTGCCGTCAAACTGTTGATCATGCTGCTGATACCATCAGATAGCCCCGTCCACGCAGGGTTTTGAA
This sequence comes from Serratia sp. MMO-28, assembly GCF_037199905.1. NCBI lineage: Bacteria > Pseudomonadati > Pseudomonadota > Gammaproteobacteria > Enterobacterales > Yersiniaceae > Serratia > Serratia sp. MMO-28. The sequence goes on from NZ_JBBCVB010000014.1 coordinate 99,800, forward strand.
CCACGGGTGGCCGTCTTTGCGATCCGGCAGCTTACGCCGCAGGTTGGAAATATGCATATCAATGGCGCGATCAAACGGCGTCAGGCGCTTGCCCAACACTTCCTGGCTCAGTAATTCACGTGAAACAACCTGGCCGAGATGCTGCGCCAGCAGGTAGAGCAGGGTAAATTCGGTGCCGGTGAGATCGAGAGCTTGCCCATCAAAAGTGGCTTCCTGGCGGCCAGGATTAAGCTGCAGGCCGTCCACATCCAAAGTCGGGGCGCTGGTATCCACATTCTGCTGCTGCTCGCTCCAGTTGGAGCGGCGCAAAATAGCGCGGATGCGTGCCACCAGTTCACGATCGTTAAAAGGCTTTGCCAGATAATCGTCGGCACCCAGTTCCAGGCCAAGTACCCGGTCCAGTTCACTGCCGCGGGCGGTCAGCATGATCACCGGGGTTTGGTGATGTTGGCGCAGTTCTTTCAAGGTATCGATACCGTTTTTCTTCGGCATCATGATATCGAGCAACAGCAGATCGATGGAGCTGTCCAGCAACGACAACGCCTGTTCACCGTCGTGGGCCACAACGATGTTAAAGCCTTCCATTTCAAGCAGTTCTTTCAGTAGCGAGGTTAACTCGCGGTCATCGTCAACTAACAGAATTTTGTTCATTATGATTTACCTCCTGACGCAAAATACGTCATCAACTGTTGACATTCCATGACTTTACGTAGTTTTACATGCACTGACGCATGTTTGCAGGTGCAGCAGTAGACTGTTCCTCGTTGATTCGCAAAGAGAGAATGGCTGAGGAGTTCAAATGCGTAAGTTGACCACGGTAGTGATGGCATCAATGCTGGCGATAGGTTCTTCCGCTGCCTTTGCTGCCGATACTACACCGGAAACTGCTCAGTCTCCTGCTAATGATGCGATGATGAGAACACCCGGGCAATACCATATGTTTGAAGGTGTCAGCCTGACCGAACAGCAGCGCCAGCAAATGCGCGATTTAATGCGCCAGGCGCGTGACGATCTGCCTGGTGTTACGTTAACGGAAATCGAAGCCATGCACCGGCTGGTGATTGCCGACAAATTTGATGAAGCCGCCGTGCAAGCTCAGGCGGAAAAGATGGCTCAGGAACAGGTTAAGCGCCAGGTCGAAATGGCCCGCATCCGCAACCAGATGTATAACCTGCTGACGCCAGAACAAAAAAGTGTTTTAGATCAGAAGCATCAGCAGCGCATGCAGCAGATGGAGCAACAAATTTCTGGTTTGCAACAAACTTCTGCCCAGAAGTTGAGTACGACAAAGTAGTCCCCTGTTTTTTCCTTGCCATAGACACCATCCCTGTCTTCCCCGCCTTTACGGCGGGGCTTTTTTTATCAGGTACTTATAAAAAATACCTTATAAATCAATATACTCTATAGCCGCCGTAAGCGGCAGTCCGCATTATCGGTGTAGTCAACATGTGGTCAATGTAGTCATACCGATAACCCCCCCACCAAGCGGGTTTAGATTATCTGGGGCGGTGGTGAACTTTGGGCCGGGCCATGTCTTCCGTTTAGACGGCGATCGGCTGTTGCCGATCGGGTAGCACGTGTTTAATAAACCGCCATTTTGAGGCGGTTTACAGATGTTATTTTTATAAAAATTACGCTATTGCGCGATTATTCCATGAATCCTTATAGATGATGTTCCCATCACAATATTTCCATGTAATAGTTTCATAACGTAATTGAATGGTTTCAAGGTGTGTTCCTGTCTGACCACTTGGATGTAAATTCGGTGCTATTGACGTTACTTTAACATTTTCTAAGATGATATTAAAATATTCAGTTTCAAGACCTGAATCTAAAACACGATACATTTTTATTGTTGCAGACTTCAAAGTGTGTCCTTCACTTAATGATCGATATAAAATAGGTGTTGTTTTATCGAACTCTTTTTGCATAGAAAACGGTGCGTGAACTCTTGTACCTGTAAGTTTTCCTGTATTAGTATCGGTAGGAATAAACATATGATGGCTAACCGTTCTTAATTCAATAGCTCCAACTCTGCCAGACACTAATGAACCTCCGACGATAGGTGAGCCATTTGCATCAACTAACCAAAGATAAGCAGGATTTGATATATTATTTCCTTATAGGTTGAATTAAGTTATTTGCGATTTTGCTTTGAGTTAAACTTATCAAAAAACTTAGCAAGAATATAGATGCATATCCACATGGCTAAAATAGAAATAATTCTTTTTACCCAAGAGTCAAAGTAGAAAATAAAAAATAATGACAGCCATACAGCAGCACCTCCAACAAGTCCCCCAAGAATAGTAATGCTATTGTCTATTATTTTTCTTCTAATCCATGAGGTTTTATTTTCCATGATGGCTATTTACCTTATCTTCAACTAACTCTAATATTTTGTTAAATGTAGGTGTCCCTTGCTTTCGTTTTACAGACAAAGCATCAACAAAAGGTTTGAGGGCGGGTTCAAATAAAAAATAAAGTAGGTCGTAATCCTTGCTTCGCAATAGCTGATAAACTTCTGGTTCATCTAAACTCAACTGTTCCGAAGTTCTTATACAGCGTTCCATCATTCCACCTATCAGTAAAATATTACCAATAGCTCCGCCTCGTATACTTACCCAAAAACTCGCCTGCCCTGCAATAGCTGCCGCTATTCTAGACGAAATTATAGAGTTAGTAGCCGCTCGGCCAACGACGGATGAAACACTACTAGAATATATTTTATTTTGTTCTCTTTCTGAAATATGTTTATTAAATTGTTTAAACACAGTCTGTATCGCATCAAGAATGCGGTCATAGTTAAGAATGCCGTTATCTATAGCCCTCACTATTCTTATTCTTTCAGTTTCATGTGAGTAGCGTGATCCCGTATCCAAATATCCATATGCTAGATAACCGAGATCTGTGGGAACTGAAATTATTTCGTGTATTAACCCTAGCGCGGTATCGGGGGGTATAATAACGTCTGCAATACGTGACGCTATTTCATTAATGTCACTCATATCAATTCCTTTTCCATATATCCAGAGCAGATAAAAATAAATTATCATTAATGTTAATTTAAGTCTAGATCAGTCCTGACAACCCATAAACGGATGAAGCTAATAGAGGTTAATCCGTTTATGGGTTGGCCTGCGGCAGCAAAAGAAAGCCTTTACGGCGGGGCTTTTTTTACCCGACATTCCGTTATACTAACGCCATGAGTTTTCGTCGGGGTTTTTTATGGAACAGCAATATGCGCGTCTGGTGAAATCCGCTGCTTTAGCCGCCACCGCGATGGCTTCTGTCTTGCTGCTGATCAAAATCGTTGCCTGGTATCTAACCGGGTCGGTGAGCCTGCTGGCGGCGCTGGTGGATTCTCTGGTCGATATCGCAGCGTCGTTAACCAACCTGTTGGTGGTGCGTTACTCACTGCAACCCGCCGACGAGGAGCATACCTTTGGTCACGGTAAGGCCGAGTCATTAGCGGCGCTGGCGCAGAGCATGTTTATTTCCGGTTCTGCGCTGTTCCTGTTCCTGACCGGTTTTCAGCATCTTTATTCACCACAACCGCTCAACGCTCCCGGTGTTGGTGTGGCCGTAACGCTGATTGCGCTGGTGAGCACCCTGATCCTGGTCACCTATCAGCGCTGGGTAGTAAGAAAAACGCGCAGCCAGGCGGTACGAGCAGATATGCTGCATTATCAGTCAGATGTCCTGATGAACGGTGCTATCCTTGTGGCGCTCGGGCTAAGCTGGTACGGGTTTCACCGTGCGGATGCGCTGTTTGCGTTGGGGATTGGGGTCTATATCCTCTATAGCGCGTTGCGTATGGGGTATGAAGCGGTACAATCCCTGCTGGATCGGGCCTTGCCGGATGAAGAGCGCAAGGCGATTATCGACGTGGTATCCTCTTGGCCAGGGGTGAGAGGGGCGCACGACTTGCGCACCCGGCAGTCCGGGCCGACACGTTTTATCCAGTTACACTTGGAAATGGAAGATTCGCTGCCGTTAGTGCAGGCTCACATTCTGGCCGAGCAGGTTGAGCAGGCGCTATTGCACCGTTTCCCAGGAGCAGATGTGATTATTCACCAGGATCCCTGCTCTGTGGTGCCGGTAGGCCGGCAGGGCCATTGGGAACTATAATTAGTTGAATTGGGTCAATAAGGGGGCGATTGCGGGAAGATCGCGTTAGCTCGGTGTGCTATACGCCGCTTTTCCTTGACAATGCGTGACCTGAATCAATTCAGCTAACTCTTTTTGTTATAATATCCAGCAATAAAAGCCGGAAAGCTGGTTTTCCCCGGTTGGGAAGAGCCCTGGGCAATCGGCGAATACAGAATTCTTTACAAGTTCAGAGGTAGTCATGATCAAGAAAATCGGTGTACTGACGAGTGGCGGTGACGCGCCAGGTATGAACGCTGCCATCCGTGGCGTTGTGCGTGCTGCACTCACAGAAGGTCTGGAAGTTTTTGGTATTCACGATGGCTACCTTGGTTTGTACGAAGATCGCATGGAGAAATTGGACCGCTACAGCGTGTCTGACATGATCAACCGCGGCGGCACCTTCTTGGGTTCTGCGCGTTTCCCTGAATTCAGAGATGAAAACGTACGCGCCAAGGCGATTGAAAACCTGAAGAAACATGGCATTGATGCGCTGGTGGTTATTGGTGGTGACGGTTCCTACATGGGGGCGAAACGCCTGACCGAAGAAGGTTTCCCTTGCATTGGTCTACCGGGCACCATTGATAACGATGTGGCGGGAACAGACTACACCATCGGTTACTTCACCGCGTTGGAAACCGTGGTTGAAGCGATTGACCGCCTGCGCGACACTTCTTCATCGCACCAGCGTATCTCCATTGTTGAAGTGATGGGGCGCTACTGTGGCGAATTGACGTTGTCTGCCGCGATTGCCGGGGGCTGTGAATTTATCGTGCTGCCGGAAATTGAATTCAGCCGTGACGATCTGGTTGAAGAGATCAAAGCCGGTATTGCCAAAGGTAAAAAACATGCCATCGTGGCGATCACTGAACACGTCTGTGACGTTGATGAGCTGGCGCGTTATATCGAGCAGGAAACGGGCCGTGAAACTCGCGCCACCGTGTTGGGGCACATCCAGCGTGGCGGTTCACCGGTAGCTTATGACCGTATTCTGGCTTCCCGTATGGGCGCATACTCCATTGAACTGCTGCTGCAGGGCTATGGTGGCCGCTGTGTGGGTATTCAGAACGAGAAGCTGGTGCACCATGACATTATTGATGCTATCGAAAACATGAAGCGTACGTTCCACCTCGACTGGCTGGAAACGGCGAAAAAGCTGTACTGATAAGTATCTGTTGATTGCCAATAAGCCTCCCTCACAGGAGGCTTTTTTATGCGCTGCCTTTCATATTCCAGAATGGTCTAGCCAAAAATTTTTTATTCTTTAATGGTTAAGGAAATTTCTGGCAGGCTCTCAGTTAATGCTAAATCAACCTGCTGAGGTTGCGGTCATTTTTCTGGGGGAGTGTGCAATGCGTAAATGGGGTGTAGGTGTGGCTTTACTGCTGTTGGCATCCGGTGCCATAGCGAAAGATATTCAATTGCTGAATGTTTCATACGATCCAACCCGCGAGTTCTATCAGGAATATAACACGGCCTTCGGTAAATACTGGCAACAGCAGACCGGTGATAAGGTGACGGTACGCCAGTCGCACGGCGGCTCCGGTAAGCAGGCCACCTCGGTGATTAACGGTATTGAGGCGGATGTGGTTACGCTGGCACTGGCTTATGATGTAGATGCTATCGCCGAGCGTGGTCGTATTGAGAAAGACTGGATCAAACGTCTGCCAGACAACTCGGCCCCCTACACTTCCACCATCGTGTTCCTGGTACGCAAAGGTAACCCGAAGCAGATCCACGATTGGCCCGATCTGGTGAAGCCAGGCGTGTCGGTCATTACGCCGAATCCTAAAACCTCTGGCGGTGCTCGCTGGAACTATCTGGCAGCCTGGGGCTATGCCTTGCACCACAATAATGGCGATAAAGCCAAGGCGCAGGAGTTCGTTAAAAGCCTGTATAAAAACGTTGAAGTGCTGGATTCCGGTGCGCGCGGTGCCACTAACACCTTTGTTGAACGTGGCATCGGGGATGTGCTGATCGCCTGGGAGAACGAAGCGCTGTTGGCAGAAAAAGAGCTGGGTAAAGACAAATTTGAAATCATTACCCCAAGCGAATCGATCCTGGCTGAACCGACCGTGTCGGTGGTTGATAAAGTGGTCGACAAGCGCGGTACGCGCGATGTGGCTAACGCCTACCTGAAATACCTGTATTCCACCGAAGGCCAGACCATTGCCGCGAAGAATTACTATCGCCCGCGTGATGAGGCTGTCGCCGCCACATTTGCCGAGCAGTTCCCGAAACTGAAGTTGTTCACCGTGGATGATACCTTTGGCGGCTGGACCAACGCCCAGAAGGTCCACTTTGCTACCGGCGGCGTGTTTGATGAGATCAGTAAACGGTAATTCGTTGCAGGTATAAACAACAAACCCCGGCAAGCCGGGGTTTTGCTATTTCAGGCCGGAAAAATCAGGCTTTTTTCGCTGCGGCAGCGGCTTTGACGATCACGGCGAAAGCGTCGGCTTTCAGTGATGCGCCACCCACCAGCGCACCGTCGATATCTGGCTGAGTAAACAGTTCTGCGGCATTTTTGTCGTTTACAGAACCGCCGTATTGGATGATCACTTCAGCGGCTACGGCAGCATCCTGCTTGGCGATATGATCGCGGATAAATTTGTGAACTGCCTGTGCCTGCGCAGGGGTGGCAGACTTGCCGGTACCGATGGCCCAGACTGGCTCATAGGCGATCACGGTGCCTTTGAACGCTTCCGCACCCTGAGTCTTCAGCACGGCATCCAACTGGCGTGCGCAGACTTCTTCCGTTTTACCCGCTTCGTTTTCTGCTTCGGTTTCACCGATGCACAGCACTGGGATCAAGCCTGCTGTTTTCAGCACGGCAAATTTCTCGGCGATCGCAGCATCACTTTCTTTGTGATAAGTCCGGCGCTCTGAGTGGCCGATAATGATGTATTGTGCGCCGATGTCTTTCAGCATGTCGGCAGAGATTTCACCGGTGAAGGCACCAGACAGATTCACATCTACGTTTTGGGCGCCCAGTGCGATGCGGCTGCCAGCCAGTGCGTGTTTGGCCTGATCCAGATACATCACCGGAGGTGCGATAGCAACGCCACAACCGTCAACGCTGCTCAGTTCTTTGCGCAGGCCAGCGATCAGTTCGTTGACCATATTGGTGCTGCCGTTAAGCTTCCAGTTACCCATAACTAATGGATGACGCATGTGTTTTTCTCCAAAAAAAGACGCGAGAGTCGAAATAACCACTGCCGGACCGGCAATTTACCTGCCCAACAGTATAGAGATGAATAAGCGCAAAGGCTTTGCTTTTTGTCATTAATTGCCGGGGTATCAGGGCTCAGATAGTGCTAGCTTAATCGGTTCAACAGCGAAAGTTACCCCTTTATCGCCGTTATCTGCAACCACATAACGTATTGCCCCCACCTGATGCTGATAAAAGTGCAGGCCTTTACCTTTTTCCAGCAGATTGTTCACCTTGATGATGCTTTCTTCCACGGTCAGCGCCGGTTCAAATTGGCGCATCAGCGCGGCCATGTAATTGACCGCGATCGCCCGAGCGGCTTTTTCTTCATTACCCTGCACCGGCAAATGGGTGATTTGCAACGTTTTGATTTTACCGGTGCCTTTTTCCAGCGCGGTAGAGGCATACAGGTTTTCATTAAGCTTACTGGCGGCGCGGGTCAGCAGAGGGGAGTCATCTTCCTGTGAGGCAATAGCGCGGAACTCACCGATCGGCAATCCCGGATTATCGCGGTTATATTTTTCGCGGAATTGCACCACCGTCAAATCAAATGTTGGTGCTCCGGCCAGCAGATAAGGCACGTTTGGTGGGGCACCAGCAACGGCATCCGGCGGATCGGCCCAAGCATTGCCGAGACCGAATAACAGGCAGGCAATAACGATGATTTTTCTCAGCATGATAGGCGGCATCGGTAACAAGGATTACTCCGATTAAAGCGATATACTCGTCATACTTCAAGCTGCATGTGCAACGGCCCGCTTTCTACCAGGCAGAAATCTCAACCTGAGAGGGCCTATGGTACACTGCGCCGCAGAATATATGCCCTGATGACTTGGCGTTACCGCTTCGGGTAATCAGGGGATGGATAAGCCAAGAGAGTATGAATTAATGACCTTACAACAGTGGTGTTTTTCATTTAAGGGCCGCATTGGGCGGCGTGATTTCTTGCTCTGGATCGGTATCTGGCTGGCGCTGATGGCGGCTGCTTTTACGCTGGCTAACTATCAACTGGTCGCGATCCAGTCGATTGCCTTTTTTATTGTGGTTCTGCTGTGGCCAACGGCGGCGGTGTTGGTGAAACGCCTGCACGATCGCAACAAGGCGGGCTGGTGGGCACTGTTGCTGATCCTGGCATGGGTACTGGCGGCGGGGAATTGGCAGATGTTGGCACCGATCTGGCAGTGGGGCGTTGGTCGTTTTATCCCTTCGCTGATTATGGTGATGATGGCGCTCGATCTCGGCGCTTTTGTCGGCACACCGGGGGAGAACCGTTTCGGCCCGGAGCCCGAGCCGGTAAAGTTCCGCTGAATTACCAGTAATGTTCGCTGGTGATATGCCCCGGTTTGCGGCGCAGGTGCTTGCGCATCTGATGGCGCTCTTTCAGCATTTGCTGGGTGTCACGCACCATCTGCGGGTTGCCGCACAACATCACATGGCTGGTTTCGGCATCGAGGGTTAGCCCCACCGCGGCTTCCAGCTGCCCATCTTCGATCAGGCCCGGCACACGCCCGGTTAACGATCCGGCCACTTCTTCACGGCTGACCACGGTTTGAATGCGTAATTTGCCGTGATAGCGCTGCTGCAGTTGCTGCATTAATGGCAGGTAGCTGAGATCGCGGGCAAAGCGTGCCGCATGAACCAGCACCAGGTTGTTGAATCGCTCCAGGCCTTGGGCTTCCTGCAGCATTGACAGATAAGGGCCAATGGCGGTGCCGGTAGCCAGCATCCACAGGGTGTCGCAATCCGGCACTTCTTCCAGCACAAAGAAACCGGCAGCCTCTTTGGTGATTTGCACCTCTGCACCCGGTTGTAACTGCTGGAGCTGCGGGCTGAGTTTCCCTTCGGGCACCGTGACCAGATAGAACTCCAGGTTGGGATCGCTGGGGGCGTTGACATAAGAGTAGGCGCGCTGAATGCGTTCACCGTCGATCTCCAGCGCTAGTTTAGCAAACTGCCCGGCGGTGAAGCTGTCGATCGGGGCATTGACGGTGATGCTGAACAAGCCATCCGTCCAATGTGTGACCTGCGTGACTTTGCCATTAACCCATTCAGCCATACTGTTTAAAGCTCCTGCGTTTGAATCAAATATGCACAATGTCGTGAGCCGGAAATGGCATGGGCCGTGCGCTCTATCTGGTACCCCTGGCCAAGCAGACGATGGAACAGTTGCAACTCCGAGTTGCACAATTTGCTGCACGCATTGGCGGCCACGCCAATCGGGCAATGATTTTCCACCAACAGCTTACCCTGTGGATGATCGAGCAGTTCCGCCATGTAACCGTCGTGCTGACGCAGGCGCACCAGGCGAGAAAGCTTACCGAGAGGGTTTTCTTCCTCTGCCAGCTCTTCCGCATAGCGGCGGAAGAGCTTTTCTTCCCGTGCCAGAATTAGCTGCTCTATACCTTCGGCGCCAAACAGCTCATGGGCCGACTCCAGCAATGTTTTCGCCAGCCGGTCATGGCTATTGGCGAACTGGGCATGGCCCTGCTGGGTGAGCGACCAATAGCGCGTAGGGCGGCCGACTTTAGTGCGCGTTTCCTCGTAACAAACCAACTCACGTTTTTCCAGGGACTGCAGATGCTGACGGATACCCATCGGCGTGATCTCAAGCTGTTCAGCCAACATTTTGGCAGAGTGGGGGCCTAAGGTTTTTAGCTGCAATAAAATCAGTTCTGGTGTTTTCATAAACCCAATCCCTGTGGCAGTCATATTATTTCAAGTTGATGAAAATAATTATCGATTAAATGCTAAAGCCGGATTACTGCACTTATCCTGACATTCTTAACCCTTTTGTATTATACGTACAGTTTAATTTACGAAATTTCAGGTCATTTCTGCCAGTTTTACGAGAATCAGTCTCGGCATAAAATATGCTAAAAATTCAGAGTTATTAGATCATGTGGCGTAAAGATGATGCTTTATGGTTGATCTCTGGCACTTTTTCTGTAAATGGGTGTAATGATGAGTGAACACATTAGCAAAGGTAATAATAGTGGGCGACAGTTTCGCTCTGATGGCGAGGCTGGGTTTGTTGTTGGCCGCTATCTGGCCGTATGGCATATCAAGGGCATACGGCCAGACAGAGAAGAGAGTATGGGCACGGCCTGTGCCCTTGGGCGTTACAGCAGGAATTCGTGCAGCGTAGCGTCTTTGCGATCCAGATAGTGGGTCGAGCGAATGCGACGGATGGTGCGTGACTTCCCGCGAATCAGTAGGGTTTCGGTGGTGGCGATGTTGCCTTTGCGGGTGATGCCTTCCAGCAGATCGCCCTTGGTAATGCCGGTAGCGGAAAATATCACATTATCGTTACGGGCCATGTCATCCAGAATCAGCACCTTACCGGCCTCGATGCCCATCTCTTTACAGCGCGCCAATTCCTGCTCACCGATACGGCAGTTTTCTGCGCTGTCGCCTTTCACCCGGTGGCGCGGCAGCAAGCGGGCCTGCATGTCGCCATCCAGCGCGCGGATCACGGCGGCGGAGATCACGCCTTCCGGCGCGCCGCCGATACCATACATCACATCCACTTCGCTATCCGGCATGCAGGTTAAAATAGAGGCGGCCACGTCACCATCAGGAATAGCGAACACCTTCACGCCAAGCTGCTGCATCTGGGCGATTACCGCGTCGTGGCGGGGTTTTGCCAGTGTGATCACCGTCAGATCTGCCAGCGGTTTGCCAAGGCAGATGGCGATATTTTGCAGGTTTTCTGCCAGCGGCAGGTTGAGATCGATAGCCCCCCGTGCCAGCGGGCCAACCACCAGTTTTTCCATGTACATGTCAGGTGCATGCAGGAAAGCCCCGCGATCGCCCACGGCCAGCACCGCCAGTGCGTTGGATTGGCCCATGGCGGTCATGCGGGTGCCTTCAATTGGATCGACGGCGATATCAACCGCGTCTCCTTGGCCAGTGCCGACCTGCTCACCGATGTACAGCATCGGGGCTTCATCAATCTCACCTTCGCCGATCACGATCCGGCCATCGATATCCACTTTGTTGAGCATAATGCGCATGGCATTGACGGCAGCGCCATCGGCAGCATTTTTGTCGCCGCGCCCCAACCATTTGTAACCCGCCAGAGCGGCGGCCTCGGTAACGCGGGAAAATTCGATGGCTAATTCACGTTTCATGGCAAACCTGTGAGTGATTAAAGGGAAGAAAATATCCGCAAAGTTTACCACAGGGCGGCGGCGGCAGAGCCAGGCAAAAAAAACGCTGCCCGTGGGCAGCGCATGTTCAGGATAAAACAGCCAGTGAGCTTAGTCGTGATCTTCCCACGCCTGCGCACGGGCCACGGCTTTTTTCCAGCCGCTGTAACGGAAATTACGCTCGGTGGTTTCGATACCTGGGCGGAATTCACGCTCAATGTTGGCTTTGCTCTTCACTTCATCCAGATCGTTCCAATAGCCGATCGCCAAGCCTGCCAGGTAAGCGGCACCCAGCGCCGTCACTTCACGTACTTCAGGCCGCTCAACACGGGTGCCGAGAATGTCAGACTGGAACTGCATCAGGAAGTTGTTGGCAACCGCGCCACCGTCCACACGCAGCGATTGCAGGCGGGTATTGGCATCGGCCTGCATGGCATCCAGCACGTCGCGAGTCTGGTAAGCGATAGATTCCAGCGTCGCACGGATAATATGGTTGCTGTTCACGCCGCGCGTCAGGCCGAAGATGGCACCACGGGCGTAGGGATCCCAGTAGGGTGCGCCCAGGCCGGTAAAGGCGGGCACCACATACACCCCGTTACTGTCTTTGACCTTGGTGGCAAAGTATTCGGAGTCGGCCGCGTCGCTGATCAGTTTCAACTCATCACGCAGCCACTGGATCGAAGCGCCACCGATAAACACTGCGCCTTCCAGCGCATAGTTCACTTCACCACGCGGGCCGCAGGCGATCGTGGTCAGCAGGCCATGGTTGGAGCGCACGGCTTCGGTACCGGTATTCATCAGCAGGAAGCAGCCGGTGCCGTAGGTGTTTTTCGCCATGCCCGGTTGCACACAGAGTTGGCCGTACAGCGCCGCCTGCTGGTCACCGGCGATCCCGGCAATCGGAATACGCGTGCCACCTTTACCCCCAATGTTGGTCTGGCCGTAAATTTCGGAAGACGGGCGAACCTGCGGCAGCATGGCGCGTGGAATATCCAGCTCCTCCAGCATACGTTCGTCCCAATCCAATTGGCGGATGTTGAACAGCATGGTGCGCGAGGCGTTGGTGTAATCGGTCACATGCACCCGCCCTTGGGTCATTTTCCATACCAGCCAGGTGTCGACGGTGCCGAACAGCAGTTCGCCGCGCTTGGCTCGCTCGCGGGCACCTTCGACGTGATCGAGGATCCATTTGACTTTGGTGCCCGAGAAATACGGGTCAACCACCAGCCCAGTGTTGTGGCGGATATACTCTTCCAGCCCGTTACGCTTGAGCTGTTCGCAGATCTCTGCGGTACGACGGCACTGCCAGACGATGGCGTTATAAATCGGCTTGCCGGTCTCCTTTTCCCAGACGATGGTGGTTTCGCGCTGGTTGGTAATACCGATACCGGCGATCTGATCCGAACTGATATCGGCTTTGGCCAGCACTTCCACCAGCGTAGAACTCTGTGAGGACCAGATTTCCATCGGATCATGTTCTACCCAGCCTGGCTTAGGGTAGATCTGGGTAAATTCACGCTGTGAGACTGCAACAATGTTGGCATCGTGATCGAGCACTACGGCACGTGAACTGGTGGTTCCCTGATCGAGAGCGACAATGTATTTTTTTTCTGTTGTCATGAGCTTAATCCTGTTGTTGTTAACCGTTATACCCGTCGTCTTTCAAGTTGCAGGGTTGTTGGCTGCCCTCGTTCACCCGAATCACTTACCTGAGTAAGCTCATCGGGATTCACTCAGTTGCCGCCTACCTGCATCTTGAAATCCATTGGGTATAGAACTATGCCAATCACGCATTACGCTGTTCTGGCTTGGCAGTGGGCTGATCTTCTTCAACGCAAACGTCACAAGGCAGATGGCGACCAATCAGGGCGCGGTAGCCAAAGGCTCCCAGGCCAGCACCGACGATAGGGCCAAAGATCGGTACCAGGAAGTAAGGGATGTCGCGCGCACCGGTAAACGCCACGTTGCCCCAGCCTGCCAGATAAGCGAACAGTTTCGGGCCGAAGTCACGGGCCGGGTTCAGTGCGAAGCCGGTTAATGGTCCCATAGAGGCACCGATGACGGCAATCAGAATACCGATCAGCAGTGGGGCCAATGGGCCACGCGGTATACCGTTGCCATCGTCGGTCAGGGCCAGAATCAGGCACATCAGGATGGCGGTGATGACCGTTTCCACCAGGAAAGCCTGGCCGACGGAGATGTGGGCGTTCGGGTAGGTAGAGAAGATACCGGCCAGTGCTAGGCTTTCGTCACTGCCGCGCACCATCTGATGGGCATTTTCAAAATCGAAGAACAGGTTGTAATACAATCCGTAGACCAGTGCCGCAGCGCAGAAGGCACCGGCAATCTGCGCCACGATGTAAGGGAGCACTTTGCGGCCGTCAAAGCAGGCAAACAACCAGAGCGCCAGCGTCACTGCCGGGTTCAGGTGTGCGCCGGAGATCGCGGCGGTCAGATAAATGGCCATGGCAACGCCCAGGCCCCAAATAATACTGATTTCCCACTGACCGAAGCTGGCACCCGCCAGTTTCAGCGCTGCAACGCAGCCTACGCCAAAAAAAATCAACAGGCCGGTACCGAGAAATTCCGCGATACACTGGCCCTTTAAAGTCGGACTGGTAGTTTGGCTCATAATATTATTGTCCTGCAGACGACGGTTATAGGTTTATACCCTGCTGGGTATACAGGCTTGGCACGTTGCGCGCTGTAGCCTGTGGGTACAGTAGTCTTTCATCTCGTCCACTTATTGGTTGAGGACGTGATGTGAATTTATCGTTAACGAACATAAACGAGAAATAGCGAAATCAAAATGTGTGTGGCTCGTCATAAAATTGAGCGTATTCGCGTTATTTGGTGTCTTTTATGAACTATGAAAGTGTGATCTGACCACTGATTTGATTACCGTTTGTTAACAACAGCGAAGTAGTAGAAGTGGATTTTCAGTTTTTTCTGCAAGTGGTGGCAGGAAAATTGCAACAGACTGCGTGTTGGGCCGGTATGTTGCTAGACAGTGGGAGGCAGGCTACATACAATCGTTTTTATTGAAAGAAGCGTTTTATTGAGACAAGCGCGTTTTCCATAAGCGCGTGTCATTTGGCGCGATGCATATTCGCAGTAGCTGCAACCGACGTTGCGGCGCTACTTATAGATGTACGCCTTGCTACCATGAGGGGACTGAAGAATGTCATTTGAAGTATTTGAAAAACTGGAAGCAAAAGTTCAGCAGGCGATTGATACCATCACGTTGTTGCAGATGGAAATTGAAGAACTGAAAGAGAAGAATAATGCCCTGTCTCAAGACGTTCAGAACGCTGCGGGTAACCACGAAGCGCTGGCGCGTGAGAATCAGCAACTGAAAGAAGAACAGCATATTTGGCAAGAACGCTTGCGTGCACTGCTGGGCAAGATGGAAGAGGTTTAACACCGTCCGTTAGCCACGATCAAAAAGGGCGCCGAGGCGCCCTTCTTCATATTCTGCAGTTACTCGATATCAAGAGGATCTTCAGAAAGAATGATACCGGTATTGTCGGCGTAGAGGTGATCGCCAGAGAAGAAGGTGACGCCCCCGAAGTTGACGCGGATATCACTCTCACCCACGCCTTCACTGGTTGCCCCCACCGGGATTGCCGCCATAGCCTGAATACCGATGTCCAACTCTTCCAGATCGTCCACCTGGCGTACCGCACCGTAAACCACGATGCCTTCCCATTCATTCTGGGTTGCCAGGCGCGCCAGCTCGGCGTTGATCAATGCGCGGCGCACAGAGCCACCGCCGTCGATCAGCAACACGCGGCCACGGCCATTTTCTTCGAGCAGTTCGAACAGCAGGCCGTTATCCTCGAAGCATTTCACCGTGGTGATTTGCCCGCCAAATGAAGTACGCCCGCCAAAATTAGAGAACAGAGGTTCAACTACGTTGACCTCTTCCTGATAGATATCACAAAGTTCGGAAGTATCGTATTTCATAGGATTTTACGTCAGTTTGCCGCTGGAATAATCAGTATATCCCTTTATGCGCCCTGTTGGCAAAATCATCAGTTTTTAACTGAGCACTACACCAATGGCGAATAACAGATTAGCCAGCAATGCCGCTTTCACCATGTGCTCCAGCATCGGGCGCATACCGATGGCGGTGGGATCGCGCAGCACGCGCAGGCCGTGGCGCAACAAGAGCGGTATGGCCAGCACAAACAGCCAGCCCCACAGACTGTGCAGATTGAGCAGGGTAAACAGGGCGAAGCACACCACTGCGGCAATCAGCAGGAAGGCATGATAATAGCGTGCCTTCTGCGGCCCGAGGCGCACCGCCAGGGTATTTTTACCGTTGAGGCGATCGCTTTCGATATCGCGCAGATTGTTGATGTTGAGCACTGCCGCCGCCAACAGACCACAAGCGGTCGCCGGCAACATCACGATGCTGTCAAAGGTATGCGTCTGCAGGTAATGCGAGCCTGCCACGCTGAGCCAACCGAAAAACACCAGCACCGAAATATCGCCTAACCCCAGGTAACCATAGGGTTTATTACCCACGGTATAGGTAATGGCTGCGACAATCGCCAAGCCACCCAAGACCAGGAAGCCCACCACATCGCTGGGTTTTTCGCAGGCAACAGCAATCAGCCAGCAGCCGGAGATGGCGATCAAAATAACCGTCAGCACTAGCGCCCGCTTCATCTGAGCCTGGGTGATCATCCCTTTCTGCATACCGCGCAGCGGGCCGATACGATCTTCCTTATCACTGCCTTTTATTGCATCGCCGTAATCATTCGCCAGATTGGAGAGGATCTGTAACAGGCCAGCGGTCAGCAGCGCCAGCAGGGCGACACCCGGCTTGAGGCTGCCTTGCCAGGCGGCGATGGCGGAACCGACAACGATGGAGGCAAACGCCAACGGCAGGGTGCGCGGTCGTAAACTTTCCAGCCAGGCTTTAGCAGGGGTGGTGGGGGTTGATAAGCTCATGTTTCGCTTCAGTAAGTCAAAAGGCGGTGTCCGTTCGAAATAAATGTGGGAGGCA
Source organism: Serratia sp. MMO-28 (assembly GCF_037199905.1). Taxonomy (NCBI): domain Bacteria; kingdom Pseudomonadati; phylum Pseudomonadota; class Gammaproteobacteria; order Enterobacterales; family Yersiniaceae; genus Serratia; species Serratia sp. MMO-28. Next base: position 116,319 of record NZ_JBBCVB010000014.1, read on the forward strand.
GAGCCTCCCACACATATCCTTGATCTTTCACGCAGCCAGAGGGCTGGCGGTGATGTTCAATGATCGACAGGACAGTGATATACCCATCGCTCTTCACGTTGCTGGGGGGTGACCGTCTTCCTGCAACGTGAAGCCACTTGGGGATAGCGCGATTATAGGATAAAACGACTCAGATCTTCATCCGCTACCAGTTCATCCAGGTGATTGCGCACGTAATCGGCGTCAATTGTAATGGATTGACCGTTAATTTCACTCGCATCGTAGGAAATATCTTCCATCAGACGCTCCAGCACGGTATGCAAGCGGCGTGCGCCGATGTTTTCGGTGCTTTCGTTCACCTGCCAGGCGGCTTCGGCAATGCGGCGGATACCTTCGGCAGTGAAGTCGATCGTCACGCCTTCGGTGCCCATCAGCGCTTTGTACTGCTCGGTCAGCGATGCACTGGGCTCGGTCAGAATACGCTCGAAGTCTTCCGTTGTCAGCGCTTGCAGCTCAACGCGGATTGGCAAGCGGCCCTGCAGTTCCGGGATCAGATCGGAAGGGCTGGCGGTCTGGAAAGCGCCGGAGGCGATAAACAGGATGTGATCGGTCTTCACCATACCGTGCTTGGTAGACACCGTGCAGCCTTCCACCAACGGCAGCAGATCGCGCTGCACGCCTTCGCGGGAAACGTCCGGGCCGGAGCTTTGGCCACCACGCTTACAGATTTTGTCGATCTCATCGATAAACACGATGCCGTGCTGCTCAACGGCTTCCACCGCCTGCTCTTTCAGCTCTTCCGGGTTCACCAGCTTGGCGGCTTCTTCTTCCACCAGCAGTTTGAAAGCCTCTTTGATCTTCAGCTTGCGTGGTTTCTGTTTTTGCCCGCCGAGGTTCTGGAACATCGACTGTAACTGGTTGGTCATCTCTTCCATGCCCGGAGGAGCCATGATTTCGACGCCCATCGGTGCGGCGGCGAGATCGATTTCGATCTCTTTATCATCCAACTGGCCTTCACGCAGCTTTTTGCGGAATGCCTGACGTGCGGCAGAAGGTTCATGCTGTTCTTCTGGCTGGCCCCAGTTGTTTTTGGCCGGTGGGATCAGCACGTCGAGAATACGCTCTTCGGCCATTTCTTCGGCACGGGTACGGTTTTTCTCGATCGATTGCAGGCGCACCATCTTCACCGCGGCATCGGTCAGATCGCGGATGATGGAATCCACTTCTTTACCAACATAGCCTACTTCGGTGAACTTGGTGGCTTCTACTTTGATAAACGGCGCATTGGCCAGTTTGGCCAGGCGGCGGGCGATCTCGGTTTTACCGACGCCGGTCGGCCCGATCATCAGGATATTTTTTGGGGTCACTTCGTGACGCAGCGTCTCGTTGAGCTGCATCCGGCGCCAGCGGTTGCGCAGGGCAATGGCAACAGCGCGTTTGGCCTTGTTCTGGCCAATGATGTAGCTGTCGAGTTCGCTGACGATTTCGCGCGGGGTCATTTCAGACATAGTATTCGATCCTTACGCTTTGGAAGGTAATTCTTCAATGGTGTGGTAATGGTTGGTGTAAATACAGATGTCACCGGCGATGTTAAGGGATTTCTCAACGATCTCGCGGGCGCTCAGTTCGGTATTTTCCAACAGCGCACGGGCCGCCGACTGGGCGTAAGGGCCGCCGGAGCCGATGGCGATCAAATCATTTTCTGGCTGCACCACATCACCGTTACCCGTGATGATCAGCGAAGCGTTTTCATCCGCCACCGCCAGCAGGGCTTCGAGTTTGCGCAGCATACGGTCAGTGCGCCAGTCTTTCGCCAACTCAACGGCGGCTTTCACCAGATGGCCCTGGTGCATCTCCAGCTTGCGCTCAAACAGCTCGAACAGCGTGAAGGCGTCAGCAGTACCGCCAGCGAAACCGGCAATCACTTTATCGTTATACAGGCGACGGACTTTCTTGACGTTGCCCTTCATGACCGTGTTGCCCAGTGTGGCCTGGCCATCGCCACCGATCACTACCTGGCCGTTGCGGCGTACGCTTACAATTGTTGTCACGAGCAGACCCTCGTTGCAGACGGAAAGAAGACCCCGTTGTCTCTGCCGAGGCAGAAACAACGGGGCATATATTGAGAGTATAGTTGGGGGTGCGGTGGCGCTTTTCAACCCCCAACGGCGAGGGGAATGCAACTTGACATGCCGGAAGCTTTCAGACGGGCCAGGGTTTTGTCTGCGGCCGCGCGGCTGCTGTAGGGGCCCAACATCACGCGGTTCCAGCCACCGCCTGAGGTTATGCGGCTTTCAATGCCTTCAAATGCCAGTTGCGCGCGTACCGATTCGGCCTGATCCGAAGCACGGAACGAACCACATTGCACCATCCACTTCTGTTTCTGCTCAGGTTTGGTTTCCTGCTTGGCCGTTTCCGGTTTTGCCTCCGGTTTCACTTCCGGCTTTGGTTGAGGCTTCGGTTCCGGTTTCGGTTCTGGCTGCCGGGTGGGGGCCGGTGGCGTGACCGTCTGCGGCTTCGGTTGGTGCTGCTGCACCGGTACTACACCGTTATTGAACGGGTTGCGCGGCGGGTTCACCTGCTGCTGCACCGGTTGCTGCTGCATCTGCTGTTGCACTGGCTGTTGCGGTATCTGTTGCTGGTGGCCATTATTGCGCAGTTGCGATGGATCGTTATAAGGCACCTCAGACAACTGCGTCGGGCGCTGTTGCATATCGGCCTGCATCTGTTCCAGCAGTTGGCGCTGCTCGTCGGTCAGTTGGGTTTTAGAGTTGATCTCACCGCCGGCCGTAGGTTCAGTGGGTGATTGCACGCCAATCTGGCGATTCTCCAGCTCTTTGATATAGCGCCAACGCTCTTCCGGCTTCGGCGGCAGGCCGTTACCAGGGCGGATACCGTGCGCAGGCAGGAGCGGTGCATCGTCCGGCTTGTTGTGCGTAATGAAATAGAGGCCACCGATAAAGACCACCAGAAGGGCGACAGCGAGCGCCACCACGGTTTTGGATACCTTCGGGGAACTGCGTTTTTTACGGCTGGGGGTCTTGCGCCGCGCTGCTCCTGAGCGCCCGCGGCTTACATAGTCTCTCTGTGCCACTCTAATTCCGCTGTGTTCTGATGAGGTTAAAGCCTATCCTCTAGGCTGTTTGACGGGTCATGCTTGCCGGGCAGTGAATGCTTTGGCAGCCGCGACCACAACAATAATTATACCTATTTGATAGGCTTTGGGTCCGCCATGTTACTTAACCCAAAAATGTTTGACTAGCGTTTCGGGGCCGCAGTGCTGCCACGGATAATCAATTCGCTGTCCAACAGGCGCGATCCGCTGTTTACCGTTTGCCCGTGCAACTGCTCCAGCAGCAGCAACATTGCTTGCTGGCCGATCTGGAAACGCGGTTGTGCCACCGTGGTTAAAGGGGGATCACAATACTGCGTCAGTTTGATATCGTCAAAGCCGACAACGGAGAGATCCTGCGGTACCCGCAAGCCCAGCTTTTTAGCCTGATATAACACCCCAATTGCCATGACATCGTTGTGGCAGAAGATGGCGGTAGGGGGTTTTGGCAGCGCCATCAGCGTTTTCAGTGCCTGAGCGCCGGCTTCGTAGGTGAAATCACCCCGGGTAATATAACTGCTTTCAACGCCAATACCATTACGGCGTAGTGCCTGAATGTAACCTTGCAGCCGGTAGTGGCTCAGCGGCATGTGTTCCGGCCCCGCCACGCAGGCGATCTGCTTGTGGCCAAGCTGGTGCAGATAGTGCACGGCTTCGAAGGCGGCGGTCAGGTTATCGATATGCACCGTTGGCAGTTCCAGCTCCGGTGCAAATTCGTTGGCCATCACCATCGGTGGCAGGTTGCGCTGCTCTTCCTTGCTGGCGTCAAACGGCAGGTTGGAACCGAGCAGCAGCATACCGTCAATTTGTTTGGTGATGATCAAGTTAACGAAGGTACGTTCCTGCTGATTCTGTTGCGCGCAGTCGCCGATCAGCACCAGATAACCCTGTTGTGCTGCAGTTTGCTCGATCCCTTGGATCACGTCGGCAAAAAACGGATCGCAGATGTCGGGGACGATCACCAGGATGGTGCGGGATTCATTGCGCTTGATGTTGCGTGAGAGGGCATGAGGGGAGTAACCCACGGCCAGCACGGCCTGTTCCACTTTCTGGCGCGTCGGCGTTGACACCTTTTCTGGATTCATCAGCGCACGCGACACGGTTGCCGTTGAAACGCCAGCCATTTCAGCGACGTCTTTCATGGTGGCCATGGATAGTTCTTTCTTGTGTTCCAACGCCTTTCTCCTTGCGTTAGCCACATGCCAACGCGACAACTGGGATTGACTCATACATTCTGGCGTGCGGTGGTGTTGTTATTGTTAGCGCCATCCACGTTTAAAGCTTTCATCAGGTTGCTCGGGTGAAAGAAATCCCCGCACAGACATTCTAAACAGATTACGGCCTGCTTTTGTTACCTAAATTTCATAAAAAGTGTGACATAAGGAGGTTTTTTCGCGTTAGCTCGCAATTTCCAGGGTAAACGTTTGCACACCAGTGGCTGAATCAGATTGCTCCGGGTTCAACTGTCGATGGGATCAACATCCAGCATCCATTTTACTTTCCGTGCCTGTGGCAGGGTGCCGATCAGCGGCAACGTGGTTTTCATCAGATGCTGCAGCAAACGCCGGGAAGGGTGTTGCAGCAGCAACTGCCAGCGGAAACGGCCACCACGCTTCGACTGCAATGCCGGAACCGGGCCCATGACCCAGAGCGAGTCGTCCTTCAGCGGGCTGGCTTCCAGCAGATTGCGCAGCTGTTGTAAGAACAGCGGGGCCTGCTGGTTATCGTGATCTTCTGAACGCACGATAATGTGGCTGGTATAAGGCGGCAGAAATACGCTGTTGCGCTCCGCCAGCGTCTGTTTGGCAAAGGCATCGTAGCCTTGTTGCAACAGGATCTGTAGCAGAGGGTGTTCCGGGTGATGGGTTTGCAACAGCACCTCTCCCTGTTTGCCAGCACGCCCGGCCCGGCCAGAAACCTGGGTATACAGCTGGGCGAAACGCTCGGCAGAGCGGAAATCGGCGGAGAACAGGGCACCGTCGACGTCCAGCAGTGCAACCAGCGTCACATCGGGGAAGTGGTGGCCTTTTGCCAGCATTTGGGTGCCGATCAGGATGCGTGGGCCGCCGCGGTGAATATCGGCCAGATGTTGTTCCAGCGAACCTTTGCGGCTGGTGGTATCACGATCGATACGGGTAATGGCTGTTTCTGGGAACAGCGGCGCCAGCTCGTTCTCTAATTGCTCAGTGCCTACGCCGACCGAGACCAGATGCGTGGATCCACAGTGCGGGCACTGGTGCGGCACCGGGCGCTGGCTGTCGCAGTGGTGGCAACGCAACTGGCGTTGATTCTGGTGAAGGGTGTAGTAGTGGTCACAGCGCTGGCATTCGGCGATCCAGCCGCATTCGTGGCATAACAACGCAGGAGCATAACCACGGCGGTTGAGGAACAGCATCACCTGATTGCCGTTTTTCAAATGGTGCTGCATGCTTTTCAGCAGGGGTTGTGATAATCCGACCTTCAGCGGCAAACCTTTCAGATCGATCAGGTGTTGATTGGCTGGTTTGGCATTACCCGCCCGCTGAGTCAGTTTTAGCTGGCGGTATTTACCCAGTTGCACGTTGTGCAGCGTTTCCAGCGCCGGAGTGGCAGATCCCATCACCATGGGGATGTTTTCTTCATGGGCACGGAACACCGCCAGATCACGGGCATGGTAGCGCCAGCCTTCCTGCTGTTTATAAGAGCTGTCGTGTTCTTCGTCGATGATAATCACCCCAAGGCGCGAAAATGGGGTGAACAGCGCCGAACGGGTGCCGATCACAATGGCGGCCTCACCGCTGCGGGCGCGCAGCCACACCGCCAGCCGTTCGCTGTCGTTCAGGCCGGAATGCAGCACGTCTACCGGCGCGTTAAACCGTTCGCGGAAACGGGCGATGGTCTGCGGCGTCAGGCCGATTTCCGGCACCAATACCAGCGCCTGCTTGCCTTTTGCCAGAATATTTTCCAGTACGCTGAGATAGACTTCGGTCTTACCAGAGCCTGTCACCCCGGCCAGCAGCCAGGCGGCGAAACGATCGTCCTCACTGCGGATAGCACCGACCGCAGTGGCTTGCTCGGTATTGAGCCGCAGCCGTTCGCCGAGGACCTCAAAGCCGGGCCGCCAGTCTTGCGTTGCCAGCGCTTGAGCACGGAGATCGCTCAACCCTTTGGTACGCAATGCCTGTAGCGCGCTTTCGGTTAAGGCCAGTTCGCTGACCTGGTGACGATAGATCGGGCGTTGCAACAATGCCGCCAGCGCTTGTTGTTGCTTGGGGGCGCGTTTGAGGCTTTCCGGCGGTGTGGCACGCCCTTGTTCGGTGGCAAACCATTGCCACAGTGGGGCTGTTTCAGCCGGTTTACCCTGACGCAGCAGGATCGGCAATGCATGGAACAACACTTCACCGATCGGGTAATGGTAGTACTCGCTGGCCCACAACAGGATGCGCCACAGGCTGGGGGAGAACAACGAGCCGTTATCCAGCAGGCTGTCGATGGGTTTCAGCTTTTCCAGCGGCAGTTCGCTGGTTTCGCTGCAACCGACCACAATCCCGATCGCCCGTTGCGTTCCCCAGGGCACGCCAACGCGCGCGCCGATGACCGGCTGCACACCTTCTGGCAGCAGATAATCGAAGGTACGAGCGAGGGGAACCGGTAAAGCGACCTGTACAACGGGCATGTGGCGATCCAGATAGAAAAAAGTGTTGGCTAGTTTACACCGCAGGCCACGATACCCTAAATAATTCGCGTTGCAGGAAGGCGGGTATAAATGTGCGGTTCCGTTTGCGCAGTCCATTTAATTCTGTATAATTTGCCGCCTTTGATATAATTCCGTATCAAAATTTATCAACCACGTGTGGTGTCTGGCGGAACAGGGCTGGATAGCGACACGGCCTTAACTGAGGTTTCCCATGAAACAAGGTATCCACCCAAAATACGAAGAAGTTACTGCTAGCTGCTCTTGCGGTAACGTGATCAAAATCCGCTCTACCGTGGGTCACGATCTGAACCTGGACGTTTGTGGCGAATGCCACCCGTTCTACACTGGCAAGCAGCGTGATGTTGCTACCGGTGGCCGCGTAGACCGCTTCAACAAGCGTTTCAGCGTACCAGGCACTAAGAAATAAGATTTCTTACTGTCAGATGAAAAAGGCGCCCTCGGCGCCTTTTTTCGTTCCTGCTACCTGCATGGGCAGGCCGGGCTCAATAATCCCAGGTATCGGGATCCACACCCAATTCACGCATCAGCACTTTCGCGGCTTCCGGGATTTCATCGCTGCGCTCTTTGCGCAGATCTTCATCGTTTGGCAGCGGCTGGCCGGTAAAGGCGTGCAGAAATGCTTCGCACAGCAATTCGCTGTTGGTCGCGTGGCGCAGGTTGTTGACCTGGCGACGGGTTCGTTCATCGGTCAGGATCTTCAGGACCTTCAGCGGAATGGATACCGTGATTTTTTTTACTTGCTCGCTTTTTTTACCGTGTTCAGCGTAAGGGCTGACATACTCGCCGTTCCACTCAGCCATGGGATACCTTAAAAATTGTCAGAAAAATGACTATACCTTTCATACTTCACGTTGCTTGGGTGTTGGCTGCACGCGTTCATCCTGGCTGCATCGTCGGCTATGCGCCCAGGGACTCACTCGCTTGCCGCCGACAAGCAACCCGCATTATTTGGGGTATACATTCTAGAAACCGGCCAATTATGCCCGATCTTCACTGTTCTCACTAATAAATGTCGATTCTGCGCGATAAGATTCACCGAATTGCGACTCTTGCTAAACCTTTACAGCGGTATTTTTGCCTTAACATCTTATCGCCATAACAAACCGCTACAATTTTAGCGGGTATTGCGGCTTTGCTCAATCTATACGCAAAGAAGTTTAGATGTCCAGATGTATTGACGTCTATTTGCGCCGCAGGTAATCTTTAGGCCTCATTTACCCACTTTCCGAGAGCCGAGCCACCCTATGACGCGTAAACCAGCCACCATTGCCGTGCGTAGCGGTCTGAATGACGACGAACAGTACGGCTGCGTTGTCCCGCCGATCCACCTTTCGAGCACTTATAATTTCACCGATTTCAACCAGCCCCGTGCCCATGATTATTCACGCCGTGGTAACCCGACGCGCGATGTGGTGCAACGTGCGCTGGCGGAACTGGAGGGCGGGGCTGGCGCGGTGATGACCGGTAGCGGGATGTCGGCGATCCATCTGGTGACGACCGTGCTGCTGAAACCGGGCGATCTGCTGGTGGCTCCGCACGACTGTTACGGCGGCAGCTATCGCCTGTTCGATAGCCTTAGTAAGCGCGGTGCCTATCGCGTGCTGTTTGTCGATCAGGGGAATGAGGCCGCGTTGCAGCAGGCGCTGGCGCAAAAGCCGAAGCTGGTGCTGATCGAAAGCCCAAGCAATCCACTGCTGCGCGTGGTGGATATTGCAGCCATCTGCAACGCGGCGCATGCTGCCGGTGCGCTGGCGGTGGTGGATAACACCTTCCTCAGCCCGGCCTTGCAACAGCCGCTGGCGTTGGGTGCCGATCTGGTGGTGCATTCCTGTACAAAATACCTCAACGGCCATTCTGACGTGGTTGCCGGCGCAGTGATTGCCAAGGATCCGCAACTGGCGGTGGAACTGGCGTGGTGGGCGAATAACATTGGTGTTACCGGCGGTGCATTCGACAGCTATCTGCTGCTGCGCGGCATCCGTACCCTGTCACCGCGCATCAAGGCGGCACAGCACAACGCCGGGGCGATTGTCAGCTATTTACAGCAGCAACCGCTGGTCAAAAAGCTGTATCATCCTTCTCTGCCAGAAAACCCTGGCCATGAAATTGCGTGCCGCCAGCAACGTGGGTTTGGTGCCATGCTCAGCTTTGAACTGGACGGTGACGAAGCGCTGTTACGGCGTTTCCTGTCGGCCCTGGAACTGTTTACGCTGGCGGAATCATTGGGTGGGGTAGAAAGCCTGATCTCGCACGCGGCGACCATGACTCACGCCGGGATGGCACCAGAAGCCCGTGCGGCAGCCGGTATTTCCGAAAGCCTGCTGCGTATTTCCGTGGGTATTGAAGACTGTGATGATTTGATTGCCGATCTGGAACAAGCCTTCCAGGCGGCGGCAACGAGGTAAGCATGAATGCAATTGCGGTAGCAGGGGCGGTGAACGGGCGTCAACTGCACAAGTTTGGTGGCAGTAGCCTGGCTGATGTGAAGTGTTATCTGCGGGTCGCCGGGATTATGGCTGAATATAGCCAAGCCGGTGACATGATGGTGGTTTCGGCGGCCGGTAGCACCACCAACCAGCTGATTAGCTGGCTGAAGCTGAGCCAGAGCGATCGCCTTTCCGCCTATCAGGTGCAGCAAACGCTGCGCCGTTATCACAGCGAACTGATCGGCGGCTTGTTACCACCGGAAACGGCCGAGCCATTGATTGCCGAATTCATTCACGATCTTGAGCGTCTGGCAGCCTTGCTGGACGGTAAAGTCGATGACGCGGTGTACGCCGAAGTGGTCGGCCATGGTGAAATCTGGTCGGCACGCCTGATGGCCGCCGTGTTGAACAAGCAGGATATGCAGGCCGTATGGCTGGATGCGCGTGATTTTCTGCGTGCTGAACGTGCGGCGCAACCGCAGGTGGACGAAGGCCGCTCCTACCCTTTATTGCAGCAACTGTTGGCACAGCATCCTGGCAAACGCCTGGTGGTGACCGGTTTTATTTCACGTAACGACGCCGGTGAAACCGTGCTGCTCGGGCGTAACGGCAGTGACTACTCGGCTACGCAGATCGGTGCTTTGGCCGGTGTGGCGCGCGTCACCATCTGGAGCGACGTCGCCGGGGTGTACAGTGCCGATCCGCGCAAGGTGAAAGATGCCTGCCTGCTGCCGCTGCTGCGCCTGGATGAAGCCAGCGAACTGGCTCGCCTGGCGGCGCCGGTACTGCATACCCGCACGCTGCAGCCGGTTTCCGGCAGTGACATCGATCTGCAACTGCGCTGCAGCTACCAACCGGAACAAGGGTCGACACGCATCGAACGCGTGCTGGCTTCGGGTACCGGTGCCAAAATCGTGACCAGCCATGATGACGTTTGCCTGATTGAATTCAGCGTGGCGCCGCGGCACGACTTCAAGCTGGCGCAGAAGGAGTTGGAACAGGTGCTCAAGCTTGGGCAGGTCAAACCGTTAGCCGTGGGTATCCATCCTGACCGTAACCTGATCCAACTGTGCTACACCTCGGAAGTGGTGAACAGCGTCTTACGTATTCTGCAAGAGGCGGTGTTACCGGGTGAGCTGCAACTGCGTGAAGGGCTGGCGCTGGTGGCGCTGGTGGGGGCGGGCGTGTGCAAGAATCCGCTGCACAGCCATCGTTTTTACCAGCAGTTGAACGATCAGCCGGTGGAGTTTATCTGGCAGGCAGAGGATGGCATCAGCCTGGTGGCGGTGCTGCGCCAGGGGCCGACTGGGCTGCTGATTCAGGGCCTGCATCAGACGCTGTTCCGTGCGGAAAAACGCATTGGTCTGGTGTTGTTCGGCAAGGGCAACATCGGTTCACGCTGGCTGGAACTGTTTGCCCGCGAGCAGAAAAACCTCTCGGCGCGCAGCGGCTTTGAATTCACATTGGCAGGCGTGGTGGATAGCCGCCGCAGCCTGCTGAATTACGAGGGGCTGGATACCAGCCGCGCGCTGGCGTTCTTTGAAGAAGAAGCCCAGGAACTGGATGAAGAGTCGCTGTTTCTGTGGATGCGTGCCCATCCGTTTGACGATCTGGTGGTGCTTGACGTGACCGCCAGTGACAATCTGGCAGAACAGTATCTGGATTTTGCCAGTTACGGTTTCCACGTCATCAGTGCCAACAAACTGGCGGGGGCGTCAGGCAGTGGTAACTACCGCCAGATCCGTGATGCGTTCGCTAAAACCGGTAGCCACTGGTTGTATAACGCCACCGTGGGTGCCGGTTTACCGGTGAACCATACCGTGCGCGATCTGCGCGACAGCGGCGACAGTATCCTGGCGATCAGCGGTATTTTCTCTGGCACCTTATCTTGGTTGTTCCTGCAGTTTGACGGCACGGTACCGTTCACCGAACTGGTGGAGCAGGCCTGGCAACAGGGCCTGACGGAGCCGGATCCACGTGTGGATCTCTCCGGGCAGGATGTGATGCGCAAGCTGGTGATCCTGGCGCGTGAGGCGGGTTACGACATTGAACCGAATCAGGTACGTGTGGAGTCTCTGGTGCCTGCCGGAGCGGAGCGAGGGTCCATCGATCAGTTCTTTGAAAACGGCGATGCGCTGAACCAGCAAATGCTGCAACGTTTCGAAGCCGCCAGCGAAATGGGGCTGGTGCTGCGCCACGTCGCGCGTTTTGACGCCAACGGTAAGGCACGCGTCGGCGTCGAAGCTGTGCGGCCAGAACACCCGTTGGCTTCGCTGTTGCCGTGCGACAACGTGTTTGCCATCGAGAGCCGCTGGTATCGTGATAACCCGCTGGTCATTCGTGGGCCAGGGGCGGGGCGCGATGTGACTGCCGGTGCGATTCAGTCGGATCTTAACCGCCTGGCGCAACTGCTTTAATCCTCAACGGGCGCAGCATACGGCGCCCGGTTTTTTTCCCGCCGTTAGCACGATCATGAAACTCTCTCATGTTGGGTGAGGATTACTCATCGTATCCCCCTCATTTTCCTGTTGACTCTTTAGGCCACATACGGCATTTTCTATCTAGACGTCTAAACGTATAGACGCTTACTAAAATAAAGCAAAATAGTGATCGATAAGAGGCGGACAGGGTATGAGTTTTTTTCACGCAAACCAGCGGGAAGCGCTGAATCAGAGTCTGGCGGAGTTAAGCGGCCAGATTAATGTGTCGTTCGAGTTTTTCCCGCCGCGTACTAGCGAAATGGAAGACACCCTGTGGCAGTCGATCGATCGTCTGAGCAGTCTCAAGCCTAAATTTGTCTCCGTGACCTACGGTGCCAACTCCGGTGAGCGCGATCGCACCCACAGCATCATCAAAGGTATTAAAGAGCGTACCGGTCTGGATGCCGCACCGCATCTGACCTGTATCGACGCCAGCCCGGCGCAGTTGCGGGATATTGCTGCCGATTACTGGAACAGCGGTATCCGTCATATCGTTGCCCTGCGCGGCGATCTGCCACCGGGCAGCGGCAAGCCGGAAATGTACGCTGCCGATCTGGTCACGCTGCTGAAAGACGTCGGCGATTTTGACATCTCTGTTGCGGCCTATCCGGAAGTGCACCCGGAAGCGAAAAGCGCTCAGGCGGACCTGATCAACCTGAAGCGCAAAATTGATGCGGGTGCCAACCGGGCGATTACCCAGTTTTTCTTTGACGTAGAGAGTTACCTGCGTTTTCGCGATCGCTGCGTGGCGACCGGGATTGACGTGGAAATCGTGCCGGGGATCCTGCCGGTTTCCAACTTCAAGCAGTTACAGCGCTTTGCCGCCATGACCAACGTGCGCGTGCCAAGCTGGATGACCAGCATGTTTGCCGGGCTGGATGACGATCCGGAAACCCGCAAAATGGTTGGTGCCAATATTGCGATGGATATGGTGAAGATCCTCAGCCGCGAAGGGGTGAAGGATTTCCATTTCTATACGCTGAATCGTGCGGAAATGAGCTATGCCATCTGCCACACCTTAGGGGTTCGTCCGGCAATTGCCTGATATTTTGAGAGTTATTGAAAAGCGCGGTGCATTCACCGCGCTTTTTGTCGACCGGTGGAATAACTAACCCGTATTACGCATCCCGGCGGCCACGCCGGCGATAGTCACCATCAGCGCCTGTTCAACCCGCGCGTCCGGCTGCTCCTGCTGGCGTAAACGGTGCAACAGTTCAGCCTGCAGCACGTTGAGCGGATCGGTGTAAACGTTACGCAGCGCGATGGATTCGGCGATCCACGGCAGATCTGCCATCAGGTTGTCGTCGTTGGCAATGGTCAGCACCACTTTGATATCGCTTTCCAACTGATCGCGCAGCTGTTTACCCAACGGCCACAGCGATTTATCCACCAGGCGCTGATCGTAGTATTCCGCCAGCCACAGATCGGTTTTGGAAAATACCATTTCCAGCATCGCGATACGGGTCGAGAAGAACGGCCAGTTGCGGCACATGGCTTCCAACTGGTCTTGCTTGCCGGCCTTCACCGCCTCCTGCAAACCTGCACCGGCACCCAGCCAGGCGGGCAGCATCAGGCGGTTCTGCGTCCAGGCGAAGATCCACGGAATAGCGCGCAGGCTTTCAACGCCACCGTTCGGGCGGCGCTTGGCCGGGCGCGAACCCAACGGCAGTTTGCCCAGTTCCTGCTCCGGCGTTGCGGCGCGGAAATAGGGCACGAAGTCCGGGTTTTCACGCACGTAACCGCGATACATTTTGCACGAGGTCTCGGACAACTCATCCATCAGCGAACGCCACTCTGTTTTCGGCTCCGGCGGCGGCAACAGGTTGGCTTCCAATACTGCACTGGTGTACAGCGCCAGGCTGCTGATGGTGACTTCTGGCAGGCCGAACTTGAAGCGGATCATCTCGCCCTGCTCGGTGACGCGCAGGCCGCCTTTCAGGCTGCCCGGCGGTTGCGACAGCAGAGCAGCATGGGCTGGTGCGCCGCCACGGCCAATCGAACCGCCACGGCCATGGAACAGCGTCAGCGCCACACCGGCTTTTTCACAGGTTTTGATCAACGCGTCCTGTGCGCGGTACTGCGCCCAGGAGGCCGCCATCACGCCAGCATCTTTCGCCGAGTCGGAATAGCCGATCATCACCATCTGTTTGCCCTGAATAAAGCCGCGATACCAGTCGATATTCAGCAACTGAGTCATCACGTCATCGGCATTGTTCAGATCGTCGAGGGTTTCGAACAGCGGTGCTACCGGCAGCGCGAAGGGGCATCCGGCTTCTTTCAGCAGCAAATGTACCGCCAGCACGTCAGACGGCGTGCGTGCCATGGAGATCACATAGGCGGCGATCGAACCCTGTGGCGCTTCTGCAACCACGCGGCAGGTTTCCAGCACTTCCTGAGTATCGGCACTCGGTTCCCACTTCAGCGGCACCAGCGGGCGCTTGGAGTTCAGTTCGCGGATCAGGAAGGCCTGCTTATCGGCTTCAGACCAGCTTTCGTAATCACCCAGCCCCAGATAGCGGGTCAGTTCAGCGATGGCTTCGGTATGGCGGGTGCTTTCCTGGCGCACGTCGATGCGCACCAGCGGCACGCCGAAACAGCGCACGCGGCGCAGGGTGTCTAACAGTTGACCGTTGGCGATGATCCCCATGCCGCAGGCCACCAGCGATTGATAACAGGCGTACAGCGGTTCCCATAGCTGCTCATTGTTTTCCAGCAGATCGTGCGGACGCAGCACGCGTTCGCCTTTCAGCCGCCCTTCCAGATACGCCTGGGAGCTCATCAGTTGGCTGCGCAGGCGTTTCATCAGTTCGCGATACGGCTCTTGTACGTCGGCACCACCGGCCAATTCACGCAGTTCCGGGGTACATTCGGTCATCGACAGCTCAGAGACCAGCACCTGAATATCGCGGGTAAACAGATCGCAGGCTTTCCAGCGGCTTAAAAGCAGCACATGGCGAGTGATTTCAGCCGTGACGTTCGGGTTACCGTCGCGGTCGCCGCCCATCCAGGAGGTGAAGCGAATGGGCACGGCTTCTACCGGCAGGCGGTAATCGATGGAGTTTTCCAACTGCTCGTTAAATTCGCGCAGGAACGCAGGCACACCTTCCCACAGGCTATTTTCTACTACCGCAAAGCCCCATTTGGCTTCGTCGATCGGTGATGGGCGGTTTTTGCGCATCTCGTCGGTATGCCAGGATTGCGCCACCAATTGGCGCAAACGGCGCATGATTTTATTGCGCTCGTAGTCGGCCAGATCGTTATGGTCGAGCTGGCTGAGGCAGGTATTTACCTCAACCAGTTTGTGGATCAGGGTACGGCGGGTGATTTCCGTTGGGTGCGCGGTCAGTACCAACTCAATAGAGAGGTCGTCCACCGCGTTTTGCAGCTCTTTGGTGCTGAGCTGTTTGTCTTTCAGCCGGGTAAACAACTGAGCCAGGGCTTCTGGGTTGCTCGCCGCCTCGCCGTGCGGCGAAATGCTGTGATATTGCTCGGCCACGTTGGTCAAATTAAGGAACTGACTGAAGGCGCGCGCGACTGGCAGCAATTCGTCATTGGACAGGTTCTGCAGCGTCGACAGCAGTTCCTGGCGATGCGCTTCATTACCAGCACGTGAAGATTTGGAAAGCTTACGGATAGTTTCAACGCGATCGAGAATATGCTCGCCCAGCGCTTCTTTGATGGTGTCGCCGAGCAATTTGCCGAGCATACTGACATTACTTCGCATTGCCGAATATTGTTCGTTCATATAACCCCTGGCCCAGTTCTCTGTATACCCCTGTTATCAACGTTGCAGCATGGTTAACCACAAATTGAAATCGTGGGTACATGATTTTCATCTTGTAAGTAAATTTCACGTGTTAGGTAAAGACTGCTGGTTTTATCTCACTACGTTCCTGCCCAACCGTTAATTGACACTATTTTTAGCAAAAAAACATCAAAATCGACGCATTTTCTGAAATTTAATTACGCGTCGCTGGTTATCAGCTTAGCTTATCGGCTTTATTTTCTGCGCCTGAAGGGCGTGGGCGATGACAGTGCATCGCCCCGTTTTCTATTGCTGGCAGAAATGATCGACCAACTGCCCCAGCAGCTTGCGTGTGGGTTCGATAAACGCCGTGTCGAGGTATTCATCCGGCTGATGCGCCTGGTTGATCGAACCCGGCCCCAGCACCAGCGTCGGGCACACCTCTTGCACAAACGGCGCTTCGGTGCAGTAGTTCACCACTTCGGTACGCGAACCCAGCAGTTTCTCAATCACTGCCACCATATGATGATCGGTTGGACATTCGTAGCCAGGGATCGGCGGATGCAGTTCATCAATCGACAAATGCCCAGGCCAGCGTTGGCTGACCGGTGCCAGCGCGTCGTGCAGCAGTTCGTTGATGTTGTCCAACGTCATGCCTGGCAATGGGCGGATATCCATATGCAGTTCGCAGCAGGCACAGATGCGGTTGGCCGCGTCGCCCCCGCTGATATGGCCGAAGTTCATGGTGGGATAAGGCACCGCAAACGCTGGGTTGTTGTAGCGCTCCTGCAGCGTTTTGCGCAGCGCCATCAAATGCCCGATGGATTCATGCATCAGATCGATAGCGTTGACGCCGCGTGCCGGATCGCTCGAATGGCCCGATTGGCCCACGATGCGGATAGCGTTGGAGATATGGCCTTTGTGCGCGCGCACCGGCTGCAGCGAGGTGGGTTCACCAATAATGGCAAAATCCGGGCGGATTTGAGTGGAAGCGGCAAAATAGCGCGCTCCGGCCATGGTCGTTTCTTCGTCTGCGGTGGCCAGAATGTACAGCGGTTTGGTCAGTTTGCTGGCATCGATATCCCGTACCGCGTCCAGAATGAAGGCGAAGAAGCCCTTCATGTCGGCGGTGCCCAGCCCATACAGTTTGTTGTCGTGCTCGGTCAGCGTGAACGGATCGCGCGTCCAGCGGCCCTGATCGTAAGGCACGGTGTCAGTGTGGCCCGCCAGCAGCAGGCCGCCGCTGCCGGTGCCGATGCTCGCCAGCAGGTTAAATTTGTTGCGCGTATCCGGTACGGGTTGCACGTCGACGCGGAAGCCCAAATCGGTGAACCAACTGGCCAGCAAGTTGATTAATGCTTCATTACTCTGATCGAGGGCACCATCGGTGGCGCTGATCGACGGAATGGCGATCAACGCCCGGTACAGCTCAATAAATGGAGGTAATTTCATCTTCACTGTTGACAGCCTTTGGTTAGGATAGTATCAATATTCATGCATTTATTTTGAATAAAAATACATTAAGCTGGAGCGTAAGGGAACTCGAACCCCGGATGTTGATAAAAACATCAACGCTCGACCACGTGGGTGAACGGCGCAACAACGCGACCAAGCCCTGCTCTCGGGGCGCAAGTGCCTCTACTGTAAGCCAAAAAGGTGAAAGGCCACATGTTGAATACGCTGATTGTTGGTGCCAGCGGTTACGCCGGAGCGGAGCTCACGGCTTATCTGAATCGCCACCCACACATGAACATAACCGCTTTAGCGGTTTCAGCGCAAAGTGCAGATGCAGGAAAATTGCTTTCTGAGTTGCATCCACAGTTAAAAGGCATCGTTGATCTGCCGTTGCAGCCGCTGGTGAACGTGGCGGAAGCAGCAAAGGGGATCGACGTGGTGTTTCTCGCCACGGCCCATGAAGTCAGCCACGACATCGCTCCGGAGTTTCTGGCGGCGGGCTGCGTGGTGTTCGATCTCTCAGGCGCATTCCGTGTGCAGGGCAGCGATTTTTACCGCCAATATTATGGCTTTGAACATCAGCATGCCGACTGGCTGGCCAAGGCAGTATATGGCCTGGCGGAATGGCAGAGCGAAAAAATCAAAGAAGCGCAATTGATCGCTGTGCCGGGCTGCTACCCAACGGCGGCTCAGTTGGCGCTGAAGCCGTTGATCGACAAACAACTGCTGAATCTGGACCAATGGCCGGTGATCAACGCCGTCAGTGGTGTCAGCGGTGCCGGGCGCAAAGCCAGCGTCACCACCAGCTTCTGCGAAGTCAGCCTGCAACCTTATGGCCTGTTCAACCATCGTCACCAGCCGGAAATTTCCGCGCACTTGGGTATCCCGGTGATCTTTACGCCGCACTTGGGCAGCTTCCCGCGTGGCATTCTGGAAACCATCACCTGCCGCCTGAAAACGGGCGTTACCGCGCAGGATGTGGCGGCGGCCTATCACGCGGCCTACGAC
Source organism: Serratia sp. MMO-28 (assembly GCF_037199905.1). NCBI lineage: Bacteria > Pseudomonadati > Pseudomonadota > Gammaproteobacteria > Enterobacterales > Yersiniaceae > Serratia > Serratia sp. MMO-28. The sequence continues at coordinate 134,221 of NZ_JBBCVB010000014.1, forward strand.
GATAAACCGCTGGTGCGGCTGTACGACAAAGGGGTGCCTGCGTTGAAATCGGTGGTGGGGCTGCCGTTCTGCGATATCGGTTTTGCCGTGCAGGGCGAGCATCTGATCGCGGTGGCTGCGGAAGACAACTTATTGAAAGGTGCGGCCGCTCAGGCGGTGCAGTGCCTGAATATCCGTTTTGGGTTCCCGGAAACCCAATCATTAATTTAATATTTACCCAAAAGCTTTCACGTTGTAGCTAGGTGGCAATTGAACGAATCTCCAGGAGCTTGCACAAGCCAGTGACTGGGGTGAAAGAAGACAGCCAACAACGCTACGGCTTGAAAGATGAAGGGTACAGCCGTGAGCAAAGCGATGAACCCATTAATTATTAAACTCGGTGGTGTGTTACTGGATAGCGAAGAAGCGCTGGAGCGCTTGTTTACCGCGCTGGATATCTATCGCCGGGAACATCAGCGCCCGTTGGTGATCGTCCACGGTGGCGGTTGCGTAGTGGATGAACTGATGAAGCAGCTCTCTCTGCCGGTAGTGAAGAAGAACGGTCTGCGCGTAACGCCTGCCGATCAGATCGACATCATTACCGGTGCACTGGCCGGTAGCGCCAACAAAACGCTGTTAGCGTGGGCGGTTAAACATAAAATCAGTGCGGTTGGGCTGAGCCTGGCAGACGGCGGCAGCGTTACGGTGACGCAGCTCGACCCGGCGTTGGGTCACGTCGGCAATGCGCAGCCGGGCTCGCCTGCGCTGCTCAATACGCTGCTGACGGCGGGCTATCTGCCGGTGATCAGTTCCATCGGTATTACCGCCGAAGGCCAACTGATGAATGTGAATGCCGATCAGGCTGCCACGGCGCTGGCCGCGACCTTAGGTGCGGATTTGATCCTGCTGTCGGATGTCAGTGGCATTCTCGATGGTAAAGGGCAACGCATCGCGGAAATGACGGCGCAAAAAGCAGAACAACTGATTGCTCAGGGCATCATTACTGATGGTATGGTAGTGAAGGTGAACGCGGCACTGGATGCGGCCCGTACTCTTGGTCGCCCGGTGGATATCGCCAGCTGGCGCAATGCCGAAAAGCTTCCTGCTCTGTTTAATGGTGTGTCGATTGGCACCCGGATCCTCGCTTAAATTTAGAATTAAAAAGGAATAACACAATGCAAAACAAAGGCATCAAGAAAATCGTTCTGGCGTACTCTGGCGGCTTGGATACTTCGGCCATCATTCCATGGCTGAAAGAGAACTACGGTGGCTGCGAAGTGGTGGCTTTCGTGGCAGATATCGGCCAGGAGCGCAGCGATCTGGAAGGCGTTGAGCAGAAAGCTCTGCAATCCGGTGCCTCTGAATGTCACGTGGTTGATCTGCGTGAAGAGTTTATCAGTGACTATGTTTACCCAGTGCTGCAAACCGGTGCGCTGTATGAAGGCAGCTACCTGCTGGGCACCTCCATGGCGCGCCCGATCATCGCTAAAGCTCAGGTTGAGCTGGCGCTGAAAGTGGGTGCAGACGCGCTGTGCCACGGTGCAACCGGTAAAGGCAACGATCAGGTGCGTTTCGAAACCACCTATACCGCGCTGGCTCCACATCTGAAAGTGGTTGCGCCATGGCGTGAGTGGAACCTGCGTTCCCGTGAAGCGCTGCTGGATTACCTGAAAGAGCGTAATATCCCGACCACCGCGTCGCTGGAAAAAATCTACAGCCGTGATGAAAACGCCTGGCATATCTCAACCGAAGGTGGCGTGCTGGAAAGCCCGTGGAATGCGCCGAACAAAGACTGCTGGGTGTGGACCGTCGATCCGCAGGAAGCGCCGGATCAGCCTGAGCACGTGACGGTGACCGTGGCGAAGGGCCGTGTGGTGGCGGTGAACGGCGAAGCGATGAGCCCGTACAAGTGCCTGGAAACCCTGAACGTGTTGGGTGCCAAGCATGGCGTTGGCCGTATCGACATCGTGGAAAACCGCCTGGTGGGGATTAAATCTCGCGGCTGCTACGAAACCCCAGGGGGCACCATCATGGTGGCTGCGCTGCGTGGCGTCGAGCAACTGGTGTTGGATCGCGACAGCTTCAAGTGGCGTGAGCAGTTAGGCCTGGAAATGTCTTACGTGGTGTACGATGGCCGTTGGTTTGCGCCGCTGCGCCGTTCTATTCAGGCAGCCGCTCAGGCGCTGGCAGAAGAGGTGAACGGCGAAGTAGTACTGCAACTGTATAAAGGCCAGGTGACGGCGATTCAGAAGAAATCCGCCAATAGCCTGTATTCTGAAGAGTTTGCGACCTTCGGCGAAGACGAGGTTTACGATCACAGCCATGCGGGCGGCTTTATCCGCCTGTTCTCGCTCTCTTCCCGTATTCGCGCGTTGAACGAGAAGAAAAAGTAACCTTGGTTTAGCGTCAATTTGAGGGGCGCAGCATGCTGCGCCCTTTCGCATACTTATTCAGGAGCAAGATTATGGCACTTTGGGGCGGACGGTTCAGCCAGGCAGCGGATCAGCGGTTCAAACAATTAAACGATTCTCTGCGTTTCGATTATCGCCTGGCGGAACAGGACATAGTGGGCTCCGTTGCCTGGTCAAAAGCGCTGGTGACCGTCAATGTGCTGACGGCGGCAGAGCAGCAGCAGCTTGAGCAGGCACTGAATGCGCTGTTGGCAGAAGTGCAGGCCGATCCGCTGGCGATCGTCAAAAGCGATGCGGAAGACATTCACAGTTGGGTAGAGCAGAAGCTGATCGATAAAGTCGGCGATCTGGGTAAAAAGTTGCATACCGGCCGCAGCCGAAACGATCAGGTGGCTACCGATCTGAAACTGTGGTGCAAGCACCAGGTCAGTGAACTGCATCAGGCGATTGTCCAACTGCAACAAGCGCTGGTGGAAACCGCCGAAGCCAATCAGGATGCGGTGATGCCGGGGTATACCCACTTGCAGCGTGCGCAGCCGGTCACTTTCGCGCACTGGTGTTTAGCCTATGTCGAAATGCTGGCGCGGGATGAAAGCCGCCTGCAGGATACGCTGAAGCGCCTGGATGTCAGCCCGCTGGGCAGCGGTGCGCTGGCAGGGACGGCTTATCCGATCGATCGTGAGCAATTGGCTGGCTGGTTAGGCTTTGCCTCTGCCACCCGTAACAGCCTGGATAGCGTTTCTGATCGTGACCATGTGCTGGAACTGCTGTCCAACGCGGCCATCAGCATGGTGCACCTGTCGCGCTTTGCTGAAGACCTGATCTTCTTCAACAGCGGTGAGGCGGCGTTTGTTGAGCTTTCCGATCGCGTGACTTCAGGTTCATCCCTGATGCCGCAGAAGAAAAACCCGGATGCCCTGGAGCTGATCCGTGGAAAATGCGGGCGTGTACAGGGTGCGTTGACCGGCATGATGATGACCCTGAAAGGGCTACCGCTGGCGTACAACAAAGACATGCAGGAAGACAAAGAAGGGTTGTTCGATGCGCTCGACACCTGGATGGATTGCTTGCAGATGGCGGCGCTGGTGCTGGATGGTATTCAGGTGAAGCGCCCACGTTGCCAGGAAGCGGCGCAGCAGGGCTATGCCAACTCCACCGAACTGGCTGATTACCTGGTGGCTAAAGGCGTACCGTTCCGTGAAGCGCACCACATTGTGGGTGAAGCGGTAGTGGAAGCGATCCGCCAGGGCAAACCGCTGGAAGATCTGCCGTTGGCAGACCTGCAGAAATTCAATGCGGTGATTAGTGACGACGTGTATCCGGTTCTCGCACTGCAGTCCTGCCTGGATAAGCGCGCGGCCAAGGGGGGTGTTTCACCGCAGCAGGTCGCAAGTGCGATTCATGAGGCGAAGAAGCGGCTGGCGTGATGAGCTTAGCAGGGCCGAGCCGGCTCGGCCCTGACTGATACCGTATCACTAGCCAGCCAACCGCGCGCACAGGTAGCGGTTCAGGCTGACACCTTCCTCCATGGCGCTGATCGCCAGGCGCCGATGCTGTTCTGGCGTCAGGCGCAGTACCAGTTTCCCACTGAACTTTTTCTCCGCGAGTGCCTCCGGTGGCGTTTCGCCGTTGGCAAGCATATCTGCCACCACCTGCGCCACCAGTTGTTCAATGCCATCCAGTGCACCGGTGCGGGTTGATGCCAACCAGGACAGAGAGGGGAATTCTGTACATAGCCCAACGTATTCGCCGTCTTCTGCTGACCAGGTGATCCGGTAAGTGTAATGCTCATGTATTGCCATTTTCTTCCTCCAATCTGACCAGTGCAGCTATCACCTGCCTGACCTGATAAACCTTTGCCATACCGCTGTCCGCACGTTGAATGTTAACTCGCGGATCCCCCGGCCAGGGCATGTTGTAAACCTTGTGACTACCACTACTCATTCGTGGGGCTCCAAACCAACGGTTGCAGATTTTTACCAGTTCATGAAATTTGATATTGGTCTGCCGTTGGCGAAGACTGACTATGACGTCGCTAAGCTCTTTCATCCGTGCGCTCTCAATATAGTATCATTAATAGTATCATTCAAGCTGTCTGCGGATAAAAATGACGGTAGAAGAAGGTTTCGGCAACCAGAGGATGAGCAATCTGGGGGGCATTACGCAAAAAACCGGGCGCAGGGGCCCGGTCTGATGTCTTGCAGTTATTCACCAGGGCAACGCTGGCAGCGTTCCGCCTCGGCTTCACCCAATTTCAGTTTGGCTTGCAGATCGCGCAGTGCGGTACGCAGGCTCTCTTCAATCACCGGGTGGTAGAATGGCATATCCAGCATCTGGTTGATGGTCATCTGCTGCTGATGCGCCCAGGCCAGCAGGTGAGCAATATGCTCCACATCCGGGCCGATCATCTCAGCCCCTAAAAAGCGGCCAGTGCCTTGCTCACCGTAGACGTGCAGAATACCTTTGTTACGCAGCATCACGCGTGAGCGGCCCTGATTTTCGAACGACACTTCACCCACCTCAAAGCAGCCACAGGCGCTAAATTTCTGGCTCAGCTCGCGGAATGTGGAGCCGACCATGGCGATTTGTGGATCGGAGAACACCACAGAAATCGCGCTGCGGCGCAGCCCTGGGCTCACTTCCGGGTAGCTGCCAGCATTTTGCCCGGCAATACGCGCCTGATCGCTGGCTTCGTGCAGCAGCGGCAGTTGATTGCTGGCATCCCCGGCGATGAAGATATGCGGTACGCTGGTTTGCATGGTCAGGCGATCTGCCTGTGGAACGCCTTTGGCATCGAGTACCAGGCTGGTATTTTCCAGGCCGAGGTTGTCGACATTCGGGCGGCGACCAGTAGCCGCCAGCACGTAATCCACCGCTATTTCCTGTGTCTGACCGTGCTGATCCTGATAGCGGATAAACACTTTTTCGCCTTCGCGCTGCATGATGTCTACCTGCACGTCGGGATCGAGAGTGAACTCTTCCCCCAGCGTTTTAGCGGCATATTCACGCACGGCGCTGTCGGTTAGTGGGCCAACGGCACCGCCAACGCCAAACACGTTGGTTTTTACCCCAAGGCGATGCAGCGCCTGGCCCAGCTCCAAGCCGATGACGCCTGGCCCGAACACGGCGACCGACTGCGGTAAATCATCCCAGTTGAAGACGTCGTCATTGACGATCAGGCGATCGCCCAACTGGTTCCACGGCGCAGGCCAGCTTGGACGTGAGCCGGTCGCAATGACAATACGTTGTGCCACGATGCGCGTATGTTGGTCCACCTGCAGGGTATTGTCGTCGATAAAGCGGGCATACCCCTGAATTTTGTCGGCTGCCGGGATACTGTCGACGCCTTCCAACACAAAACCGACAAAGCGATCGCGTTCACGTTTGACGCGAGCCATCACTTCGCGGCCATTGACGATCGTTTTGCCTGCAGGATGTACGCCAAAACCCGGGGCGCGCTCAATCTGGTGTACCGCGTCCGCGGCAGCAATCAATAATTTGGAGGGCATGCAGCCCACGCGAGCACAGGTGGTGCCGTAAGAGCCACCTTCAATCATCACAACATTCGGGGTAGTGAGTTTGGCTGCGCGATAGGCACCTAATCCCGCCGTGCCGCCGCCAATCACCGCGACATCAACATTCAGCTGTTTCATATCCACTCCAGAATACCCTGAGTATCCCATCAGGTATAAAAAGGGCGGGCCAGCGCCCGCCAAAAGTTCACGTATTTTTCAAACGGCACATTGTTGAGTGCCGGATGAAACCCGTCGGGTATTTTTTTGATTAGGCTGACAGGAAAGCTTCCAGATCGTCGCTGCCACCGATATGACGACCGCCGATAAACACCTGTGGCACGGTAGCGCGGCCGCTGACAGCGCGCAGGCTTACGGTGGTGGCATCTTGGCCCAGCACGATCTCTTCGTACTGCATGCCGCGCTCTTGCAGCATTTGTTTGGCTTTAGCACAGAATGGGCAGCCCGGTTTGGTGAACAGGGATACGGATTCCTGCACTTTGAACTCTGGAGCCAGGTATTTCAGCATGGTGTCAGCATCGGACACTTCAAACGGGTCGCCTGGTTTGTTGGGCTCAACGAACATTTTTTCTACTACGCCGTTGCGCACCAGCATGGAGTAACGCCATGAGCGTGGCCCAAAGCCCAGGTCAGCTTTCTCAACCAGCATGTTCATGCCCTTGGTGAACTCGCCGTTGCCGTCTGGCACAAAGGTAATATTTTCAGCATGCTGGTCTGCTTTCCAGGCGTTCATCACAAAAGTGTCGTTAACCGAGACACACAAAATGCTGTCAACGCCGTGCTGCTTGAACACGCTGTAGAGTTCGTTATAGCGCGGCAGATGGCTGGAGGAACAGGTTGGCGTGAACGCACCTGGCAGAGAAAACAGGATTACAGTTTTATCTTTAAACAGGTCATCGGTGGTGACATCAATCCATTGGTCGCCCTGACGGGTGTGGAAAGTAACCTGCGGGACTTTTTTGCCTTCTTGACTGGTAAACATGGATTAACCCCTTAATTAGAAAAATGATTTTTTTAATTCTGTGCGGTCTTGCTTCGTTGCGGAACATTATTCCTGCTCGGGCTTGATAGATCTAATCACTCGTTGCTATCTTATCTATCGCCATGAGCTATCATGGCTTGGAGGGAAATAATGAATATTCGTGATTTAGAGTATCTGATCGCCTTGGCCGAGCATCGCCATTTCCGGCGCGCAGCCGATTCATGCCATGTTAGCCAGCCGACATTGAGTGGGCAGATCCGCAAGCTGGAAGATGAGCTGGGCGTGATGTTGCTTGAGCGCACCAGCCGTAAGGTGTTATTCACTCAGGCGGGCTTGCTGCTGGTGGAGCAGGCGCGTACCGTGCTGCGCGAAGTCAAAGTTCTGAAGGAAATGGCCAGCCAGCAGGGCGAAGCCATGTCCGGGCCGCTGCATATCGGGCTGATCCCTACCGTGGGGCCTTATCTGTTGCCGCAGATTATCCCAACGCTGCATAAAACCTTTCCCAAGCTGGAAATGTATCTGCATGAAGCGCAAACCCATCAACTGCTGGCACAGCTCGACAGCGGCAAGCTGGACTGCGCGATTCTGGCGTTGGTAAAAGAAACCGAAGCCTTTATCGAAGTGCCGTTATTTGACGAACCGATGAAGCTGGCGGTGTATGCCGATCACCCATGGGCACAGCGTGACCGTGTGGCAATGCCGGATTTGGCCGGGGAAAAACTGCTGATGCTGGAAGATGGCCACTGCCTGCGCGATCAGGCGTTGGGTTTTTGCTTCCAGGCCGGGGCAGATGAAGATACCCATTTCCGCGCGACCAGCCTGGAAACGCTGCGCAACATGGTGGCAGCAGGCAGTGGGATTACGCTGTTGCCAGCGCTGGCGGTGCCACCTGAACGTGAGCGCGATGGCGTTTGTTATCTCGATTGCTACAAGCCGGAACCGAAGCGCACCATTGCGTTGGTGTATCGCCCTGGTTCCCCGCTGCGTGGCCGTTATGAGCAGTTGGCCGAGGCGATCCGCGAGCACATGCAGAATTACCTCGGCTCTGCTTTAAAACAGGCGGTTTAAGCCGTTCAGCGCGGCAACCCGATAGGCTTCGGCCATGGTCGGATAGTTGAAGGTGGTATTGACGAAATACTCGATAGTATTGCCTTCACCTTTCTGCTCCATGATCGCCTGGCCGATGTGAATGATCTCTGCCGCACGCTCGCCGAAACAGTGGATCCCCAGGATCTGCAGGGTGTCGCGGTGGAACAGGATCTTCAGGCTACCGACGTTCATCCCGGCGATCTGCGCCCGTGCCAGGTGTTTGAACTGCGCGCGGCCTACCTCATACGGCACCTTCATGGCGGTCAGTTCCTGCTCGGTTTTACCGACAGAGCTGATTTCCGGAATGGTGTAAATGCCGGTTGGGATATCTTCGATCAGGTGCCCGCTGGCGGCACCGGAAGAAATGGCCTGCGCGGCGATGCGGCCTTGATCGTATGCCGCTGAGGCCAGGCTTGGGTAGCCAATCACGTCACCCACGGCGTAAATATGGGCCACCGCCGTCTGGTACATGCTGTTGACCTTCAGCAAGCCACGGCTGTCAGACTCCAGACCGACATTCTCCAGCCCCAGCGAATCGGTGTTACCGGTGCGGCCGTTGGCGTACAGCAGGCAATCGGCCTTCACTTTTTTGCCGGATTTGAGGTGCACAATCACGCCATCTTCTGTGCCTTCGATCTTCTCGAACTCTTCGTTGTGGCGAATCACCACGCCATTGTTCCAGAAGTGATAAGACAGTGAATCCGACATTTCCTGATCGAGAAACGCCAGCAGGCGATCGCGGGTGTTGATTAAGTCCACTTTGACGTTCAAACCGCGGAAGATCGACGCATATTCGCAGCCGATCACTCCAGCACCGTAGATCAGCACATGGCGCGGTTCGTGGTTCAGTTCCAGGATGGAATCGCTGTCGTAAATGCGCGGATGCGTAAAATCAACGCTGGCCGGATGATAAGGGCGTGAACCGCAGGCGATCACAATATGGTCGGCGCGGATGGTGTCCTGAGTGCCGTCTTTATAGCTAACGCTGACGGTGTTGGCGTCGATAAAGCGGGCATCGCCAGCAAACAGTTTGCATTGGTTACGCTCATAAAATCCTTGGCGCATGCGGGTTTGCTGGTTAATAACGCTGTCGGCGTGGCGTAAAATATCAGGGAAAGTGGCACTGAGGGTGCGGGAGTTATTGTAAAGCGGGTTCTGGTTGAATTCGATAATGCGGCTGACCGCGTGGCGGAGGGCTTTTGAGGGGATGGTGCCCCAGTGAGTACAGCCGCCGCCCACGTTGTTGTACCGTTCGATCACGGCCACGCGGGCACCTTGTTTCACCAGCCCCATAGCGGCGCCTTCACCACCAGGGCCCGAGCCAATAACAATGGCGTCAAATTGATAGTGCTGTTGCATGTAGGATAGACCTGTTCTTATACAAGATTACAACGGTATCTTAACATCATAGCGCTGTGTGCCCAATGACCAGTAGCCTTTTCAAGACGGTTTCTTGTACCGGCAGGTATTCAGCTGCGCGTATTCTCCAGGCCCAGTTTAAGATAGGCTTAACAACCGGTTGCCTGCGAAATCACGTTATCCCACCCTAAACTGTGCGCTGAGCCAAGCGGAAAACGCCGTCATGGCAGGGCTTTCGGCTCGCGATTGCAACCGCGTTAGCCAGTAGCCACCAAGGTTGATTTCAGCGGGAAAGGGGCGCATAAGTCTCCCCGTTTGCAGTTGGTGATTGAAAATCTTACAGGGGGCGAGCGCGATACCTGTTCCCAAAAGCGCGGCTTCGATCATGGTCAAGGAAGAGTCGAATATCATCACCGGGTGCGCGGGCGAAGGTGGATGTTCGTTAATGCTCTGCAACCAGTGGCTCCACTCATCACGGCGAAAAGAGCGTAGCAGCGTAAATTTATGCACGTCAGCAGGTTGCTGTAACTGCTGGGCAATCGCTGGAGTGCACAGCGGAGACAGTGGGGCATCGCAAATAAACAGCGCCTCTGTGCCGTGCCAGGCACCGCTACCGAAGCGAATGGTGTAATCGTGGCCTTCGGCGGCCGGATCAACGCGATTATTGTGGGTGGAGAGCTGCAGTTCAATATGCGGATGACGGCGGTTGAAATCGTCCAAACGCGGCAACAGCAGGCCTACAGCAAAGCTTCCCACCACACCCACTTTGAGTTTTTCGCGCACTTGCCCGGCAGAGAAGCGATCCAGGGTATTGGCAATGCGATCGAAAGAGTCATTTAACACCGGCAACAGGCTTTCGCCCTCGGTGGTTAACATCAGCCCGCGCGAAACACGCACAAACAATTGGCAACCCAGTAGCTGCTCTAGTGATTTCACCTGCTGGCTGACCGCCGCATGGGTGACATGCAGTTCAATCGCAGCATTAGTAAAGCTTAAATGACGCGCGGCTGCTTCGAAAGATCTGAGCGCATTGAGCGGAATGTAAGGGCGAACCACGATTTCACCTGTAAGATTTTCTTTTATCAGACGCTAAAATTAACAGTTTGTTGCGGCCTGTCAAACTGGGCAAACTGCACGCGAAACAACAACCCAGAAGGTTAAACACAGTGAAATTAATTTCTCGAACGTTGATAGCGACGGCATTGGCATCGGTATGTTCTATGAGTATTGCAGCCACTCCTGATGTGGAAACTACCGTGAATCAGGCAATAAAACCGCTGATGCAGCAGCAAGGTATCCCCGGCATGGCGGTGGCGGTCGTCGTCAAAGGCCAGCCTTACTACTTTACCTGGGGTATGGCTGATGAAGCACAACATCGTCCGGTGAAAGAAGACACCCTCTTTGAACTGGGCTCTGTGAGCAAAACTTTCACCGGGGTACTGGGCGGCGTCGCCGTGATAAAAGGCGAGATTGCGCTTAGCGATCCGGCCAGCAAACACTGGCCAGCACTTAACACGCCGCAGTGGCGCGACATCACTCTGCTGCAATTGGCGACTTACAGCGCAGGTGGCCTGCCGTTGCAGGTTCCGGACGCAGTCACTGACGAGACTGGGCTGGTAAGCTTCTATCAACAGTGGCAACCACAGTGGTCACCGGGAAAAACGCGTCAGTATGCGAACAGCAGTATCGGGCTTTTTGGGCTTTTAGCGGCAAAACCCAGCGGGCTTTCCTTTGAGCAAGCCATGCAACAACGCGTGTTCACGCCGCTTAAGCTCAATCACACCTTTATTACTGTACCGGATGCGGTCAAAAATGCTTACGCCTGGGGCTATCGCGATGGCAAACCCGTACGTGTATCACCGGGCATGCTAGATGCAGAATCCTATGGCGTGAAGTCCTCCATAAAAGATATGTCGCGCTGGATGCAGGCGAATATGGACCCGCAGCAGGTTGCAGATAAGACGTTACAGCAAGCGTTGGATCTGGCGCAAACGCGTTTTTATCGCACCGAGGCCTTATATCAGGGGCTGGGCTGGGAGATGCTTAACTGGCCCGCTCAGGCCGCCATGGCAGTGAAAGGTGCCGATAACGCGATCGCGATCGGGCCGCAGCAGGTGCTGGATGCACAATCACATCCTCGTGTGGATGCGTCGTGGGTTCACAAGACGGGAGCAACGGGTGGGTTTGGCGCCTATGTCGCTTTTATCCCTGAAAAGCAGGTAGGGATCGTTATGTTGGCGAATAAAAACTATCCGAATACCGAGCGGGTAAAAGCCGCGATGCAAATTTTAAAGGCATTGCAGTAATTGAGAGGGGCGGATTTTTTCGCCCCTAACGTCGTTCCTATAAGCATGATGGGTGACAGTAGACAGTAAATGTAGGCAGGAGCACCAGGCACTGTCTGTAGCGTAACCGGGTATTTTGACGAATCAGAAGGGTAAATCAGGTATAACATCACTCTTGTTACAGAAAACGCGTTGGCGCGGGATATTTGCCGTTTCCTAAGTAACTCCCTATAAAGCGCCGTTGGCACCGCGCAGAGCGCGTTTGTATAAATGCTGTTGCAATAAATTTGCTATATTGCCAGCTCTACGGCGTTAGACTGAGTGGATGGAATTTATCTGAATATGCACATGGGCGTCAGAGCACAACAAAAAGAACGGACGCGTCGTTCCCTCATTGAAGCGGCTTTTAGCCAGCTCAGTGCCGAACGCAGTTTTGCCAGCCTAAGCCTGCGCGAAGTTTCGCGGGAGGCAGGTATCGCGCCGACGTCGTTCTATCGCCATTTTCGCGACGTGGATGAACTGGGGCTCACCATGGTCGACGAAAGCGGCCTGATGCTGCGCCAACTGATGCGCCAGGCACGCCAACGTATTGCCAAGGGTGGCAGCGTGATCCGCACGTCGGTATCCACGTTTATGGAGTTTATAGGTAATAACCCCAACGCGTTCCGCCTGCTGCTGCGCGAACGTTCTGGGACTTCTGCGGCATTTCGCGCGGCGGTAGCGCGTGAGATCCAACATTTTATTGCTGAACTGGCGGATTACCTCGAGCTGGAAAACCACATGCCTCGCAGTTTTACCGAAGCACAGGCAGAGGCGATGGTGACCATTGTGTTCAGTGCCGGTGCGGAAGCGCTGGATATTGATCTCGAACAACGGCGTAAGCTGGAAGAGCGATTAGTGCTGCAATTGCGGATGATTTCCAAAGGAGTCTACTACTGGTATCGCCGCGAGCAAGAAAAAACCTCTGCATCCCGCGTATAAAAAGGTGAAAGTGATGGAAAAAACCTGTCGTGAGAATGGTACTTTACTGCTGGCGCTGGTTGCCGGTCTGTCCGTTAACGGTTCTTTTGCCGCGCTGTTCAGCTCGGTGGTGCCGTTTTCAATCTTCCCATTGATTGCGTTGGTGCTGGCAGTGTATTGCCTGCATCAGCGTTACCTGAGCCGGCCAATGCCGGATGGGATGCCGAAGCTGGCCGCTGCCTGCTTCCTGTTGGGGATCCTGGCATACAGCACGATCGTGCGGGTGGAGTATCCGCAGATTGGCTCCAACTTCCTGCCATCCATCATCTGTGTGGCGTTAGTGTTCTGGATTGGGTTCCAGTTGAAGAAACGCGAATCGCTCTCGCAGTAAAAGCGATGTTTAATGGGCGGGCTTGGAGCCCGCCAGATAACCCGCTAGCGGCGTTCCAGCAACACACCGCATTCCATATGGTGGGTGTAAGGGAACTGATCGAACAACGCCAGGCGGCTGATGTTGTGGGTGGTCTGCAAGGTTTGCAGATTGGCGCATAGCGTTTCCGGGTTGCAGGAGATATAAAGGATGCGTGGATAGGCCTGCACCATTTTCAGGGTATCGTCATCCAGCCCGCTGCGCGGTGGATCGACAAAAATCGTCTCGCAATCATAACTCGCTAAATCAATCCCTTTCAGCCGGTTGAATTCACGTACCCCGTTCATCGCCTGGGTGAAATCCTCTGCCGCCATGCGAACGATCTGCACGTTGTCGATCTGGTTAGCCGCAATGTTGTACTGGGCTGCGGCAACGGAAGGCTTGGCGATTTCGGTGGCCAGTACGCGCTTGAAGTTGCGCGCCAGTGCCAGTGAAAAGTTGCCGTTACCACAATACAGCTCCAGCAGATCGCCTTGCGAATCCTGGGTGACATCCAGTGCCCATTCCAGCATGTGTACGTTCATTGTGGCGTTCGGCTGGGTGAAGCTGTTCTCAACCTGGCGATAAATCATGTCGCGGCCTGCAACCGGCAATACTTCGTCGACATAATCCTGATCCAGCATGATTTTCATCTTCGACGCACGGCCAATCAGCTGCACATCAAAGCCCTGTGCACGCAGGGCATCACGCAAGGCTGCGGCATCCTGCAGCCATTGTTCATCCAGTTTGCGGTGATACAGCAGCGAGGCAATGATTTTGCCGCTCTGTGTCGAGAGGTAATCAATCTGGAACAGCTTGTGGCGCAGCACCGGGTTGGGTTTGATAGCGGCGATCAGCGCGCGCATCAGCCGGTTAATCAGCTCGCTGGCGGCCGGGAAGCTGTCGACGCGGATACGCTGTTTGGTCTGCTGATCGAACATGATGTGGTACATCTCGTCTGCATCATGCCAGATTCGGAATTCCGCACGCATACGGTAGTGGCTGACGGGCGAGCGGAACACTTCCGGCTCGGGTGCCATGAACGGTGACATCATCGTCTTCAGACGGGCAGTTTTCTCCGCCAGTTGGTCATCATAGCGTTCAATGGGCAAAATCTCGGGCGTCATGGTTCTTCTCGTCAGGCAATTAGATCTGCGGCGATTGTAGGGAATCAAGCCGTGAAGTCCAGTGTTGTTATGTTTGTAGCCTTATTGGCAGTCTAGAAATCTATTTACATTGATCGTAGCATGGCCATCCGGCCTCAAGCAGCGAGTGAAAAGGGAATCCAGTGTGAATCTGGAGCTGACGCGCAGCGGTATGGGGAAGTCACGGCGATAGCGTTTTAACGCAGACACTGTCCACTGCTGGATGGGAAGTCATCGCCCGGTGCCGGTTGCCCACGGCAATCTGCAAATCCTAAGCCCGAAAACCTGCCGGTGTACGTCGCAAAATCCATAGCCGTCGCGAATTATCGGCTGTGATCCTGCGGCATCCGCCAATTAAGTTTGGATGCTTTTCTTAATGACAATGATAAAAAATACTCTGCTGGCGGTGGTTTCCTCCGTGACGGCAATTTCTGGCTGGGCGCAAGACAACACCACAACCAATGACAGCGATACCCTGGTGGTGAGCGCCAATCGCTTCCCGCAGCCGGTTTCTTCCGTGCTGGCACCCACTTCGATCGTCACCCGTAATGATATTGAGCGCTGGCAGGCCAAGAGCGTGGCGGATGTCATGCGTCGCCTGCCGGGAGTGGATATCGCACAAAATGGTGGCTTGGGGCAGAGCTCCTCGGTCTTTATCCGCGGTACGGAATCTAAGCACGTGCTGTTACTGATTGACGGTGTGCGCCTGAATCAGGCGGGGATCAGTGGTTCATCCGATCTGAGCCAGATCCCGATTTCGCTGGTGCAAAAAGTTGAGTTTATCCGCGGCTCTCGCTCTGCCGTCTACGGTTCTGACGCCATCGGTGGGGTGATCAACATCATTACTACCCGCGAGAAGAAGGGCTCTTCGCTCTCTGCCGGTGTCGGCTCGCACGGTTATCAGGAGTACGACGCTGCCACGCAGCAGCAACTGGGGCAAAACACCATCGCAACCTTGGCGGGTAACTATACCTATACCAGAGGGTTTGACGTGGTGGCCAACCTGCCAGATAGCTCAGGTAATCCGGCGCAACCCGATCGCGATGGCTTCATGAGCAAATCGCTGTATGGCGAGCTGCAGCACCAGTTTAGCGAGCAGTTGGGCGGCTTTGTGCGTGGTTACGGTTACGATAATCGTACGGCTTATGACGGTAGCTATAGCGGCCTAGATACTCTGCATCCTGATGCGTTACCCGATACCCGTCAGCTATACAGTCAATCATGGGATAGCGGCCTGCGTTATCGGGAAGGGATTTATGCCACGCAGTTAACTGCCAGCTATAGCCACAGTAAAGACTATAATTACGACCCGAAATACGGCCGCCACTCTGCGTCATCAACCCTGGATGACACGACACAATATAATGTGCAGTGGGGAAACAATGTCCAGGTTGCTCACGGCAGCATCAGCACCGGCGTGGATTGGCAAGAACAGAAGCTGGAGCCGGGCACTGCTTATATCACCGACAGTAAGAGTCAACGTAATACCGGGCTGTATCTGACAGCACAACAGCAGCTTGATGCAGTGACCCTGGAAGGAGCAGTGCGTGGTGACGACAACTCGCAATTCGGTTGGCACAATACCTGGCAAACCAGCGCCGCGTGGGAGTTTGTTGAGGGCTATCGGGCGATTGCTTCTTATGGCACCGCATTCAAAGCGCCGACGCTGGGGCAGCAATACGGTGACTTTGGCGGTAACCCAGAATTGAAGCCGGAAGAAAGCCACCAGTGGGAAGGGGGTTTTGAGGGGCTAACCGGCCCAGTTAGCTGGCGGGTAACCGGGTATCGTAACGATATCGATAATCTGATCAGTTATTCTTCCAGCCGTGTTGTGCCTGCCTATTACAACGTGGATCAGGCGACGATTAAAGGCATTGAAGCTACGGCTTCCTTGGATACCGGGCTATTTACCCATCAGATCAGCTATGACTATGTTGACCCACGCAATGCCAAGACGAATGAGGTGCTGGTGCGTCGTTCCAAACAGCAGCTCAAGTACCAACTGGATTGGCAGTTCAAAGACTTCGACTGGGCGGTGACTTACCAGTATCTGGGTGAGCGTTATGATGGCGATTACAGTGGTTCTACGATGCGCACGGTCAAACTGGGTGGGGTCAGCCTGTGGGATCTCGCAGTTTCGTATCCGGTCACATCTCATCTGACAGTTCGTGGTAGAATTGCTAACCTGTTTGATAAAGATTACGAGACGGCTTATGGGTACGTTACTCCAGGAAGAGAATACTACCTCACTGGAAGCTATACCTTCTAAAAGCACCGTGGCACCACGCCCGACGGTGCTGATATTTGATTCCGGCGTCGGTGGGTTATCGGTGTATCAGGAGGTTCGGCAGTTGCTGCCGGATCTCCACTATATTTATGCCTTCGATAACGTGGCATTTCCTTACGGTGAGAAATCCGAAGAGTTCATTGTTGAGCGGGTACTGGAAATTGTCAGTGCGGTTCAGCAGCGCCACCCTCTGGCGATTGTTATCATCGCCTGTAATACCGCCAGCACCGTTTCCCTGTCTGCGTTGCGTGAACGTTTTGCTTTTCCGGTGGTTGGTGTGGTGCCAGCAATCAAGCCTGCTGCCAAATTAACCGCCAATGGTGTTGTTGGCCTGCTGGCGACGCGGGGTACGGTTCAGCGTTCCTATACTCATGATCTGATCTCCCGTTTCGCGACCGATTGTAAAATCGAACTGTTGGGCTCTTCTGAATTGGTGGAGTTGGCAGAGGCCAAGCTGCATGGTGAAGAGGTACCGCTGGCGGCGCTGAAGAAAATCTTGCAGCCATGGCTGAATATGCGTGAACCACCGGATACGGTGGTGCTGGGGTGCACCCATTTCCCTCTATTAGCTGAAGAGCTGATGCAGGTCTTGCCAGAGGGAACGCGGCTGGTGGATTCCGGTGCGGCCATCGCCCGTCGGGCAGCCTGGCTTATCTCGGCGCAAGAAGGCCTGATCTCAACCCAGGAAGAGAATCTGGCTTATTGCATGGCACTGAACGAAGATACTGACGCTTTATTGCCCGTTTTACAGGCTTACGGCTTCAAATCGTTGAAAAAATTGCCGCTTTAAATGCGTTTTGCTTAAACATTCGGCGGTCAGTAAAAAAAATGAATTTAGGGGTTGCGGCCGGCGCGGAACTCCCTATAATGCGCCTCCACTGACCGGGAACAACGACTGACAAGGTCGCCTAGCCAGGAAGAATCAACCCGGTGAAAACACCGTTCTCAACAGAGAAAAAAGGTTGACTCTTCAGCGGGAAAGCGTATTATCTGCCTCCCGCGTTACCGAGAAACATGTCGGTAACCACGCTCTTTAACAATTTATCAGACAATCTGTGTGGGCACTCACAAGACGATATCCAGCTGCTTCGGCAGCACAAAAATATCAAGTCTTGAAGAGTGACCAAGCAGTAATTCAT
>NZ_JBBCVB010000015.1:0-144676 GCF_037199905.1 Serratia sp. MMO-28
CATCAGAAAGCTGTTAACGATATTAAACGCGATGCTGCGAGATAATAGGCAATGGGTGACAAATTAATCATCACCCATTGACTTTAAACACAGCTGCTCTCCCTTGGGGAGGGCTGGGGTGAGGGGAAGCCCCCCGCCGCTCTCCCTAGAATCAGTGCCACTGTTTCCCCAAGCCTAAAACCGACGCCGCTCAGCTCCCTCTCCCTTGGGGAGAGGGCTGGGGTGAGGGGAAGCACCCCGCTGCTAAATCAGGTTTTTCAGCGCCACCTGCGGATCAGCCAGTTGTTTTTCATCCACCACGGCCCCCTGCTGAATCAACTTGCGCAGATGGCGGATTTCCCGCCCCTGATTCAGGGTGATAGCACCGGTCAGTTTGCCGTCTTGCAGCGCAAACCAGATCGCACTGTGCCCCGCGGTATTCCCGCGCATCAGCCAATGCTCGCTGTGCATCGCGCCAACAAACTGGATATTGCTGTCGAACTGATCGGTCCAGAACCACACCGGCACCGCTGCCGGAGAGGGTTTATCCAACATGGCACAGGCCGCGACCAGCGCTTGCTGATTGGCGTTGTCCCAGGTTTCCAGGCGCACCAGTTGCTCACCCTGGCGGCGCAGCGTGACGTCACCGGCCGCATAGATATTGGCCACTGAAGTGCAGCAATGGTCATCAACGATGATGCCATTAGCGGTCGCCAGCCCGGCCTGAGTAGCCAGTTGATCGTTAGCCTCAATGCCAATGCCATAAATCACCGCGTCACCGCTCAACCGTTCGCCGCTTTGCAAGGTCAGCACCCCCCGATCCTGCTCGAGTGCGGCATGCTCAATGAGCGCATTCAGGCAAAAACGCACCTGATGCTGCTGGTGCAGATGCGTCAGGTAATCGCGCACCGGTGGTGGCGCGTTACGCCCCATCACCATCGGTGCTTGCTCAATCACCGTCACCCGGCAGCCACGCTGTGTGGCGCTGGCCGCCAGCTCCATGCCGATGGTGCCCGCCCCCACGATCAGGATCTGCTGGCCCGCGTTCAGCACAGCGCGCAAACGCCGGGCATCTGCCGCCGTGCGCAGCGTATGCGATTTTTCGCCCAGCGCATCCAGTGCGGCCAAACGGCGCGCTTTGGCACCGGTGGCTAACAGCAATTTGTCCCACACCAACTCTTCGCCATTGGCCAGCACCACGCTGTTCTGGGCAGGATCGATAGCAACCACCCGCGTATTGCTACGCAGGGTGATGTTATTTTTCGCATAGAAAGTGGCCGGCAGAATGTCTTGCAGTTGCGGGGTTGCCGACAGCAGCATGTCTTTCGACAACGGCGGGCGCTCATAAGGGAGCTCTGGCTCTTCGCTGATTAAGGTGATGCTGCCGCTAAACTGTTGTGCGCGTAGCGCGGCGGCAGCCATGGCGCCTGCCTGGCCGCCGCCGATAATCACTATCTGTTTCATTTTGGCTCCTATAACGACAACCCACCCGCAACGTGGCGGATACCGCGGATTGCCAGGCCCGCATCGGCATTGATCATCACGCCGCTCAGCGTGCGATTGTTACGGCGCGACGCCAGCATCACGTAAGGGCCGGTAAAATCTTCCGGCGCAGGGGAGAACTGCAACGGCAAAATGGCCGCGATCTTTTCCGGCGTCAGCGATTGCATAATCGAGGTATCCTGCTGCCCCAGCGCCTGCGGGCCGCGCAGATCGCTGGCCATGCCGCACGGCCCAACGCCGTTGACCCGCACCTTGGGTGCCAGTTCATAGGCCAACTGACGAATCAGCCCCACGGCGGCATGCTTACTGGCGGTGTACAGCGGGCCACCACCGCCCGGATACCAGGCGGCATTGGAGAGCGTAAAGATCATGCTGCCGCCAGAGGCGATCAACGCCGGTGCGCTGGCCTTGGCCCCCAGCAGATAGCCTTTCACGTTGACGCCAAACAGTTCGTTAAAACCGGATTGCAGTTGCTCCGCCGGGGTCGCCAACAGCGAGGCGTTGTGATCCCAGATCCCGGCATTGCCGATAAAACAGTCCAGGCGGCCAAAGCGCGACAGCGTCATCTCCACCGCACGCTGATTATCGGCAAAGCTGGTCACATCCCCCGCTACAGCAACGATCTGCTCACCAAACTGCTGCTGCAACCGGCTCACCTTCTCCGCAGAACGTTCGAGGGTCGCCACGCGGGCGCCCTCTTCAATAAAACGCGTCACCAGCGCCAGGCCCAAGCCCGAGCCGCCACCGGTAATTAGCACTACGTCATCGTTGAGATCGGACATCAGGCTTCCTCCGGGATATCGATAAATACCGCCCCTTCAACCACGCTAACCGAGTAGGTTTGCAACGGGATCGTGGCGGGCAGGCACAGCGCTTTACCGGTTTTCAGGCAAAAGCTGGTGGCATGCAGCGGGCACTCCACGGTTGCGTCTTCGTCGATATAGCCCTCGGACATCGAGGCATTGCCATGGCTGCAGCGATCGTTGAGCGCATAATATTCACCACCGACGTGGAACAGCGCGATCGCCGGTTCGGTATCCAACCGGAGGGCTTCTCCCTCCGGTAACTCTTCAGCAAAACAGGCACGAATTCGCTTCATCAGAACAGTACACTCAGGTTGTGGGAGGTAATCACGGCCTGATCGAGAATGATTTCACGCCCACACAGCCCCCAGCCCGCCGAAGTTGAACGGCGCCGTAACAGATCGGTACGGGTACCGACGTAAATGGTCTCGTCACGCTCTTTTTGCGCCCGGTACAGCAGATAGTTCACCCGCACGGAGAACACATCGGGTTGTTCTGTTTCAGTCACCACGCAGTTACTGACCAAGTGGCGCGTGCGCGACGGCGGCTCTTCGGCCCAGGCCATGCCGGTTTCCAGGCGCGCAACCCGGCGTTCCAGCTGCGATTTGGTGTCGTTGAAAATCCAGGTGGTCGGCGGCTGCGCCCCTTTGCGCCGATCGCGAGTCTGGGTATTGACGGTGGTGCGCATGGTGTAACGCAGATCGTCATCCAGCAGATCCAACCAAGAACGGAATTCCCAATCGTCCAGCAGCGCAGCTTCGTAATAGAGAAATTGGCTGATTTGATGATGGAGCTCAAAAGAGACGGACATACTCATTTCATCACCTCCTGTTGATATGCAGCGGTTTTCTCTTGCACTTCTTTCCAGGTGTCGCTGCTCAGTAGATCCGCCCAGCGCTGGTACATACCGCGCGCGGCGGTTTCTGAAAAGATGTAGTTGGTGATACCGGGAATGCCGTCTTTACGGCGTTTTTCCTGATTGAGCCCCATCTCCAGGCACAGTGGGTTATTACGGGCCTGGTGGCCTTTGAGCAGTTTCTGGATCTCGCACCAGTTTTCTGAATCATCCTGCTCCAGGAAACCGGCAGGGCCGAAGGCTCGCGTGGCGCTGTTTTCAAACGCGGCTTTGGTCTCGGCAGATGCGGCCTTATCGGCGATACAGAATGCCCAGACCTCTACCTGATCCGGCCCGCGTGGGTGCCAGACGCGCAACGTCGCGGTGCCGTTAAGCCAGGAAAGGGTCGGAAAAATATTGTTATGCCCGGCTAAACGCAGCGCACGGATCTTGCCCAAACGCTGCTCCGCTTCGGCATAGCTTTCGCGGTAGTAACGCGAGACTTCACCATCGACCCACACGTTGGCATCCGGTTGTTCGGTGAAGAAGAAACCGCAGCCGTGGCCATCCTGGCCAAACTGCACCGCGTCTTTGGCGGTTTCCCAAACCGGGCGCGGGGTCTGATCGTCACCGAGCTTTTTGTCACTGCCATCCGCCATGCCGCCTAACACCTGCACCGCAGAGACGTGGCTGAACAGAGCGTGGTACTGATCGCTGGCGAATTGTTCCGCAGGGAATTTCCAGTTACAGTTAATCACCCACTTCTGTACACCGCCGACAATTTCGGTGCCGCCTTCGCGGCGATCCAGCAGGCCATCAAGATACCAGGCCATATCGCCCAGGTACTCGGTCAGCGCAGGAGCGCTGGTGTCCCAGTTGCCGAAAATCAGGCCTTTGTACGATTCCACACCGGGCACCTCTTTCAGCCCCCAGTGTGATTTGCACAGCCCTTGTGGATAGGCGCGCGGCTCCAATGGCACTTCAACCAGTTCGCCATCAATGCCATACGACCAACCGTGATAAGGGCAGGTAAAAGCGCGGGTGTTGCCGCTATCGGCATAGCTGACGCGCATTGCGCGGTGCCGACACTGGTTGAGAAACGCTTTGATGGAGCCGTCTTTCTGACGAATAACCACCACCGCGTCTTCACCCATGTAGGTGTTGAAAAAGTCTCCTGGTTTTGGGATCTGGCTTTCATGGGCCAGAAACAGCCAGCAACGGCCAAAAATCCGCTCCAGTTCCAGTTGGTAAATGTCCGGATCGGTATAGATACGTGGCGTAACTTGCCCGTTTTTAGCGTCGATCAAGCTGTAGATGTCTAATTTTGCGCTCGTGGTCATATTATTTAATCCTCATCCAAGAGATGTATTGACCTTCGTAGGGGTTGCGCAAAGGATGTTGCTTTCCAGTTGCTATTTTGTGAAATAGTAAAAATCTACCGTACTAGACATTTTTTCTATGATGGGAGGAAAAAGTATGGAGCTAAGACACTTACGTTATTTTGTCGCGGTAGCGGAAGAACTTAATTTCACACGGGCAGCAGAAAAACTGCACACGTCGCAGCCTTCACTGAGCAGCCAGATCAAAGATCTTGAACAGTGCATCGGTGTACCGTTATTGGCCCGCAATAATCGCCAGGTTTCGCTGACCCGCGCGGGCGAGGTTTTTCTCCCGCAGGCGATCACCATTCTTGACCTCTCTGAACAGGCCAAGCAGTTGGCACGCAAGGCGATGGAGGAACAGGCACGGTTGACCATCGGCTTTGTTCCCTGTGCCGAAGTGAATATCCTGCCCGAGGTTCTGCCGCAGTTGCGCCAGCGGCTCCCCGCTTCCTGTATCGAGTTGGTCAGTCTCATCACCACCCAGCAGGAAGAGAAGTTATTGAAAGGGGAAATTGATGTCGGCTTTATGCGGCGGCCGATTGTCAGTAACCAGTTGAATTATCGGGTGGTGTATCATGAACCGCTGATGGTGGTGATGCACGTCAATCATCCATTAAGCCAAGAGCCGCTGCTCACCCCGCAGCATCTTGATGGCGAAAACTTTATCAGCACCGATCCGGCGCACTCTGGCGCGCTGTATCTGATGGTGGAAAATTATCTGGCGCAACACCACAGCAAGCCGAATACCGTGCAGGCCGCCACCAATATTCTGGTGACCATGAATCTGGTAGGCATGGGGCTGGGCATGTCTATTGTGCCGCGCTATGTCTGCCATTTTCAGTCCTCAAGCGTGGTATTCCGGCCATTACCGGCGGATGCACCGCAGATCGAACTCTTAATGTCCTGGCACAAAGAAAATCACAGCCCCGGTTTGGCGCAAATGCTCGAACTGGTGGCAGACCAGAGCGCTGTATTAGAAGAGCCAGCGTAGCTTTGCAGGCACGGGCTTAAAGCGCTGTTGAACAGGTGACATAGGTTGCGCCATCCAGCGGGAAATCGAACAAACTGCCATTCCCAAGATAAACGTAATGCCGGGCGTTACCACCGCTGACCAGTTCAGTCACCCAATAGTTACCGGCGAACCAGCCGTTAGAATAACTGTTCATCGTGCCCCATTCATTCCACAGTCTACCGTCGGCATCCCGGTTGGCACCGGTCTGGCTCGCCGGGGTTCTATCGGTCATCTGGCCATACCCCGGAACGGCGTAGCCGCCGCCTTGAGAACTGCACCAAGAGGCCGCATCACCGTATGTCATAATGTTGAAATTATTATTTCTAAACCAGCGATTCACGGTGAACGGGTAGGTTAATGTGGTGCCATTGTCTGGGTTCGCCGCCGTCACGGTAACGCTGTTATTACCCGATGTCGGTTCCTGATTGAATCTGACGTTGCCGCTGCCATCGACGCTAACCCAGCTCTGGTTGGAGCTCCAGTTATAAGCGCTGTTACCCGCCGGGGTTTCGCCGATCACCAGTTGGAATGTCGCGCCAACAAACCCTGTCCTTGGGAACCCATCATCAACCGAGAAAGACGCGCCATTGACCAGGATCTGCGTCATCTTCAGTTCTTCGGAAAATTCAACGGTCACCGTCGAGGAAACACCGTTGCTGGCGGTGGCCGTTATCTCACTGCTCACCGCCGATTCACTGGTCAATGCGAGCGTCACTTCGCCGTCGCTGTCGGTTTGAGCGCTGGTGGTGCTCAGCGTCACGCCGTTGGTGGCGGTGAACGTCATGGTTTCCCCCACCACGCTATTGCCCTGGCTATCCTCTACGCTGACCAGCACATTGTTATCATCAACGCCGTTGGCCAGCGCGTTGTTCTGGGTCACTTCCGCATCAACAACATGGACAGGGCCAGCCACAAACAGCGTATCAATAGACTTGCTGTCACTATCAATACTGGCCGTCACCTGTGTGGTACCCGCGATCGCATTAGTGACGTAAGCCGTTGCCACACCATCGACTCCCGTTTGTGCCGTGGCGGAGATCGCGCCTCTATTATCGGCATCGAACAGCACGGTGGCCCCCACGGCGGGTGTGCCGTCCAGATACTGCACGCTGGCACGCACGGTATTCACCGCCTGCCCATCGGCCACCACGCCCAGGGGGGATTCAACCCACGTCAGGCTGGCAATGGTGCGCTGCCATCGGAGATTGATCGGATTCGCCAACTGAGCCGGTACCCCTTCGCTGGGCACGGTGATATTGGGATCGGTCTGCGGGGTGACGATCACATTCAGTTCACTGCCCGCCAGAATATCGCTGAGTTCCAGGGTATAACTTGGGCTGGTCGCCCCGCCGATCGCGGTACCGTCCAGCGTCCACTGATAGGTTGTTCCCTGTTCGGCATCACCATCTGCGTCGTTGAAAGCAGAGGTCACCGTAATAACGTCCCCAACCTGCGGTTGGGTGTTGTTTACCGAGAGCGTCGTCGTCGGCGCTCGCCCATGAACGGGCGTGGTGGATTGCTGGACAGCCTGCGCCGCATGGCTCATGACGGCAGTCAGAGCCAGTAATATCCCGCATAACAACCCCGTGAAGATATCGTTACGGCGCAGCATCCAGCGTATCCATCATACTGATAAGTGAAATCGGCAGGCGTGACATCACATCAAGCCTGCCTGAGCTGACTCTTGCTTACTGAGCCGCTGCGTTGCCCACCACGACCTGGACTCTCAAGCGCTGATCGGTCCGTGCTGGCGTATAGGTGCTGCTGGTTGCGCCACTGATGTCGGTGAAGGTATTGGTGCCGACGCCAGTTTCGATCTGCCACTGGTAGGTCACACCGGTACAGGTGCCGCCCGCACAGGTTGCGGTCGCCGTCAGCGGCGTATCAACTTGTGGATAGCCACCCACTTCACCGCTCACCGTCACGCCCGTCACGGTGCCACCGGCGATGACCGTCAGGGCATTAGAGGCAACGGCAATACCTTCGGCCGGATCGGTAATCGCCGGATCGGTATGCGGTGTCACTAACACCGTAATGGTTTTGCCTAAGTCACCGGCCACAATGGTATAGGTATTGCCGGTAGCCCCCGGAATATCTGCCCCATCGGCCTGCCATTGATAAGTTTGCGGGATCGCAATGTCACCGTCCTCATCACTGAAGGTGCCTGGCGTACCGATACTTAAGGTATCCCCGATATCGATCAGCCCATTACCGCTGGCATTGTCTGAAACGATAGTGCTTTGCGTCACCACCGGGGCGCGCCCTCTGACGGTAGAGGTTGGCGTGGAGGTGATAGCCGACCATGCCGATCCAACAATCAGCATACTGAGCAACATCCCCGATAGCAGAGAACCTAGTTTATGCTTCATCGTTTTCTTTCCTCTAACCGCACTCAAAATCAATGCTTAAACAGCCTTCCACAACGGCACGGAAGGGTGATAAAAGGCATCGCCCCCTCTCCCTGTGGGAGAGGGCCGGGGTGAGGGGCAAGTCGTGCGGTGATTGTCCCCTCACCCTAACCCTCTCCCCAAGGGAGAGGGAACTGGTTAGCCTTAACTGATGAGCATTCAGCGTTAATGCGACACCACTCTGATAGCCCGTTTCTGTAAATCCGCTGTCACCGTCAGTGCTTCTGAAGTGGCACCGGGGATTGCGATAAACACCCCTGAGCCGACCGCGGACTCAACTTCCCACTGATAATTAACTGATGCCCCGTTACATAAGGCAATGGAACACATCGCCACCGCCACCAGGGTATCCCCGACGACGGGATGCTCAGTCAATTCAACGCCATTGCGATATATCAACAATTTCTCCGGTGTTTCCGGCACAAAAGCGATTTCCACACGTTGCTCATGTCCGCCGCTGATGGCGGTCACCGTGGTCACGCCTGGATTGATATTAGCCAGTTTCACCGTTATCAAGCCTTCAGCATCCGTAATGCCTTCCGGCGGTATCACCGTGGCACCGTTATCGGCATGGAACTCGACGGGCACGGCTTCGAGAGGGTTGCCGTGTTGATCCGTCACATGCGCTTCGATTTTATTGACGTCAATGCCGTCGGCGAGCGCATCATCGCTCACCACCGTCAGATCAATAGTGGCGGTGCTGTGATCGGCAATGAGCGTGATTGGGTATCCATCCACCGCTACAGCATCGCCATTGATCGTCGGGGCCACCGTTACGTTACCGGCGACAACCCCGCTCAGCGTCGCGCTATATACGCCGTTATCTTCCGTGACCGGGCTCAGGGTCACTTCTGGCCCGTCGCTCACCGCAAAGGCCACCTTTAATCCAGTAATCGGCTGATGGCGATTGTCCAGCACGCTAAAGCTCAGCGTGCTGGTCTGTACCCCATCAGCAACAATCTCCGCAGGCTCAACGCGGAAAGAAAAGTTATCCACGATCGGTGCATGATTGCTCTCAGTTAAAGTAACTTTAGCCGATGCCAGAGAGATATTGTTAATAGTTGGCGCAATAATGGCCTCGCCTTGAGTCAGCCCTGCGGTTAGCTACGCGCTATAAACCCCTGGCGCGGTTTCTGTCACCGCACTCAACAGCGGGTGGCTCAAGGGCAGGCCGGCCGCGATGTTTGGCGTAAAGTGCACATCCAGCGTCAGCCGATCGGCCATTCCCTGCACCGGCAGGTTATTCACGTCGTTTAAATTCAGGGTAATCAGGCTGGTGGAAACGCCATCCGCAGATATGTCAGCCGGGGAGACCTCTAGGGTAGAATTGTATTTGCTGACCACTTGTGGCGTGACGGTAATCTGCGTGCTGCTCGGGTTGGAGGCATTTCCTTGATTATCGTAAGCCACTGCCCCCAGCGTATAAACGTTACTGCCAGCCGTATAAGGCGGCAGCTTTATCGAGATACTGTGTGAAGAGGTTTGCGTCACGACGCCACCGGCCGCCACTAATGCGGCGGTATCCCAGTCGATGCGCTTCAGCCCATATTTCGCCGCCACCTGCGCATCTACTTTGATCACTTCGAATGCGCTGCCGGTCATCTGATCCGGCAATGCCAGTTGGATAAGCTCCTGCTTCTGATACTCCAGCACAATATCGTTGTTACGCTCCACCAGATCATAACGGCTACCGGCCAAGGTGCGGCTGGCTGCCACCGCCGAGGGATCAATTTGTGTCTGCCAGGGTTCTCCGAGATGGTAATTCAGTTGGACGCTGAGATTGGTGTCGTTTCTGCCCCCTTTACCGGCGCGTTGCTCTACTGCGAGAGTGATCAGTGGGATCGGCGTGTAATTGATCCCCATGGTGAACGCATAAGGGTTTTTCTGCCTGTCGTCTTTGCCAAATAACGCCACCTCATTGCCCCAATACTGTTCATACATCAAGTTGCCGCCGAACTGGGGGTAAGCAGGTAAATAGGCATCGACCCGCAGATCGTAACCGTTGGCCGGGCGTTCATTGTAATCAGCAAAGTCACGGGACTGATGCCAGCCCGTCAGGCGTAAATAACTGTTAGCCGATAGTTTGAGGTAATCTGTCCAGGCTTCGGCACCCAACCCAATACGGCTATTCTTGCCCGTCATATCACGATCAAAAAAAGCGTTAGCGCCGTACATCCAGTTATCCTGCAGGGTACGGATGCCCGCGCCGAGATTGACGGTATTGCGGCTGTCTTTATTACGCAGGCCAAATTGGCTGAATAACAACGATTGCTGATCATCATAAAGCGACACCAGCATATCGAATGAGCTGCCTTCAAGACCAAGGCGATCATTCACGCTAAGCTGGACACGTGCGGTACCAAACTGGCTCAGCCAATGCTGCACCGCGTCGTTGGCTTCCCCCACCACCATAGAACGCGCCATACCGGCGGCGGCCAGCGGCGTGTTGTCGTCTGCCAGTAACGTGGCACCTTTTAGCAGGTTATGGGCTAACCGTTCTTGATAGTGCGGAGCCGGTGCCGCTTGTGTGTCTTCATGATGGCTTGTCAACGGCAGCGAGGCCGTGTGCGGAATATCAATTTCATCGCCGCTGGCTAATTGTTCGAAGGGTTTCGAGAACGCACGGAACTGATTGACTTTTTTTAACTCACCGACCATAAGATGGTATTTTTTCGCCACCTGGGAGACGGTTTCACCCGGTGCCAGAGTATAGGGCACGGTTTCAAGCGGCTCTGCCGGGGCCGTATCTGGCGCAGGAGTCAGCATGTTGGCTATTGCAGGGTAAAAAGATAGGCTCAACGGCAATAGCAGTTGTAAGACTATATTGACCCACACCACAATAGGTTTGCATGTCACCGAGGAAAACTCCTTCTGGATATCAGTTAGCGTAGCCTCGCTTCATGCTTTTCTCAAACCCTGAGCGGTGGCAGAAGCGTGATGCACCGATGAGGGTTTCTTTGTTCATTCTGCGAACGCTTAGCGCTAAAAATAAAAAAGCCGCGCGTTAGCACGGCTCTAAAAATTTCGCGAATCCGCATAAAACAGCAGAATAAAATAGACATTCATTTTAATTCAATATTATCAATTTATTATCACACAATAAAAGGCATGCTACGGCCTGTGTTATGCAAAGTATAGACGTCATATTCAGCCAATTAAATAATAAGCCGTTGGACGCTTTTTATTAAGCAAACATTGTAAATAACTTCAAGTTGCATAACGGGTATATTCCCGTTTAAATCCGATTCACTGCCTATTAAAATTTATATAAAAACCCGGTAGCGACAGTGACGCTATAATCCCGCCAAACCATTGGGCTATCTTTCACTGTGTCACTCACTTGCTCATAATTACCCATCAGGAACAGCTGCCAACTGTCGTTAAGCGCATAATAACTGGCGAGAGAAAGATAAGAAGATACGCCACTTTGAGCACGGTATGCCGCGATCCCGCTGCGCTGTGATTCCTGCTTGCTGACACCAAAGTAATAATCATTGAAAGAACGACTTTGCCACTGCATACCCA
This sequence comes from Serratia sp. MMO-28, assembly GCF_037199905.1. Lineage (NCBI taxonomy): Bacteria > Pseudomonadati > Pseudomonadota > Gammaproteobacteria > Enterobacterales > Yersiniaceae > Serratia > Serratia sp. MMO-28. Next base: position 11,448 of record NZ_JBBCVB010000015.1, read on the forward strand.
CGCCAGGCACCAGCTGAAGTTGGCCAAATTGGAAGGCATATTGATAGCCAACGTCAACCAGCACCCCGTTGCTATAGCCAAGAACATCTGTCACTGCTTTACCGCTGACGGTGCCCCAAGCGGCATTATATTGATATCCCATGCCAGCCATGGCGGTAGCGCGCCGCTTATCCAGCTTTTTCATCGCTGGAACACGGCTGTCGGAAGGTTTAAAGCTTAACGGTGAGTAATCAACATTAAAGCTCAAGCCGTGGGTGTCGGTATTAATGATATTAATCCCTGCCCCTTGGCCGCTAATAAAAAACTGCTCTCCTTGATAAGTAACGATGGGTATTGGCATAAATTGCCTATCATAATCCAGATAGGCTAATTGTTCTGCCGCAACGCCTGCACCTACGGACCATTTTCCAGCTTGAGCACCGCCAGAAAATAACAAAGTTATCAGTGAAAACGCCCCTATTGACAGTATTGATGTACGAGTAGAGTAATAAGTAGAATGAGTCATAATAAAGCTCCCAGCGTATTTTAGTTAAAAGTTTGCCGTCAGCGCTGAAAAGCGCCTTTCTAAAAAGAGAGTAATATTGTTGTATACCCAAAAATAATTCGAGTTACAGGAAGGCGGCGACGCACATGCAACTTGAAGTATGACAGGTATAACTACTGCTGAAATAAAATGGCACGTATTATTCTTTACAGAAAAAATCCTGCTCAATGGCAATTAACAAGGCTGCGATCAGAAATAATATTGCGCTCCAGATACATTTGGTTAAAGGCGCTATCTGTAATAACTCCGCCGCCATCACCAATGTAAAGTGAAATAGGACAGCGGCTGGAATACTGCGCTGACAGCGGTAATAAAACCAGTTAGCCATTACGCTGGCAGGAAAGATGCTGATAAAGAAGTTGGCAACGTATATGCCACCTGCCTGCCATAATTGATGCTGATAGGTGCCTTGAATAAAGAATAAGGGCAAATGCCAGAGTGCCCATAAACCGCTGAATACCAGCGTCACCGGTAATAACATTCTCCAGACGCTTCTCAAACTATCCACACCATAGCCGCGCCAACCCAACTCCTCTAACAGCGCCGCAATCAGCGCCAGTGGCAACATCGGCAAAAACCCGCTGGAAACAGCGAACTGGGCGGCGCTCTGCCCCATGCGCACCGACAGCCAGGTGGCGATCACCAACGGGATCAAGATCAAGCCGAACATTATTAACAAGCGCCCTGGCGTTACTCCAGCCAAAGAAAACAACCGCTTACGGAAATCCTGCCATAGCCTGCTGCCAGTTCCGGGGCGGAGCATAATCCCCGCAGCGACGGCCGGGCCGAACAGCCCAGCCAAAGCCAGCGTGATGGTCAGTGGCTGCTCATCAGGTAAATGGCTGATATAAGCGGCTACCATCCATGGTAGCCACGATATGCCAAACACCAAGCCAAAAAATCGCAGTGGGGAATAACTAAGGGTATGGGAAAGATTAGCCATACCTCACCCCTGCCCCTGAATGCTGGCACCCAATACTTGGGCAAAAGAGCCAGGAGCTGCGCCAAACGCCCGTTCGATCAGCAGTAACATGGCTTGCATACGCGCGGCTTCCTCTTCCGGCGTCCAATTAAAAGTTTGATGGCCAAACAAAGACAGTGAACCAGCCAAAATAAACTGAACGGTGGATAACGGATCGGCGACCTGAAAAACCCCCTCTCGATTGCCTTGCTCTACCACCGCAGCCAACACCGGCCCAAAGACCAATACCGTTTCAATATTACTGCGTTCATGCAGCGCGCGATTCTCTGGCCGATGCAAGTCCTCGACCAGCGACTGCCCCTGGTCTACCGTTTGATTCTGCGCTGCAATGATGGCGCAGAATTTTTCAATCGCCCCTAGATGTGGATTGTCAGCGATAAGCTGTGATTGGGCGGTAATATCGGCACACATCTGCTGCGCCAGCGCCTCAAGTATCTCCTCCTTCGATTTAAAATAGTAATAGAACGTGCCCTTGGCGATGCCAGCCGCGCGGACAATCTCATCGACAGAGGTGGTTTCATACCCCTGACTCTGAAACAAGTTACCTGCTGCCTGCAGAATTTCTGCACGACGCACCTCTGGTTTTTTCACTGTACGAGCCATAACCCTTCCTATGTTGTAGTAGATAATATCCACACAATACATAATGACTGACGGTCAGTCAATTAAAATACGCGATTTTTTTGAGCAAGAAAAATTCAGGCTGGAGGGACCGAAAGCAGCCAATAAGCCTGGTTTTCTCCTTTATTCTGATTGACCCCAGTCAATGACAGCCAAGGCAGGTGAGTGGGAGCATCGCTCCATGTATCATGGCTGACGTGGTATCAATACGATCTTGATGCGTTGGTGTCAGGAGCGGACCAGAATCTTAAAAAGGATAACGAGTTTGAAATACGCATCAGTGCCGTTAAATCAGAACCAGAACGGCTGGTTAAAAGACGATCGGTTACCCACCGCCTACCCGGTGCTGATCGGCGATACCGAGGCGGATTGGGTGGTAGTAGGCTCAGGATTTGCCGGTATTTCCTTCGCCAGACGGTTGGCAACCCATGCGCCGCACCTGAAGATCATCGTCGTCGACGCAGCCTGTGCGGCAGAAAGCTCGTCTGCCAGAAACTCCGGGTTTATTATCGGGTTGCCGCATAACATCGGCAGTTCAACGGCGGAACTCAAAAAGGCGCAGTCTTACCGTGATTTGCTGCAGGCCGGCATCGCTCAATTAGCTACCGTGATTGAGCAACAGGGCATTGACTGTGAATGGGAAAACGTCGGGAAATATCATTGCCAGGTCGATACCCGCAATGAGCGCGTGCTGAAGGAATATACGGACAACCTGGATGTGATGAACGAACCGTACCACGTTCTCGATCAAGACGCGCTCTATCAGAAATTAGGCAGCCGCTTTTACCATAAAGGCATCTATACCCCGAGCGCGATTCTGGTCAATCCCGCCAGCCTGATTACTGGCTTAGCCGAGCATTTACCGAACAATGTGAGCGTCTATAACCACACGCCGGTTATGCAGATCCGCCCTGGCAAGGTGGCTCAGGTCATTACCCCTTATGGCACGATTAAAACCGCCAAGGTCATGCTGGCGACCAACGCCCTTTCCAGAGAGCTCGCCCCCGTCACCAGCCAGCAAGCGGCGATGGCAACCTTTGCCAGCATCACCGCCCCGTTAAGCGCAGAACAGCGGCAAAAACTCCCAGAGATGAGCAGTTGGGGGTTGACCCCGGTTAATGCCATTGCCGGGGCAACGTTGCGCTATACCCAGGATCACCGCTTCTTAATCCGCCAGCATGTGACTCCGGCCTTAAATGGCAGAATCACTGCCGCACAGACTTATCACGCCACCCGGTTACACCAGCGCATATTCAATAAGATCTACCCGCAGCTGAAGGATGTGCCGATCACCCGCACCTGGTCCGGCACCATCAGCGTCACCCGCAACGGTGCCCCGGTTTGGGGGGAGCTAAAGCCTGGAATTTATACCGCAGGTGGCTGTAACGGCGCGGGGGTCTCTAAGCAAACCATCGCCGGAACGCTGCTGGCAGATTACGCCTTGGGCCATGATAACCCGCTGATCGGCGCGATGTTGGAACTCGGCAAAGCCAATTATCTGCCGCCTTCACCGGTGCTTGACGTGGCGATTGCCTTGTCGCTGATGAAAGAGCGGTATCTGGGCAGAAAAGAGGTTTGATCGAGCTTGGCGTTATTGGCTAAAGGCCTGGTGCTTGTCAGTTAAGGTTGACCTACTACACTCAAAATAGGGTAAAAGCAGATTGGGCCATGAGTTGATCAGGAAATGTATGCACTCCCAAACTGATGCCGTTGTTGCCGGGGCGTTCAAGGCTGGCGCTGGAAAAAACCAAGGGTTGGTTAAAGGCACGGCAAAAGCGAGGCAGATAAGATGAGTGGCTTGACTGGCTTGGATAAGACGCAACAGATTGAGTTAGAGCGGTCTTATCACAACCCCATTCCCACCATAAGACAGCCATTCTTCTAGCGCTAAATTTTTCTTGCGAAATGGCCCTGCCCCACTCCGACCAATGTTTGCCATTGAGCATTGGTTGGAGCATTGCAGAGTCATTTGGCGCGGTGGTTATGCCGCAATACGAATCTGTTCTTGTCTTTTACCCTATAAAACCAAAACGTCAACAGCCCTTAAAGGACAACGCACGTGGATACATCTAAGAATAATCCTGCAAATACTCATCGCAAGCAACCCGCGGAGGATAACCCTCCGCGCTTTCGCTTTTCCCCCATTTACTCCGCCGTTTCCCTGGCGCTTTTAGCGTTGCCCATACATGCGCAGACGGTCACTGCAGTGTCCAATGGTCAGTGGGATGCAACCACCGTATGGAGCGATGGAGCCGCGCCCAATTCGTCTTTTGATTACCTGATCGGTAGTGGCCGCGTGGTTAACAGCCCACCCGCCCCCTTTGGTACTTTCAGCTACGCTTTCGACGGCGGCTCGCTCACCGTGCAGGCTGGAGGAACTTTAGCTCTGGTCGGCAACAACAACAGCACGACAGGTAATGTAAGCTACAGCATTCCCGGGCTCACCATCAACAGCGGTGGCACGCTGGCGTTGTCGATGCTCAATGTCGGGAATACAGATCGCACGCTGACAACAGGGTTGACGCTTGCAGGTCCTGGCAGCGTATCAATCACCCCGACTGGAGGCACCTATAGCAACGGTTTGACCTTAGCCCCCACCGCAGCGCTGAGTGGCAGTGCCAACATCAACGCGACGATGGCCGTTACCGGAACTTTCAATAGAAAATATCTCCGCATCAGCAGTGCCAATAATACTTACACCGGCAATTGGAATATCACGTCGACGGGGGCTGCAGCCACCGGTGATGCCAGGGGCACTCTGTACGCTAATGCCGTAAATGCGTTAGGTACAGGCTCCGTCACGCTCTCTTCATCAATGCTGAACAATCAGGTTGCTAACGGACTGGACTCGATCAGCGGCGTGAATGTGGGCGCTAATTCGCTGGTCCAGGTGAATGCCAACTGGAATGCGCCAACGTCATTTGTGGCACTGACCAGCGCGACCTCCCAAGTCACCGTAAACGGTGCAAATACCTTCATGAACATTGGCAATCTCAGTGGTGTGGCCGGTTCGTCCATCACAGGGACAGGCGCTGGCGAGATTCTCGCCCTCAACAGCACCGCCGATTCGCTCTACGCGGGCACCCTGGGTGGCACTCTGTCACTGCTCAAGTCGGGCACCGCCACCACCACCCTCAGCGGTGCCGGCTCATCCGTCGGCAACACCAACGTCGTGGCAGGCACGCTGAACCTGGCCCAGACCGGTGCCTTTACCAACACGCTCGACTACGCTACCCAGTCTGGCGCTACCACCCAGATCGCCGTTAACTCCACATTGAACGTGAACGGTATCTTCACACAAGCGGCCAACAGCACGCTCAATGTTGCGATCGGTAGCGCACAGCCCATTATCAACGCCAACAGCGCCAGCCTGAATGGCACGCTCAATATCACCGGCCTCAGCGTCCCCAACACGGCCAGCGCTCTGAGCGGTACGCCTTTCAACATCATTCACACCTCAGCCCCGGGCGGTATCACGGGCAACTTTGCCGCCGTGACCTTAGGTGGCAACACGCTGGACTACCTCCAGGTCAGCCAACTCACGGCCAATACGCAGGATTACAACTTAAACTTTGGTCTCACCTGGCAGGCTGGCAGCGCGCTGGGCAATGGCGTCTTTACGCTCGCCGGGGCCGCCGATCGGTTCAACGTCGACGTGGCATTAGCCAATCAGGTGGGCCCATTCACCAGTAACTGGGACGGAACTACCCTCACCAAGAACGGCCTTGGCACACTCGAACTGTCGGCAGCCAACACCTATACCGGCGATACGCTGATCAACGCGGGCACGCTGCGCACCGGTGCCGTTAACACCTTAGCCAGCAGCGGTGCAGTGACGGTTTCCAACGGAGCCACGCTGGATCTCAACGGCTTCAGCCAGACCGTTGACAACCTCTCTGGGGCTGGCAGCGTGGCCACCGGCGGAGCAGCACTAGCGGCCAATAGCACCGCCGATACCACCTTCGACGGCGTTATCAGTGGCACCGGCAGCTTGGTCAAGAGTGGCGCAAGCACCTTAACCCTCACCGGCAACAACACCTACAGCGGCCCAACCACGGTCAACGGCGGCACGCTGCAGATCGGCAATGGCGTTACCACCGGGGGCATCGTCAGTGACATCGCCAACAACGCAGCCCTGGTGTTCAACCACAATAACGACTTCGCCTATAGCGGTTCTCTCTCAGGCACCGGTAACCTGACCAAGCAAGGCAGTGGGATACTGAGCCTCACCGGCGGCAGCGCTTCCAGCCAAGGGAGCGTCACCGTGGCGCAGGGGACGTTGCAACTCCTGCAAAACCAGCCCCTCACCGTCAGCGGCAACTACAACACCGAGGCCGGTGCCACCACCGACATCGGCCAGATCAACTCCACGCTGAACGTGGGTGGTATCTTTACGCAGGCGGCTAACGCCATACTCAGCGTCACCCTGGGTTCCTCGCCTGACATTGTCGCGCAAAGCGCGATGCTCGGCGGGACGCTGGTGATTAGGGGGTTCAGCGACAGTGAGGCACCGGTTAAGGCCAGTGACATTCTCAACGACACTGAATATACGATGTTGCGTACCACAGGCGGCATCGACGGTGGCTTTGACAATAACCCACTGACCCCCAGCGGGTTGGACTACCTGCTGTACAACGGCCATATTTCCAACACTCTGGACTACAACCTGGGCTTCCAACTGGCCTGGCTCGAAGGGGGTGTGGCTGATGGTACCGGCACCTTCACCATGGCGACGAATACCGCGTTTGACATCGATGTTGCCCTCGGTGACCAGACCGGCCCCTTCACCAGTGGCTGGGATGGCAAGAGCCTCATCAAGAAGGGTGACGGCTTGCTGGTGTTGTCAGCAGCCAATACCTACACCGGCAGCACCACGATCGAGAGCGGTACGCTGGCCTTGAGCGGTGATGCCGATATTGCGACAAGTTCATCGACCAGCCTCAGCCAAAGCGGGGCCACGCTGAGCATAGCCGAAGTCAGTGGCGCCGGGGCAGGCGTGCAAAATCTGTCCGGCGTCAGTGGCAGCCAATTGTTGCTGGCTGGCAAGACGATTACCGTTACCAATAGCACTGACACCACGTTTGCGGGTGATTTCGATGCCAGCAACGGCGGTCTGATCAAGAACGGCAATGCCAGTTTGACCTTATCTGGCCAAACCGCCTATACCGGACACACCCAGCTTGATGAAGGTACTCTGGTCCTGGATGGCAGCCAGGGAGGAGCACAGTTGATCAGCAATGTGGTGGGCCAGAGCGGCACGCAACTGAGCTTGCTCAACAGGGCCAGCCTCACAGGCTGGATTGACCCGACCAGTGTTGCTGTTGATACCACCAGCCGCTGGAACATGACCGCTAACTCGCAGGTGGATAATCTGTCTAACGGCGGCACGGTAGCCTTTGTGGCCCCCACGGCCAGCGATGTCAAAACCCTGACGGTAAACGGTAACTATGTGGGCAACAATGGCCTGCTGGTGATGAACACGCAGTTGGGCGATGACAATTCACTGACCGATAAACTGGTGGTCGCAGGCAATACCTCCGGCACCACCCATGTGCAGATCAATAATGCCGGTGGCAGCGGTGCCCAGACCTTAAATGGCATTGAAGTCATTTCTGTAGGCGGGCAGTCGGACGGGCAATTTGTCCAGAGCGGGCGTATTGCCGCCGGGGCGTATGATTATACCCTGGGCCGTGGCACCGAGGCTGGGCAGACCGGGAACTGGTATCTGACCAGTGACACGAATAACCGGAGCAATGACGCTACTGAGGAACCGACGGAACGCCCGGAAGCCGGTGCTTACAGTGCCAACCTGGCGGCGGCCAATAACATGTTCGTCACCCGCCTGCACGATCGCCTGGGGGAAACCCAGTACACTGATGTGCTGACCGGCGAACAGAAGGTTACCAGCCTGTGGCTGCGTAACGAAGGAGGCCATAACCGTTCTCGTGACGAGCGTGGCCAACTGAAGACGCAAGCCAACCGTTATGTGGTGCAACTGGGTGGGGATATCGCCCAATGGAGCCATGATGGGCTGGACCGTTTCCACCTGGGGTTGATGGCCGGTTATGGTAACAGCAAGAGTAATACCGTTTCGCAGGTGTCCGGTCACGATGCCAAAGGCGCGGTGGATGGCTACAGCGTGGGTGCATACGGCACCTGGTATGCCAATGCTGCCGACAAGTCAGGCCTGTATGTGGACGGCTGGATGCAGTATAGCTGGTTCAATAACAGCGTGGATGGGCAGGGTTTGGCGAGCGAAGAGTACAAATCCAAAGGGGTCACCGCGTCAGTTGAGAGCGGTTATACCTTTAAGCTCGGTGAAAATGCCGCGCAGAATGCCAGTTACTTTATCCAGCCAAAAGCGCAGCTGACCTGGATGGGGGTGAAAGCCGATGACCATAAAGAAACCAACGGGACCCGTATCGCGGGGGAAGGAAATAATAACATCCAGACCCGTCTGGGCGTGAAAGCCTTTATCAATGGCTACGCCGATCAGGATAAAGGCAAAGACCGGGTATTCCAGCCGTTTATCGAAGCCAACTGGGTACATAATACTCAGGACTTCGGTACGACGATGGATGGCATCAGCGTGAAACAGGAGGGTGCAGCGAACATTGCCGAACTGAAAATGGGGGTTGAAGGCCAACTCAGCAAGCAACTGAGTCTGTGGGGTAACGTTGGCCAGCAGGTGGGCAACAAAGGCTACAGTGATACGGCTGTGATGCTGGCGGTTAAATACAACTTCTAAACCTGAGCAAGACCTATTCCCTGCCTATATGAATAGGCAGGGAATATAGCTCACTATTCGGTCGCCGCTTCCAATGTCATAACACCAGCCCCTGAAACGCTAACCACATCATCGTTAACGCTATCCTTCAGGGTGATATCCTGTACCTGCATAAATTTCCATGCCGCTGGCACGTTTTCGAATATCACCTGATTGAACTGGCTGTCTCTCAGGAATGAAATATCCGTGGCTTTGGTATTCTTAAACTTCACGTTGTCGAAATGCAGCCCACGGTGGAATGCATCACGCTCAAAGGCAAAGCCGTAGGCGCTCTCCATCTCGGCCACCGTCATGCCATCGACCAGGATACTGTTCTTCTTGCTGGTGCCGTCAATCGTCACGTTCTTCACCGTCACATCGCGGAACTGCGCAGGCTCGCTGGCAGGCACCGTATCATTGACATCAGAAGCGTATTTAATGGTGAAAACAAACGGTTGTTCGTTAATCGCCACCATTGCGTTATCGCGGAACAGCACATCACGCGCGCCGCCGCCATAGTATGGGCGGCTCTTCATGCGCAGGCCGACAAAGGTGAGGTACATCACGTTATCTTCTGCGCGGATCTTCTCGATCCAGGCTCCAGTATGGCTCCCTGCCACCACCGCGCCGTGGCCGTTGCGGAAGTAGTTATTGAAGATCCAGGCACCGCTTTGCGCTTTCTGGCCAAACTCCTGAACGCCCGCGCCAAAGCCGGCAGCAAAGTTGACGCAGTCATCGCCGGTATCAAAGAAGTTATTAAATACCATCACGTTCTGGCTGTTACCAAACTCGATGCCGTCGGCGTTGTTGGCATCAAACGTGGTGTGCGACAGGGCATTCATCACCACGTTTTCTGATTCCAACACCATCACACCGTGGAACGCCGGGTTGAGGATAGTCAAGCCATCAACGTACAGATTACGCACCCCACGCAGGGTCATCAGGCTGGAACGACGGTTCTTGTACGCTTCCGTCAGCGACATGCCTTCACCCACAGCAACGGCAACCTGAGCCTTTGCTAGAATACCGTCATTGTTAACCTTGTCTTCTTTACTGGCGCGGTACTGCGGTAATGTATTGCCCGCTTCATCGGTGATCTCATCCACACCACCCGCGCTGATGCCGCGCGTCCAGCCATTGCCATCAATGGTGCCTTTACCCACGATACGGATATTTTCAAAAGTCCCCGCATGAGTGCTGCCCTGATCGTTCGCTTCCAGTACGTTCAGCAATGAAGGCGGGCGCTTGGGCATCGGTGCCGGAACGGTATAAGGATACAGGGTATACCCCTTGTCCAGCGGGTAGTCAGCCGCATCGGCGGAACCCAGCAGCACGGCATTCTCCGCCACCTCAAAGGTCATATTGCTATGCAGGAACAACGCACCAGATTTATACGTTCCTTCGCTGAGCTGCACTTTGCAGCCCTGAGAATAGCGTTCCAGCGTACAGCTATCGATAGCACTCTGGATCGCGGCAGTATCCAGCGTCACGCCATCGCCTTTAGCACCAAAGGTTTTCACATCAATCAGATAGGGTTTGGCTGTGGTTTTCTGTTTCACGGTTTCGCTGTCTACCGACTCTTTACCGTCAGCATAAACGGCACGGACGGTGAAGCTGTACTCCGTGGCTGGCGCTAGCCCGGTCACCGTAAAGTTATGCAGGCCAATTTTCGTGTGCCAATTATCGCTGTCGATGTTCTGATAAAAATTATCGATGTAAGGCTTTGCCGGCGAGTGCAGATCGTGATTGGCATTAGCGTTGCCAATCAGTTGACCGTTCATGTAAACGTTATAATCTTTGATCTCGCTGTACTGCTCAGGCTCTTCCCAGACCAACACCACGCTGCTTTCATCATAGGCCAGTGTCGGAACCTGAACCTTTTGTGGTGCGGCGGAACGATCCACCAGGGTATTTTCGCCCGCATTACCGCCCGAGTTATTATCCCCTCCGGAGGTATTATTGCCACCCGAGGTGTTATCACCGCCCGACGCATTGTTGCTGCCCGAAGTGTTATCGCTGCCCAAGCTGTTATTACTGTTCGATGCGTTATCGCATCCCACCATCAGGCCGCTCAGCACCACAATGGCACCCAGCGTCAGACGAATTTTGGGTAAAGAATAAAACATGCAACCTCCTGTATGATTAATGCAATGCACCCAGTTCCTTTTCAGCGAGCTTTCAAACCACGAACCCGTAACACCCCTGGCAATTCACGTTATTTGGGCTCTGGCCGTAATCCAGGCTGATTCAGGAAAAGGTTAAAAATCGAATTAACGGCACAGCAACATCAGGGCATTTTTAAATACAATAAAACACCCTACGAAATATTATCGCATCATGAAAATAAAGCGGCTTACATGCTCAACCTCAAGTTACAGAGGATGAGCTCATCAGAGAAACCTCATTGACACCCCATTTCCTTATGCACCCACCCTTAGAAAATCAAAAGAAAAAACAATATACCAAAAATAATAAAACATCATTTCATTAAATCATATTGGTATGTTTTTTTCGCGACAGAGTTCAAGTTTTTCTCTCTATCTCACTAAATAAAGAGGCTTTTAGCAAAAGTATAATTTAGCTCACAGAATAAACGGCTTGCTTCAGCCTGGCGCACTATTGTCAGTGAAGGTTCTGGATGGCAGGCGCGAAGTAGCTAAGCATTCCTCAGCGTTTAAACAGAAGGCCGGGTGCGCTGAAAGGTGCGCATCCGGCTCAGAGAAAGGGAAGACAGGGAATATGGCACTCATATCTTTAGCACCACATTCGGTATCACAACTCCTGTTTGGATTCGGTTACATAGTTTGGTAACTCACTGATATTAGCTTCATAATCAGGCATGCTAGGATCCCCGCCCATGCCATCATTTCCCAAGATCATCGAAGGAATAGCTATCGCATGCAGTGCAAGGCGCCACCCCAAGATGGTTTCATCAGGTTCACCTTCAGTTTGCGGCCCCGTAATCGAGTCATAATCCAATGGCAACGGGCGGCCTATTAAATTGCCAATTCGACTGACGGCTTGCGGATCATCCAATGGTAGGGCTATACGGAATAGTCTGGAGAGTGAGGCTCTAGGGACATATACGCGCAACATGGTGCCTCGGCCTCTGCCGTTCGCAGTGAGAGCATAGCCATGCGCAACGCTAGGATCGCCGGAAACATAAAATCCAGGCCAAAAAGGAAGCAGGCTTTCTTGCTCGCGATGCTGAATACCACCGCGTACGATACCATTGGCGGCTTCAGGCGATGTGCCATGGAAACCCGCAAAAACAAAGCCCTGATCCAGTAGCCGTTGATGAGTGGCTAGCAGACGGTTCTCATTCCAGTGAAGAGTGCCGTTTGGAGTGAACTCAACAGGCTCACCCTCGGCCAAGAACATTTCACCTGGTGGATACTCTTGGTTAACAAGCACGCCGCTGGTACTAGGCGCATCACAGGGTTCCCTATCCGCAGGGCACGTGAGCGATAATACATCGGCAGTCTGAGCATCCTCGGCACTACTGCCTGGGTTATTAGCACGATAATTATTTAAACGCGCCTCCGCATCTGCCAGCCCCTCTAAAACTAATCCTGGAGATTCACGCACCTCACTTCTCAGAAGTTCTACCGCCTCTGGCTCCTGGGACTCGACTACGCGACCATTTAACAGATCATCCACAACCGACCTGAAGTTAGCAAAAGACAGCCTGGTCGCTATATATAGACTGACTATGTTTTCAACCCGAAAGCCACATGCCGAAAGCTCTTCCCAGCCTCTGGGTTGACGGCTGCGAGCAAGAGACTCCAGAGAGATCCCGCATACTCTATGTGCAGCAAGGGCTCCCAGCGCATTATCCTTACTGAAATGTATACGATGCTCGATAGGAGTACTGTTCATCGTTCCCATGGTTGTCGTCTGAGGAGTACCTGCGACAAGTTTATACAGTGCACCTTCCCAAGTATTGCTGAGTTCACATCTATTCTGGGTAACGTAATTATAAATGGCATTAAATGGTTGAGCCCAGCATAGCAATAACCCCGTATGCCATTCGCTCCAACGTTTCTGTCGATGATGCTGCATAGGAGCATCGCCATATCTCACACTAGGCCAAGATATAACAATATCCTGAGACGGATTAGCAACACTGAACGCCATTTTCCCGGTCCGTGGCCAGTTTGCTAAGCTCTCATTATCGAGTTCAATACTGTATATAATCGGAGGCTCAATAATCCTTCTCAGATCGTCAATTTGGTTAATAAATAATTTAATACTCGTCGGCGACTCTTCGCCGACAGGAACTGTCCAATTTAAAGTGAACCACTCACTACGCCGTTTGTGGGTGAACTTTTTTACTCCACTGGCGGTGACCAGCTCAATATCTATTGTACCCAGAGGGGTCTTTTCGCTGTAAGCTGCATTTGCCTTTATCTTGGCAAAGTTCCCCACCTCTATGGTTGCTATATCGTTCACACTGCTGGTATTAAAACGATCCTGAATAAACATTGAATAATAGAGTAGCCCTTCATCTTGTGGTGACGGAGATATCCGCAAGGGTAATGACGTATTCACTTTCACACCGGGCTTGGGTGAAATTATACAAGAGGGGCTACAGTCATTAAAAATTTCAAAATTTTCTCCTATCGCAGCTCCCGATGATAACACTGGCAGCAATCCGGCTATGAGAAATAAAGCTTTTAAAAAGCGCATATTAGACTCCTTTATTAAACCTGTAGAGGATAAACTCTCTGTGCAACAACATCAGGCTATCGAAAATCATCAGGCCAGAACCGTTTCAAGGATATATTTCAATTTTATAATCTGTCAAACATCAAAATTTCAGATCTAAAATCTATAAAGAAACAAAAAAACCAACACATAAGTCGATTTAAGTAAAATAAAAGCCCATATAGATCGTTTTTTATTTATTTTTAGCGATATATGTCAAATTGTTTCGAAAAACAAGATGGCAATTCTTGATGACATTATCAATAAAAAATTAAATTTGATTAAGAATATCGATGTGTGCAGCGAAAAATCAAAAGATGAAATAAATTCTGTTGACAATAAGGTGAAAAAATAAATGTTACGTGATGGCAAAGCACAATATCGCTGAACACTGCTGCTCTAGCTTTCTTTGAGTAAATCGCCATATTGCTACCGGGCCTGGGGAAAAAGCCAGCGCCAGAGCAATTAACATATTAATATATATGGAAATTTATTTAAAATATTTATCCAGTTAAGCGGTGTGCCCTGCTACAGCATTAAGGCCAACGGCCAAAGCATCCACAGCAAGGCGGTTATCAGGATCGTACGCTTGAGTTGACGTACTGCGCCCTGTTGCCGTTCGGTAAATGATAAGCGCGCCAGCTTTTCCCGCTGCCAGATCAACGCCAATGCGTCTCCCGCCCGCTGATTGTCTGCCTCGCTGAAGCGCGCAAAATAACCCGCATCCAGCCACAGCCGCCAGCAACCGTAAGCAATCGTGCCGCTCAGCAGCGCAATCACCGCTCGCGGCGCGCCTGGCGATGCGGCAAAAATCACCCACAGCAGCGGTGGCGCGGTCATCAGCAGTAAAAAATGCCAGCTGGCCAAGCTTCGCTCAAGCAACGCCGCCTGCAAGGTACTCTGTTTGTTTATACCATCCTGTTGGTTCGCCATTGTTCCAGCCGCTCCAGATGTTGAGAGGTGAAAACGACCTGCGGCCGTTTCTCGCGAATAGATGCCACCGCCTGAGCCACCGTCAGCGCTGGCTGTTGCTCTAACAACCAGGCTGCGGCAACCATCGCGCTGCGCGACAGCCCCAGCGCACAATGAACCAGCACCGTCCCCTGCGATTGCCGCAGTTGCTCCAGCGCCGTTACCGCCTGCCGCAGTTGCGTGTCATCTGGGCACACCAGATCCAGCATCGGCACGCAGTGGTAAGCCACGCCCGCTAAGTGGCGCGCCCTGGGAAACTCGCTGGTCACATCCAGCACCGCCTGCTGTGCGGGCAGGCTACCGGGATAAAAACCAAGGAAAACGCCCTCGGTCAGTGGGCTGATCGCGGGTAAACGGCGCGTGTAGCGTAACCGGGAAATCAACATTCCCAGCCGCCAGGGCAGCAGCAGCCAATAGGCGGCGGGCGACAGTTTCCCTTGCCGATCTTTCTGCAGCGCAGCAACGCCCAGCCCGGCATAAGCTAAGGTAACAATCAACAACGCCAGCGCGGGCCACCATAGCCAGTGGAAAAACCAGCCGACTACCGAGCAGATCAGCGCACCAGATAGATAGCGCCCGGCCAGCCTTCTACGGGCAGCGTCCGGGCGCTGCCAGCGCCAGCCCCCCTGCTCCGGCACCAACCAGTCAATCAGCATTCCGGCCACCAGCCCGGCGATCATATCAACGAAATGGTGCTGCCAAGTGGTCAGCACCGAAACGGCGATCAGCAGAAACCACGCGGCACATAATCGCCGCCAGTGGCCGGTCAAGTGGCGGCTGAAATGCCGCCACAGCAGCCAGCAAAGCATAATATGCAGCGAAGGTGCCTGATTATAGGGTAAATCAAACTGCTCCAGTTGCCCGAACAGCCAGCCGGAAAAGCCGGAAACGGCTGGCCGGACAAAGCTGAAGCGCAACGGAAACAGCAAAAAACCGACGCAGGCCACCACGGAAGCCAACGCCAGCCAGCACACCAGGCGGCGCTGTTCGCTGAGCGAGAGACAGACGAACAGCGACAGGCCATACAGCAAATCCAGGCTCCAGTAGGGAATAATGGTCAGCGGCATAAAAGGAATATGTCGCTCCCAGGCAAACACCACGCTGCCTACGCCCTCTCTGCCCGCAGTGAACTGGTTCACCTGGCCATAGGTGAGGAAGAAAAACGGGGCCAGCAGAAGCAGCCAGCCAACGCCTTGTATCAGCAGCTTACGGCGCGTTACTGAAATGCTCATGAAGGGCGACGTACCGCCAGCGAAACGGTAAAAATCCCCCACTCATCAATAAGCTGGGTGCATTTATCGAAACCGGCTTCCCGCACCAGCGCATCCATTTCGCCCTGGGTGCGCACGCGCATCACCCAGGCTTTGCCGTCTTTATGGCTGGTGAGCGACCAGGCGATGGTTTTCAACTGTGGATGCCAGGGTTGCCCGGTATAGATCAGGATCCCGCCCGGTTCGATGGCATCGGCCAGCCCGGCCAACGAGTTACGCACCACTGCATTTTCTGGGAACAGTTCATACAGGCCGGAAACGATGCCCAGCGTCGGGCGCGGTGCGAGTGCCGCCAGTTCAGCGCGGTTAAAGGCATCGCCACGCTCAAAGCGCGCTTGCTCCGCCATGCCGCGCTCAGCGATCATTGCCTGCCCTTTGGCCACGTTCAGTTCGCTGTAATCACGCAGTAAAATCTCGCTGACCGCCGTTTCACCCGCTAGCGCGTCCAGCACATAGCGGCCATGCCCGGCGGCAACGTCCACCACCCGCACCGGCCTGCCCTGCGCCGCCAGTTGCGCCACCGCCTGCTGGATCAACTGCTGCAGGTGAACTTTGCGCTGGCGAATACCCTGCCATCCCACGCTATTGAGGTAGTTTTTATCAATCTGCCGCCCCAGCCAATTGCTGCCGTGCGGCTGGTTGCGATAAACGTAATCCAGCGTGCTGCCAGAATCAAAACCGGTCTCAACCCCCAGCTTCACACCGGTTGACTGGGTGCCGAGTATTTTCATGCCGTAACGCAGGGCGCGATAGGCCACATCATCAAGGGAATAAGGGGCCGGGCCGCCGCTCAGCATGCGCCAGTGGTCTGCACCGGGGCTCCAGCGATCTTCATTTTGGTAATCGAAGCGCTGCGGTGGCATCGCGTACAGCGTGTCGATAAACGCACGCATTTTGTCAAACGCGAGCTGACGATCGCGCTCGCCAAGGGTGTCGTGATAAAAGCCGGGCAGCACATGCAGCTCTTTTAACGGGCTGCGCAGGCGCTGATAGAAATCCAACTGCGGTTTGCGATGAACCACGTAGTCTTCACCAGAAACCAGCAACTGCGTCGGCAGCGTGATCGCCGCCGCGTCGCTGACGATCCGTTTCGCAGTGCGGTAAAGATCGAGCAGAATATTGACGGCTATCGGCCGGGTAATCAGCGGATCATGATTAAAACTCGCTACCCGCTCAGGATCGTGCGTCAGGTATTTGCCCTTGACGTAAGAGTTGACGAAAAACAGCCCGCGCAAACGGTGCAGCAGCGCCAAGCCAGAGCGAGCAAACGGCACATACAGTTTGACCTTAAAGGCGGGCGACGCCAGCACCAGGCCGCGGATCGCCGGCGCATAGTCATGCGCCCAGGTGGCCGCCAGCACCGCGCCCACGCTCTGCGCGACTACGATCACCTCTTCCAATGCCGCCTGACTGTCGGCGGCGGCAAAGCGGACAAACTCATCCACATCCTGCACTGAACGCGCCAGCGAGGGGCTATGGCCACGCTGGCCCGGTGAGCGCCCGTGGCCGCGCGCATCCCAGGCGTAAAACGCGGTATCCGGCATCGCCAGCTCATCAACGATATGTTGCAAGCGCCCGGAGTGCTCATGGCCACGATGGAATAAGACAATAACCTTACGGCTTGCGCCGCTCTCGAGCGCTGGCCAGTGGCGGTAAAACAGTTCCGTGTTGTCGCTGGTCAGAAAGCTTTTTTCGTCTGGCGTGCGGCTATTGGCCATGGGATTCATTTCCTTTTGTCTCTGGGCGGAGCTCGAGTAAACGCTGCAACAGCGCGTCCTTAAACTGATTTTTATCGGGGTGGAAATACAGCGCTTCCCCGACGTTGGCATCAATAAACAGCGGCAGTGGGATACGGTTACCCTTCGCCATCACCTGCTCGGTGCCTTTCAGCCAAACGGGGATAATCGGCACCTCCGGCAGGTTCTGGCTGAGATACCACAGCCCCGACTTCAGCGGTGCCAGTTTCCCCGGCTCGCCGCGCGTACCTTCCGGGAACAGGATCAGGATCTTGTTATCACGCAGCGCCTGTTCGCACAGCGCCAGCGGATTAGCCTCGCCCCCCTGACGCGCAACCGGAATAATGTTGAGAATATTGAGCGAAAACCACGCCATCCATTTATTGCGCAGAAAATAGTCGGCAGCCGCAACCGGATGCACCCTGTGCTGCTGGCCAACCGAGAACAGCGACAGCAGCACGAATACATCCATATGGCTGTTATGATTCGCCACCACGATCGCCGGGCCCTGTTGCGGCAGCCGTTCCCGGTGCTTTACCCGCAGCCCAAGCCACAGCCAGATCACCGGCCAGACGATACACAGCGAAAACAGCGTTCTGAGGAATTTTTTCATCATGGCGTCAGTAATAGAAGTAGCGGATAAAGTGGAAGAAAACCGGGGCGGTGAAGATCAACGAGTCCAGGCGATCGAGAATCCCGCCATGGCCCGGCAGCAGCGTGCCGCTGTCTTTTATGCCGATATCGCGCTTGATCGCCGACATCACAATATCGCCGCAGAACCCAGTCACGCCAATGATCAGCCCGGCCAACAGCGCCATATACCCGCTTAACGGCGTGAGCAGCGGGCCAAACAGCAGCGCCGCCAGCGCGGTGCTGCCGATGCCGCCCAGCAGGCCCGCCAGGGTTTTATTCGGGCTGACCTTCGGCGTCACCTTAACCCGCCCCAGCGATTTGCCCCACAGATACTGGGCAATATCGTTAAACTCGGTCAGGCCAACCAGAAACAGCACCAGCAGCGCCCCGGTTTGCAGGCCGTCGGCGGGCAGCACCAGCAGGCACGCCACGTGGCTGAAGGCAAAAACGGTGGTCATCAGGCTCCAGTGCAGTTGCGCCGCCGTGCTCAGAAAGCCCTGCGTATCGCCGGCAATCACCATGCGCGCGGGTAAGAACAAAAAGACGTACACCGGAATAAACACGATAAACATGCCGTACCAGCCAATACCGATCAGCCAGTAGTTAATGGGGATGGCGATAAACATCCACAGCATCGGCATCCGATCGGAATGCCGGGAGGGAACCAGCGTCAGGAACTCCTTCAGCGCTATAAAACTGACCAGCGCGAAAAAGGTCAGCGCCAACCAGTGCGGGCTGATCAGCGCCAGCGAAAACAGCACGATGATCACCCACCAGGTGCGGATACGCAGCGTCAGTTCATGCCAGTCTTTCTGCGGGCGCAGCCAGACCAGCAGGCCGTTTACCACCGTAGCAAACAGCAACAGAGCGAAAATAACGGCCAACGATTTTTCCAACAGCATTATTGGCGCTCCTCAACCAAGGCACTGCGGCAGCGGTTCACTACCGTCCAGATCAGCAATAGCGTTGCTATTCCCCACAGCAGGTTGTTCCACTGCACCGCCTGCGGCCAGATGGCCAGCACTAACCCCCAGGTGCCAAACAGCAGCGCCCGGTCGCTTTTGCCCAGCGGCCCGGCGTAATTGCGCACACCGTTGATGGTTTGTGCCAGAATGCCGCAAAACTCGGTCAGCACCGCGCAAAACAGCATGGCCAGCACCAGCGGTGCGTAACTGCCCGGCAGAAAGATAAAGGGGAGATACAGAGCAACGTCGGAGAGCACATCACCGATTTCGTTGAGCACGGCACCGAGGCGGCTTTGCTGGTTGCACTCACGGGCCAGCATGCCATCCAGCGCATTCAGCGCCATGCGAATGAACAGGACGATCGGCAGCAGATAAAACAGGCCCGGCAGCGGGAACAGCACCAGCAAGCCCCCCGTCAGAAACGACAGCAGCATGGCCGCCAGGGTAATATGGTTGGCCGTCACATGGCGTTTGTTCAGCCAATGCATCAATGGCCGTAACAGCGCCTGAAAGGCGGGCTTGATCTTATAGAGTGTCATCATCATTCCCTGATTTATTTTACGCAATTGCCTTATATTGCCTCAGAAAACAATAACCCTGCTACTGTTTTGCTCAGATACAGTGGCCTTGGGTGCGAGTTATCTGAAGCGTTGGTACGCTAGCCTGCTCTTTGGAAAACCGACGGGTTAAGCAGATGCCGTTTATCACGGTTCAAAAATACCTTATCGGTGCCTGACAGACGGCCAGAATGGTTAACTTGATCAGATAAGGAAGGGGACATTTATCACTATACCCAAAATAATTCGAGTTGCTTGTAGGCGGCAACTGAGTGAAGCCCTGAGAGCATAGATAAACTATGTGACCAGGGTGAACGAAGGCAGCCAACACCCAAGCAACTTGAAGTATGACGGGTATAAACCTCTTGTTTTACCCCATAGCATGCCAGCTTGCTTAATTGATTACGTAATGACATAACTCTACGATTCAATGGCGAATGAAGACAACAAATACTCTGCCAGGTTTACAGCGACACGGCCTGATTATTTTCAATGCCTTTATTGAAAATAAATTTTATATTTATTTATATAAAAACAATATTTATTTTAACCATCTGTATTAAATTGATTTTTTATTTTCTCACCATTTATTTCAATAAAGCATATTGAAATGCCTGTTCGGATGTAATACTTTCAATGCACAACGTAGCTGCCAGCCTACTTTTATATCATTCTGTTCATTGAAGTTGAAAAGAGGTCTCTAATGCCGGTCTGTTTTAGGACATTAAAAATTCAAAAACACGCTAAAATGTGTGGGCCAAGTTACCCTGCGGCATCAGATAATGATGTGCACCAGAATGGTTACTAGTGGCTGATTATTGGTGCACGCTTTTCCTTGGCAAGGAGAAATTTTTTATTGCCGGCTCTTTTCTTAAGCGTTTAATTACCATAACAGTGGGCATCATTAATAATAAAAAATAGAGCCGTTATTATCGCTTCCGCTTTGTTATCAACAGACCAGGCGTAATGCTTTTTAGGTTGTTGGCGGTGCTTTGTACTCTGTAAATAAACAATAGACAGAACCCTTTGGCAACCGGTGATGTCATCCCTTGACGAGCGAGCAAGAAATGAAAAATGTTGTTCTTCTGTGTGAGTGTAATTTTACCCGCGCAGGGCTAGAAACACTGCTGAAGCCGGATACCCAAGTTTTCAGCACCGCAGACATTGAGCAGTGCCAACGGCATCTGTCGCGTTCACTGGACGCCAAAGTTGACCTGGTGGTTATATCCACAGACAGCTACAAGGTCGATAGCCTGATACGCTTGGCCACATTGATAGGGCACGCTCACCCTTCCTGCCCGGTGCTGATCAATCCCGGGTCAACCAGCCTCCCGCTGCTGCGTTTATACCTCAACGGCTTGAACAATTATGTCGGGCTGATTGATTTCACCCAACCCGTACTGACGCTGCAGCGGGTCATTGGGCAGGTGATGCAGGGTAAAACGATGTTATCAGCCAGAGAGTGTTTCTGCGGGGAATTATTGAGCGGGCGTGAACGCACCGTCCTGCAGAAGTTAATAAAAGAACTCAAGGTACATGAGATTGCCAAGAGCCTGTCGCTGAATGTGAAGACCGTCAGCCACTACAAGCGTGCTGGGTTGCGCAAATTAGGTGCCCGTCATATTCAGGAACTGCTGATGCCTGCAATTCGCTTGGGTGTTGGCTGTGTTACTCGGCCCATATTGGGCCTCGCCCCTTCGGGGCCGCTGCAAGCAACTCGAATTATTTTGGGTATAGACGCAAAAGCATGCGTGCGTTAATCCTTGGAACAGCCCATGGCCCAATCATTCTGGCCAAAGGCTTCTACGGGCACAGGATTATTAAGAAAAAGTCTGAATTTTGTAAAGGCTCTGCACGATTTTAGTTTTTTACTGTTACCAGCGAGCCCAGTTTGATTGATATTGTTTATCTTCTGTCTGTTTTTTCTTGTGTTATTACCTCTGTGCAATAACCACATGTATTTATTGTGTTTTACAATTAAACTGTAATACGATTTAATTGTAAGTGACACATTTAAATATATGAGTTTCTACAGTTTTACAATTATATTGTAAATGAGGGGCATCCAGGCCAATTATCTGAAATCAAACCAACTTTTTCACTTGTATTTTTTCCGCACATAAGAAAAGTGAATCGATAAGATTAAAAAATATTGTTTTTGCGATTATTTACAGGGTACTACTATTGCCCGCAATCAAAGCAGGGGAATCCATCCTGTGTCAGCACAAATGGAAGATCTGCATTATGGATAGAGAGGATAAATTTAAAAACATTATCATATACTCGAAAAACACAGTTATCGGCACCGCGCTGGAGTATTTGTGTCAACCACAAACAGGCTGTGATGTTTATGTCACACGAATATGTGACATCGCAACTTTATTCGAAACCCTCTCTGTCAAAAGCGTGGACTTAATCATTATTGATGGTGCGCCGAGGTGTCATTTCAGCCTTGTTTTTAATCTGCGTGCAAAATGGCCCGCATTACCACTAATGGCAACGCAAAGCTATTTTTTATTTTCAGATAGAATGATGCAGGAGTATTTCGGGCATCTGATTCTGAAGGAGTACGGTGCCTTGCTGGCGGGCTTCCCTAATATATCGGCCGCAGAACACGTTGGTATTGCATTTGCCGGTTCGGAATGGGCTGGGTGCCAGCGAGCCTCGCTGGCAGAAATATCACCAGAGGTGGTTCTGATAGAGCTTAATCAGTGGCTGCGCCAGCGGCTTGCCGGCGTGATAACTTCCTCTAAGGCGAGAGCTGTTGCAATAGACCTGTTGGCCCAAGGCTACACGCCAACAGAGGCCGGAAGGTTAATCGGGCGAAGCCACAAGGTCATCTATTACCATCGCCAGGCGATAAAAAAATGTCTGGGGCTGAACAACTTTGCAATGGAGCTGATACCTTCGCTAACTTTCAGTGACGTCTGTGACGTCACTGCGACAGTCCCTGAAAGAGATTGCATCAGAAGTTGCACGGCCGGTAGTGAATCAAAATAGACATGTTTCGTGATTATTAAGGGCAGATATATGTGCGCATTACGCAATAACAGCCAATTACCTCCGGAGCTGATTCCGGGGAAAGTGGCACAAAGATACTTCCTGCTTCTGGCCACCGTTTGCACCCTCCGGGGTAAAAATATGCGGAACGCCCTTGAGGATGTGCTGGTTAATGGTCTGTCGCGTCAGGAAGCCTGTGAGAAACACGGTGTATCGCAGAGTTATTTCTCAGTGAAATACCATCATATGCAAACAGTGAGTAAAACCATAGCGCTGATGTATTCATCTGAGCCGCTGAATGACACTGCATCGCAGACAGAAAGTGAAACGGCCTGAAAAATAAAAATGGCTGAATCTCATAGGGGGTATCAAAAAAGAGAATCTCATTATGAATAGGTGGTTTTTCATTGCCGTGCGTTCTGAAAAACACAGCGTCAATGAAAGTGAAAAGAAGCTGTAACGAAAAGCAGAGAATAAAGAATGGTAGTGGTCAGGTTACTGGTGCCTTGTAATATTTCCTGAATACCGTACATGCTGCATTTTATCCAAATCAGTGAAGTTATACCTGATGCCATCGTGTGACAGGTATGGGTTGCTTTAGTGTTTAATCTGCTTTTTATATTCCAGAGGAAATTAACTCATTAAAGCTAACCTCGTTAAAAAAGGTATGCGGGTTATGCATCAGGAACCTGTCAGTAAATGTAATACCGCAATACTTTTAATCGTCATTTATTAACTAATAAGGAAACAAGATGAAAAAATTACTGTTCGTTTCTGCTCTTGCTCTGGCTGTTACGTCTTATTCCGCTGTAGCAGCTAATGGCGAAGTTCAGTTTCTGGGCGTAGTCACCGACACCACCTGTGACATTTTGCCGATTGTGGGTGGCGGCACCGTGAACAATTTGGTGCAACTGGGGACAGTGGGCACCAACGCCACGGGTATCGCCGTGCCGTTTGCGCTGAAGGCAGATATGACCCAGACCGGCTGCCAGAACCTGACGGCCGCCAGCACGGCGACCATCGGCTGGAATGGCGCGTTTGATATCAATGGGCTTAAGGCCCAGTCCGGTGTTGCTGCGGATGCCTGGGCGGCCATTGATACGGTCAACGCCAGTGTCACACCAGATCAAGGGATCAACAGCACCAACCTTTCCGCTGATTTTACTGGTGACGTGCTGACGACGACGGGCGCGATGTTCAAGGCCACCTTGCACGGCGGTGCCATCGCGGGTGACTACAGATCTGTTGCCGCTTTCGTTGTGGCTTACAACTAAAAAGCCTGTTGGCCAGCCGGTATTGATGGCTGGCCATTACGGTGATTCAGGTTTCTGCATGACAACCGCATTCTCTTTTCTCTGAAGGCTGGTCAGTGTGAACATCAAAATACAACATCCTGCACTG
The DNA here is from genome assembly GCF_037199905.1 of Serratia sp. MMO-28. Classification (NCBI taxonomy): domain Bacteria; kingdom Pseudomonadati; phylum Pseudomonadota; class Gammaproteobacteria; order Enterobacterales; family Yersiniaceae; genus Serratia; species Serratia sp. MMO-28. The sequence goes on from NZ_JBBCVB010000015.1 coordinate 35,603, forward strand.
TCATTGCTTGCGCTGAGCATCTTCTCTTCCTTGGGATATGCCTCCGAAATCAACACCGCATTCATGCAAGGCATGACAGAAGTCCCTTCCATCCTGAAGGACGGCGTCAGATACCCTGCAGGGCAGTATTACGTTGACGTGATGTTGAATGGCTCCCGCACGGCCCGCATGGCGCTGACAGTGAGCACTGATGATGAAAATGCCGATCATCTGTGCCTTACTCCCGAGTGGCTGCAGAGCGCCAGCATCTTTTTCCGGCCCGAGGCCTATGCAAAAACTTTTGATAAGGTGCGCGGCTGCTACGCGCTGGGCCGTAAGGAAAACACCCGCATTAATTTTGATCTGGGTGCCCAAACGTTGGAGTTTGGCATTCCCCAGGCTTGGTTGCTGGAGAAGAACGATGCCACCCGCTGGGACTATGGTATCAACGGCCTGCGCTTCACCTACAACGGCAACTTTAACAAGAACATCCAAAACGACGGTGCGGATTACGGTGGTAATCGAAGCCTTAATGCCTTCGGCAGCCTGAAAACCAGCCTGAACGTGGGGCGCTGGATCTTATCCGGCGATATTAACGCCACGCGAAATGCCTGGGGCACCCAGGTCAACTCCAGCGATCTGACCCTGTCAACGGCCATCGGTAAGATCAAGGGGGATCTGCTGTTGGGGCGTTCACAGACCCGCACAGAGCTGTTCTCTGACTTTAGCTTTTACGGCGCGGCCGTTCGTTCCAACAGTAACATGCGTGCCTGGCAAACCCGCGGATATGCTCCGCTTATTACCGGTGTGGCAGCGGGCACCGAGCGTATTACGGTGAAGCAAGGTGGATACACCATTTATTCCCGCGTTGTACCACCGGGGCCATGGAAGTTGGATGACATCACCTCCGTCAGTAACGGCAACCTGGTGGTCACCGTTGAGAATGATAGCGGGCGCAAAACCATCACCGAATACCCGGTAGCGACACTGCCTTCCCTGCTGCGATCAGGGGATTACAACTACAGCGTTGCGGTGGGGCAGCGTAATGACAGCAACCGGATCGAGGATGCGTTTTCCTCCGGTAACGGCACCTTTGCACTGGCCAGTCTCGACTGGGGCCTGCCATCAGGCACGCTCAACATGGCGACGCTTCTGCACAGCCATTACCAGGCAACGGGTCTTGGCTTCACCAAACCGCTGGGCCAGTGGGGTGCCCTGTCTGCCAACCTGAACACCGCGCGGGCGAAGTACGATGACGGCTCCCAGCGGCAAGGGGTGAGCACCACCCTGAAGTACGCGAAAAGTTTCAGCAACAATACGGATATTCAACTGCTCACCTATCGCTATCAGAGCCCGGGATACACCGAGTTTGCGAACTGGGAGCCGAAGGCGCAGTACCGCCGCAAAATCTATCTGACGGACAATCAGGATGCCGCATACCGTTATGTTTATTTCGACGGGCGAGAGAAAGCGCGCTACGAAGCACGTGTGAACCAACGGTTCGACAGCGTCTGGTTAAGCGGCAGCTTTTGGCAGCAAACCTACTGGAACCGCGATCGGCATGCATTTGGTGTAAGCCTGTCGGCAAGTACCAGCGTGCTGGGGGATATCTCGCTTTTCCTGAACACCAACTGGTCACGTAATGCCTGGTCCACACAGGACGATTATACGGCTTCGCTGGGAGTAAGCATTCCCTTCTCCTTCAGGGGAACCCGCTATTACGCCAGTAATACCGTGAGTTACAACCGCTACAACGGTACCGCGTTCAACACCAGCGCCTCGGCGACGGTGAATAATCGTCTTAACTACAGCGTGAGCGCCGGGACGGCTGGGAAGCACTACAACACGGCAAGTGCCTCTGCGAGCTACGCCTTTGAACGTATACAGACCAACCTGGCCGTGTCGCAAAACCGTAGCATCACGACGCTGTCCGGCAACCTGTCAGGCTCGGCTATCGCTACCGCCAAGAGCGGTTTGCTGCTGACGAAAGAATCAACGGAGACCGTAGCCATACTGAAAATTAAGGATATTCCAGGGGTAACCTTCGGCGGCACATCCCTGCCAACCAATAGCAGCGGCAGCACGGTGATGTATCTGCCAGCCTATAACCCGACCACGATCAGTATTAACCCGGAGAACGTACCGGACAGCGCTGAGTTGCTAAACACGTCGTACGACGTGGTGCCGACCGAGCGCGCCATTATCTATCGCGAGTTTGATTACCAGAAAGTACAGCGCTACATCCTGCGCGTGCGTGATGCACAGGGAAACATTATGACCGGTGGTAGCGCCACCACCGAGCAGGGGCTGGATGCCGGTTTCATCACAAACAATGGTGTGTTGCTGATGAATCTCCTGTCCGCGCCGAAAACTATCGCCGTAAATCGAACTGATGGAAAAACATGCAGTTTTGACGCCTCCCATCTGAAAGGCGGGGCAATTACAGTTCAGGAGATTCGTTGTGAATAGAAGAAAAGTATTACTGAGTACCACCCTGCTAGCGCTACTGGCCACCGCTGCGGTGCCCCCGGCAATGGCAGCCTTTGTCCTTAACGGTACCCGTTTCATTTATGAAGAAGGCAAGAAAAACATCTCGCTGGAGGTGACCAACAACGCCAAGGGCACCTGGGGTGGCCAGGTGTGGGTCGATAACGCCAATCAGAGCCAAGCAGACGTTTTCATGGTGCCCTCTCCGCCGGTGTTTAAGGTGGATTCAGGGAGAAAGCAGGTAGTCCGCTTAATGAATGTCAACCCTGCCCTTCCCGCAGACCGGGAATCACTGTTCTGGCTGAACGTCCAGGAACTGCCCCCCAAGCCGCAACAGGTGGATGGCAGTGTCATTGCGATAGCGATGAACACCCGAGTGAAATTGATTTATCGGCCTAAGGCCCTGACAGATGGGCGTAAAGATGCCGAGAAGAAGCTGATCAAGCAGCGCCGGGATAGTGGGCTGTGGCTGAAGAACCCGACACCCTACTGGTTTGCGGTCACGGGCCTGAAGCTGAACGGTAAAGAGGTAACGATACCGAAAGCGAAGCGCCAGGCGCTGGCCCAGTTACCGCCGTTCAGTGAAGCAGACACAGGGCTACGCGGCGACGGACACCTGACAGTGCAGGCAATCAACGACTGGGGTGGAGCACAAGACTATGACATCCAGTAACGCCGCACAGAGAAAAACCCAATGAAAAGCAGAAGGTTACCTACCGTGCTGCTGGCGGCGCCGATGCTGTATGCGGCCATGATACCGACGGCTGATGCGGTAAGCGACACCGCTACCGTCGCCGTGACGGCAACCTTCACGGCGCCGCCGTGCACGGTGGATATCGATGGCACAGACAGCAAAACGGTCTCGCTCGGCGTACTGCATCTGGGAACTCAGGCCATTGCTCCATTTAACCTGAACATTACCTGCAGCTACAGCCGCACATCATCTGTCTTTGCGGAGGTCGTGACCGGGGTGGTGAACGCGGCCACGCCCACCGCAGTGAACATGGTTAACGACAACGACCCAGGTAATACGGGAAGCCCGGTGCTTCTGACCCTATCCACGGTGGACAAACCTGCCGGGATACTTTACGGCATCGACGGTGCCACCGACAGTGCGCGGCAGTTTTGCTCAGGAGAGGACTCGCGTATCTGCACGGTGACCCCGACTACCACCGTCAATATTGGCACTAAGCCCGGTAACGTTGCGGCCGCCATACGCTTCACCATGGTCAACCCATAAGCGTCAGGGCCAACGGTCAACCAGGTGGAAAGATATCTGGTGACTGAAGACCTCCGTCCCCGAACAAAAGTGATAAGAGATTTAATTATTCCTATTTTATTGACAAGAAATAGAAAAAGAAGGTTAAAGGCAAATAATATGCTCAGATTTATAATAATGGCAGGCACTGCCATAAACAGTTTTATGTTCTGTATTTCGCGTAACCTGCAAGGGGCCTTCCCGAATAACAGGCAGAACACCGAGCACCCAAAAAGAACCGCTCCCCATAAATACTGGCGCTCTAGCGCCGCTCTCTTATTACTGGGCACCACCCCGGCAGGCATTGCGTCAACGCCCTGGACGTATCAATGTTCAATTGAGAGCAATACATCAACCTATACCTCCACAATATATAACACGGTGGACCCAACACACTTTGAGTTCCAGCTATTGGGCAACACTCGGGAAATGACCGCAACGGACGATCAGGGGCTTGATAACACAGCTCTGCTCAACAATATTAACGCACTGAAGAGCAGCCTTTATGACCTGACTCAAGTGCAATTTCGCAGCCCCAGCGCAACAGCAACTGTCTATGGGGCTGCGCTTTATGAAGATAAACATACTTTCACTGGGGACGGGATTCAGCCACCTGAATCAACCAATCCTAATTTGATTAATTATATTCTGAACTGTAGCGGAAACCCCCAATGCATCATCCTTCTGACTCCGGTGAACGGCACGCTGAGTTTTCAGATAAATAATCAACTGGCCTTCAATTCAACATTTTCAACGCCGCAGTTTTCCCGCTCGCTTAATCTGCCTGCAGGCCCGAAAAACGAATACCTACCGCATACCATTACTTTTACAGAGACGCTGCTGACGATTGGATACGGTATCTCCAACGCCTTCGGAATCAATCTTGGCGCGGGCAGCTATTACCCTGCCCCCTCCCAGGTATTCCCCTTCAGAATTACCTGCACCAGGGAGGCGACGCCACTCACCATCACACTCAATGACGGCAACCCTGTCATCGACTTTGGCACCGTATTTCTTCGGCAAGATCCCGTGGTCCGCCCGCTCACCTGGAGGGCATCGGGAAACGGGCAGGCTGATATCTGGACCTTAACCTACGATAGCCCAACCAAAACTGGCGATACCCTGTTACTGGGAGACGTCACGATCACTATCCAGGATGAATCAGGAAACATCATCCCTTTGGGGTCACCCATCACCATCCAGGGAACACGTGGCGAACATTCGTTGAGCCTGGATCCCAAGACTGACGTGACGGGTGTGCAGAGCACAAATCTAACGGTAACCCTGACAGCCAACTGATGGGCAGCATAAATCAACATGCTGTACGGAATGCTGCCCGTATTGGGCCCCTGGTTGAAAGTGACGCAGTCTGAATCCGTTGCATGCCCTCAAGGCGCGCACCGACAGGATCATCCGCCTTTGATAAAGGCGGCGAGTGATGTAACCCCCTTAACAAGCGAGCGAAAAATGAAAAATGCTGTTCTGCTGTGTGAATGTAGTTTTACCCGCACAGCGCTGGAAACACTGCTGAAACCGGATGCCCGAGTTTTCAGCACAGCGGATATTGAGCGCTGCCGGTTACATCTTGCGCATTCCCGGGACGGTGAGGTTGACCTGATTATTTTGTCACTCAGCAACGATAAGATTGATGCCCTGGTGCACCTGGCCAACTTGATTCGCTGCTATCACCCGTCTTGCCAGGTGCTGATGGATCCGGGATCGGCCAGTACCCCACTGCTTCATTTTTACCTTAACTGTTTGAATACCCATGTCGGGCTGATTCATTTTACCCAGTCCGTATTGGCGCTAGAGCATTTTATTGGACAGGTAGTACGCAGCGAGAAAGTGCTCTCAACCAGAGAGATTATCTCTAGAAAACTGCTGAGTTTGCGTGAACGCAGTGTGCTGCAAGGGTTGATAAAAGAGCTCAAGGCGGAAGATATAGCCAAGACCTTGTCACTGAACGTCAAGACTATCAGTCATTACAAACGCGCCGGGTTAAGCAAACTGGGCGCTCGTAATATTCAAGCCCTGTTAATACCTGAGGTTTAACGCCTGGGGCACAATGCGGTGATGCAATATTGCTCATGCTGCCACAGAGTAGCCGGGGAAGAGTATTAATGCGCGGGTTTATCAGAATTGGGGGTTGCAACAGCTAGATACGACAGGTATCGACAAGAAATCGGGCATGTTTGGCAACAACAGCGAGTATGCCCAGTAGCGCATCATCGGTTATTATTTGAAAACTGCGCGAAATCGAGCCTGTATCGGCATTCCAAAAGAGATTTTCACTGCTCACCTTCACATGTTGAGAGGTTAAGGACAGCAATCTACAATTCGCATTAATTTCAGCAGCATACTCACTATTCACGGTTTACATCCTGCTCGATTTGCATGCGGAGATTTTCGAGCACACCGTCAAGCACATACTGAACGCGCCGTGGCTGGTATTCACGTTTACGAAAGATGGCTATCAGATCCAACTTCCATTCATGCATGTGGTTAAAACATGGTATCAAAACCCCTTGCTGAATATATTTTTGAATATTTCCTTTTGGGGCTAAAATAATTCCCAGATTATTTCTTGCAAGTTCAAGCGCATTTTGTGAGTTATCACAGATATAATTCCCCGTAACTCTGAACTCCCGAACCTCATCAGAGTCATGAGGATAAAACTTCCAGATATTGGCATCATCAATCATCATTGAGTCGATAAGAATACAGGAGTGATTCACCAACTCGTCTGGGCTATTAATTGGATTCTTGTTTAAATACTCTTGAGTTGCGAATGCGGTGACGGCATATTTTGTTAAATAACTGGCGACCAGCCCCTCGTCTTTTGGTAGCGTATTGGTGATCAAAATGTCGCAATCATCTGGAAACTCGGCTCCTTCAAAAAACTCATGGCGATTTAAATTATATGTTTTCAAGTGAATGTGAATATCACCAATATCCTTTATTTTATGAATAACGCTTCTGGCCAGGTAGGAAACCACCCCCGTTGGCCCGTAGATAGTCACCCGCCCACGTTTTTCATGCTTATAATCAGAAATGAAATTAGCAAGCTCTTCATTCTTTTCCAAGGTGGCATTAATGTAAGGCACAAGAGCTTCGCCAAACTGAGTAAGAGCCAGATATCGCGTAGTGCGCTCGAAAATTTTTAAACCTATGCGGGTTTCGAAATCTGAAAGGTGTTTGCTGACATTTGCCTGCGCGATCCCCAGTAATGTTGCCGCACCGCCAATGCTGCGAGTTTCTGCGATGACAGAAATAATTTTTAAATCTCTCATTTTAAACTGTAGTTTGTTCATTATTTCTGTTCACTCTATAGTGATTGAATTTAATATTTTACAACCCTAGCACTCAATTGATAAATGTTAAGTTGTTTACTAAATAAAAAACTCATTACTGATTTTAGCCTACTGCCGGGAGATTTTTATGTTGAGTTGATTTTTATTATAGTAAAACCGAATAAAAGTGCAAAATTTAATCAATAATTTTGGGGGTTTTAAAAATAGCATGATGAGTCATGATTACATAAATAACGTAATATACCCATGGCGCAGGCGGAAACACCGCTAAAAATCATCAAGGGCAACCCACCTACTGCGAAGGGGACGGAATTCGGCTAATACCAAACTACTCTCTGTATAGTTGGCTAACCCTGCCGGGTAAACCGAAACAGAATGGGTTTATTGAGAGTTTTAACAGGCATTTTAGCGGTGAGTGCCTGAATGAGCAGGGGGTCAGGTCGCCCGTGCTGTGATAACCGCTATCAATAACATGCTAACCGACCTGATGGCCGCGATGTCGCATAAGGACTGGTTGAGTCGCTGCCAGAGACAGTGTATTGAGCGTGCTTATTCTCTCGATAAATACCGGGCAAGCAGGCAGATCGTAAACGACACCAAAAGATCTTGTATTACCGACAGGTTAACGAGCAAATATAAGCCGCCACCATCAGAAAGTTTATAAGGCTTGTCCTTGGGTTTGGCAGTGTCTACTTGTCTGGCGTTTAGCTTCATTGGGGGTACCCCACTTTATTGAACCTGGACATACCACCAAACATACCCCCACATGCATGTAGATTTCAGTAGAACTAGGTAGACCTTGAGATACGGTGATATCAGCTGTAACAGGCAGTATAAGGGGGTTTAGTAGATTTTAGAGACGTTGGGAGAAGTAAAAATGGTACGCCCTACAGGGCTCGAACCTGTGACCTACGGCTTAGAAGGCCGTTGCTCTATCCAACTGAGCTAAGGGCGCATTGAGATGCGGCAACCAAGGTTGCGGAGTTGGATTATACGGTCAGAGGTTAGCGAGTCAACGTCTTTTCATAGTGTAGCGGCGGCTGGCCTGTTTTATGGTGAATTTTCGCGCATAAAACAGCCGAAAAACCGCCCTAACACAATGATCCCCCTGCACTAATCCCCCGGTGGCAACGCCGCTCATCAGTGCCTGTTGCTGTACCATTGCGCCATACGCTGGCGCCAGGAAGGGCGCTCCGGCTTCGCTTTGCCTAACTGATGCAGCATTTGCAGCAGCGCCACCTGTGCCGGATGCAGCGACGAATCAAATACCGTTTCACCAATATGCCGCTGCGGTTCCGGCAAGCGATCCATCGGCCGATGCAGTGGATAAAGCCGCGTAATCGTCATCATGATTCAGGCCCCGTAACTCTGCGAGATGGTGGGTAGTGAGTGAAAAAGATAAGGCAGGGAAGATAAAAAAAGCGTAGAGGATCGCTCTGTCGAGATAAAAAAAGTATAAATCGCCACACAATCATCTACCCATTCTCGGCATAACCCTGATTCAACGCCTGACAGCGCGCCTCTCTTCTGACAAAATAGCCACATCCCCCGCTTTTCTTAAATGATGGATTTCCTCACTGATGGCAGCAAAGATTATTGATGGTAAAACGATTGCGCAGCAGGTTAGAAACGAAGTGGCTGAGCAAGTTAAACAACGTCTGGCGGCAGGCAAGCGTGCTCCGGGCCTGGCGGTGGTGCTGGTTGGTGAGAATCCGGCCTCGCAGATTTATGTCGCCAGTAAGCGCAAAGCCTGTGAAGAAGTGGGCTTTATCTCCCGCTCCTACGATCTGCCCGCCACCACCACCGAGCCTGAGCTGCTGGCGTTGATCGATAAGCTGAATGCCGATCGTGAAATTGACGGCATCCTGGTGCAACTTCCCCTCCCCGCCGGGATCGACAATGTCAAAGTGCTGGAGCGTATCCACCCGGATAAAGACGTGGACGGCTTTCACCCTTACAACGTTGGCCGCCTGTGCCAGCGCGCGCCGAAGCTGCGTCCTTGCACCCCGCGCGGCATTGTCACCCTGCTCGAGCGCTACAACATCGATGCTTACGGCCTGAACGCCGTGGTGGTCGGGGCTTCCAACATCGTCGGCCGCCCGATGAGCATGGAACTGTTACTGGCCGGTTGCACTACCACCGTCACTCATCGCTTCACCAAAAACCTGCGCCACCATATCGAACATGCCGATCTGCTGATCGTCGCGGTTGGTAAGCCGGGCTTTATTCCGGGTGAGTGGATCAAACCGGGTGCGATCGTGATCGATGTCGGCATCAACCGCCTGGAAAGTGGTAAAGTGGTCGGCGACGTGGATTTCGCAGCCGCGAGCCAGCGCGCGTCCTACATTACCCCGGTTCCCGGTGGCGTTGGCCCGATGACCGTGGCTACGCTGATCCAAAATACCTTGCAAGCCTGCGAGGAATATCACGACGTTCAACCTAAATAAGTTAAGGCAGTATGGAAATTTTTAATCTGGAAAATCACCCTCACGTCGAGCTGTGCGATCTGCTGAAGTTTCAGGGCTGGTGTGAAAGCGGCGGTGCCGCCAAAGAGGCGATCGCCGAAGGGCTCGTTAAAGTTAACGGCCAGGTAGAAACGCGCAAGCGCTGCAAGATCGTCGACGGCCAGAAGGTCAGCTATAAAGGCATGAACGTCACGGTCAAAGCCTGATCGTTCAAGCAGCAACAAAAATGCCGGGTTAGCCACGCTGCCCGGCATTTTGTTATTTGAGAGTTTCGCGCTCCGCCATTGGCTAGAGCACGCGCAGCTTACTCTTCAACACGCAGGCCGTAGGTTTTAAATTTCTCCAATACAATGGCAATTTCCTCATCAGACAGCACCGGTACGGGATCAACAATAGATAAGGTTGATAGATAAAGTTCAGCCAGTACCTCGACTTCATGAGCCAGCCACAGTGCTTTTTGCAGATTGGTTTCGCAAGCGATCATGCCGTGATGCTGTAATAACGTAGCTTTGCGATGTTTCAGCGCCAGCGCCACATATTCAGAGAGTTTCTTCGTACCAAAGGTGGCGTAAGGCGCGCACGGGATCGTGCTGCCCCCTGCGGCCGCGATCATATAATGAATGGCAGGGATCGGGCGATTCAGAATGGATACGGCGGTGCAATTTACCGCGTGGTTATGTACCACCGCGTTGGCGTCTGGCCGCGTTTGATAGGCCGCCTGATGAAAACGCCATTCGCTGGACGGCACCTTCCCTTCTTCATGCTTCCCGTGGCCGTCAATATAAACAATGTGAGACGCCGTCAGGTTTTCATACGGAATGCCGGTGGGAGTGATTAACATACCGCCCTGATAGCGCACGCTGACATTACCAGCGGTGCCTTGATTAAGCCCCAGACGGGTCATCTCTAAACAGGTATGAATAATTTCATGAGCGAGTGAATCTCTTGCCATTTTTTGCCTCTTTGCCCAAGTAATGGAGTCATAATAAAAGTGGGGCTAAATACGTGGCTGTTATCTTCATCCGCTATCAATCAGCAATAAAACCTTAGATAAAAATATGTGACCATCGTCAATATAATTCAGTGATTCATGTAAAAGTCACCGTCAACGGCAAGAAATAAAATGTCCGTTTAATCGTAATTACTGGCAAACGGTCAGTTGTTATAGGTTTATTAACAACTGACCGTTTAAAATTAAAAATAAAAAATCGGTCATTCAGGTTGTGTTTTTTAATTCAATACCGATTAAAACGGGCATGTTTCACGTTTTATTAAAGTGATAGTGCTCACATTTCCCCGGCTAATAACATTGAGTGTGACCGAACTCATACTTTTCACGATTTTTTGTTTTAAGAATGGCTTCACTTAACGCAGCAACGGCGTATGAGCTCTTGCCAGAACAAGATCGCAAGCATGAGTCAACGTCGCGGAAAAACCGTATGACCTAACGAGGGCGCTATGGGAAACGTTTCAATCCAGTCAGAAAACTACCGCGTTGCCAGCCATGAGCGTAAAGGGAACCACATTATTCCCTTTGCATTACTCTGCTCGCTGTTTTTCTTATGGGCAGTGGCCAATAACCTTAACGATATTTTACTGCCGCAGTTTCAACAGGCGTTCACCTTAACCAACTTTCAGGCTGGCTTGATCCAGTCCTCTTTTTATTTTGGCTATTTCCTCATTCCTATCCCTGCCGGGATATTAATGAAGAAACTGAGCTACAAGGCAGGGATTATTACCGGCTTACTATTTTATGCCATCGGCGCCGCGCTATTCTGGCCTGCTGCGGAAGGAATGAACTACACGTTATTCCTGATCGGCTTATTTATTATCGCCGCCGGGCTGGGGTGTTTAGAAACCGCCGCTAACCCGTTTGTTACCGTATTAGGCCCTGAGGAGTCGGGCCACTTCAGAATTAACCTGGCGCAAACCTTTAACTCGTTCGGAGCCATTATTGCCGTGGTATTTGGCCAAGGGCTTATTTTGTCGCACGTTCCCCATCAACCGCCAGAAGTGCTCAACCAAATGGCACCGGAACAGCTTGCCGCTTATAACCACAGCCTGGTACTCGCGGTGCAATCCCCCTATATGATGATCGTCGCAGTGGTATTACTCGTCACGCTGTTGATTACCTTGACCAAGTTCCCGGCGATTCAAAGCGATGCGCATCACGACAGCAACCAAAGCGGTTCCCTGCTGATCTCCGTTTCGCGCCTGTTGCATATCCGCCACTGGCGTTGGGCCGTGCTGGCCCAGTTCTGCTACGTCGGCGCGCAAACGGCCTGCTGGAGCTACCTCATCCGCTACGCCATTGAAGAGCTGCCCGGCACCACGCCCGGCTTTGCGGCGAACTACCTGACCGCCACCATGGTGTGCTTCTTTATTGGCCGTTTCAGCGGAACCTGGCTTATCCGCCGCTATGCCCCACATAAGGTACTGGCGGTTTATGCCTTGATCTCCATGCTGCTGTGCCTGCTCTCCGCGGCGGCAGGGGGCCACATCGGCCTGCTGGCCCTGACGCTGTCCAGCCTGTTTATGTCGATTCAGTACCCCACCATTTTCTCTTTGGGGATCAAAGGGCTGAACCAGGACACCAAATATGGCTCGTCGATTATCGTCATGACCATCGTTGGCGGCGGCATCGTCACCCCACTGATGGGCTACGTCAGCGATGCGGCAGGCAACATCCCCACCGCTGAGCTCATTCCCGCACTGTGCTTTGCCATTATTTTCATCTTTGCCAAGTTCAGATCACAGGTTATTCCAGCAGCAAAAGCTCAATAACTTAATGAATGTGAAGATTTTTTTTAACCGAACATGATGAGGATCCGCCATGAAAAGCCAACACCAGCCCGCCAAAAACCTGCCTAAAATCGGTATCCGCCCGGTCATTGATGGGCGCCGAATGGGCGTACGTGAGTCACTCGAAGAGCAGACCATGAATATGGCCAAAGCCACGGCGCAGTTGCTGAGTGAGCAACTGCGCCACGCCTGCGGCACGGCGGTTGAATGCGTGATTGCCGACGGCTGCATCGCCGGAATGGCAGAGTCCGCCGCCTGCGAAGACAAGTTCAGCGGCCTGAACGTTGGGCTGACCATCACCGTCACGCCGTGCTGGTGCTACGGCAGCGAAACCATCGATATGGATCCGCTCCGCCCTAAAGCCATCTGGGGTTTTAACGGCACGGAACGCCCAGGAGCGGTATATCTGGCCGCCGCGCTGGCCGCCCACAGCCAGAAAGGCATTCCGGCGTTTTCCATTTACGGCCACGACGTCCAGGACGGTGGCGACAACCACATCCCTGCCGACGTGCAAGAAAAGCTGTTGCGCTTTGCCCGCGCGGGTTTGGCGGTGGCTCAGATGAAAGGGAAAAGCTACCTGTCGCTCGGCGGCGTCTCCATGGGGATCGCCGGTTCCATCGTGGACCATAGCTTCTTTGAGTCCTGGCTGGGCATGAAAGTGCAAGCCGTTGATATGACCGAACTGCGCCGCCGCATCGATCAGCACATTTACGACGAACAGGAACTCGAACTAGCGCTGTCCTGGGCGGATAAAAACTTCCGTTACGGCCCGGATCTGAACGCAGAGCAATACCGCCGCTCACCTGCCAGCAGCCGCGCCGTGCTGCGTGAAAGCTTGCTGATGGCGATGTGTATCCGCGACATGATGCAGGGCAACCCCGCGCTGGCAGCAAAAGGTTTTACTGAGGAATCCTTGGGATACCACGCCATTGCGGCGGGCTTCCAGGGCCAGCGCCACTGGACCGATCAATACCCTAACGGCGATACCGCAGAAGCCTTGCTGAACAGCTCATTCGATTGGAACGGGGTGCGTAAACCCTTGGTGGTCGCGACCGAAAACGACAGCCTGAATGGCGTTGCCATGCTGTTCGGGCACCTGCTGACGGGAACGGCGCAGGTGTTCGCCGATGTGCGCACCTATTGGTCACCGGAAGCGGTCAAACGCGTCACCGGTGCTGAACTCACCGGCCAGGCCAAGCACGGCATTATCCATCTGATCAACTCAGGTTCGGCGGCGCTCGACGGCACCTGCTGCCAACTGGACGATCAGGGCAACCCTACCATGAAGCCACACTGGCAAATCAGCCAGAAAGAGGCCGATCGCTGCCTGCAAGCCACCGAATGGTGCCCGGCGATCCACGAGTATTTTCGTGGTGGTGGTTTCTCCTCCCGTTTCCTCACGCGCGGTGGCGTGCCGTTCACTCTGTCACGCGTCAATATCATCAAAGGTCTCGGGCCGGTACTGCAAATCGCCGAGGGCTGGAGCGTGGAGCTGCCAAAAGCGATGCACGATGCTCTGGACAAACGCACCAACGAAACCTGGCCCACCACCTGGTTTGCCCCGCGCCTGACCGGCAAAGGGCCGTTCGCCGATGTTTATTCCGTAATGGCTAACTGGGGTGCTAACCACGGCGTGCTGACCATCGGGCACGTCGGTGCCGATCTGATCACGCTGGCATCCATGCTGCGTATTCCGGTGTGTATGCACAACGTGGAAGACAGTGAAATCTACCGCCCCTCCTCATGGGCCGCCCACGGCATGGATACCGAAGGCCAGGACTACCGGGCCTGCCATAACTATGGCCCGCTGTATAAAAGATAAGCCGGTTTTCGTTCCCTCCCCTTACCTGGGGAGGGTAACCATAAAAGGAGCCAACATGAATCGTGATGTGGTGATCGTTCTGGATTGCGGTGCCACCAATATTCGCGCCATTGCCGTGGATAGCCAGGGCAACCTGGTCGCCAAAGCGGCCACGCCGAACACCAGCCAACCCGCTACGGAAAACGACCAGTGGCAGATCTGGTCACTGGATGACATTTTGCGTCGCTTCGCCGACTGTTGTCAGCAAATCGTCCCACGGCTGAACGGATATCATATCCATGCGCTGACCGTCACCACCTTCGGCGTCGATGGCGCACTGGTGGATGCCGCTGGTGCACTGCTCTATCCGATCATTAGCTGGAAATGCCCGCGAACGCTGGCGATCATGGAAACCATCGGCCGCTATATCACCGCGGCAGAGCTACAAACCCTTTCGGGTATAGGCCAATTCAGTTTCAATACGCTATACAAACTTATCTGGCTGCAAGAAAACCACCCTGAATGCTTAACATCGGCGCACGCCTGGCTGTTTATCTCTTCGCTGCTTAACCAGCGCCTCACGGGCGAATTCACCACGGATCGCACCATGGCGGGCACCAGCCAACTGCTTGATGTGCGTAAAGAAGCCTTCAGCAGCACCATTTTACAGCGCACAGGCCTGGCTGCGGCGCTGTTTCCCCGCCTGGTCAGCGCCGGTGAACAGATTGGCCAGCTCCTGCCGTCCGTCGCCGAGCGCTTAGGCCTGCCGGCCGGTATCCCGGTGATCTCGGCAGGGCACGACACGCAATTTGCCCTGTTCGGTTCGGGTGCCGGTTTGGATCAACCGGTGCTGTCATCCGGCACCTGGGAAATCCTGATGGTGCGCACACCGCAGGTCAATACCGCACTCCTGCCGCAGTTTTCAGGCTCAACCTGCGAGTTGGACAGCTGCCGCGGATTGTTTAACCCCGGCCTGCAATGGCTGGCTTCTGGTGTGCTGGAATGGGTGCGCCAGCTTTACTGGCGTGATGAGGCTTTGCCTGGGGTTTATGCGCAGATGATAGCCGAGGCGCATCAGGTTCGCCCCGGTTCGGAAGGGTTACGTATGAACTGCCAGTTGCTGGATAGCCACGCGCAGGCGGGCTGGTGCGGTGTCCGGTTGCATACCGGGCGTGGGCATTTTTATCGCTCCGCATTGGAAGGGCTGGCCTGGCAATTGCGGCAGAACCTGGCCGTGCTGGAGAACATTGGTGGCTTTAACGCCAAAGAGCTACTGCTGGTGGGCGGGGGCAGCCGTAATCCACTGTGGAACCAAATTAAAGCCGACGTGCTGAATATGCCGGTCAAGGTGCTACAGGATGCCGAAACCACCGTACTCGGTGCGGCCATGTTTGCCTGGAGCGGCGTGAAATTCTATGACTCGCCGGAACAGGCGCGCCAACGGGTCAGCTATCGCTATCAGTCTTATTATCCCGGCGAACAAAGCGCGGCCTACCGCGCCCTTGCCGATGAGCAGCAGATAACTTTAGAAGGAGTTTAACGTGCTGAAAAATATCTCCCCGCTGATTTCCCCTCAGTTACTAAAAACGCTGGCCGAAATGGGACACGGCGACGAAATCATTTTTGCCGATGCACATTTTCCTGCGCACAGTTGCGGGCCACAGGTGATCCGCGCTGATGGCTTGCCAGCCAGCGATCTGCTGGCGGCCATTATTCCGCTGTTTGAGCTCGACAGTTACGCTCCGCCGTTGGTGATGATGGCCCCGGTGGCGGGCGATGCGCTGGATCCTGCCGTAGAGCAACGTTACCTAAAGGCGCTGTTTGGCGGGGCAACGTCAGCGCCGCACGGCATAGAGCGCATCGACCGCTTTGCCTTCTATGCCAGAGCGCAACAAGCATTTGCGATCGTCATCACAGGAGAAACGGCAAAATACGGCAATATCCTGTTAAAAAAGGGGGTGACGCCTTAGGCTAGGCCTTGCATTCCCCCTGCGCCAGACGCGCAGGGTTTTTCGTTAAAGGATAAATTGCATGAAAACGGCGCGTCACCAGACCATCGTCCAACTGATCCGGCAGCATGAAACCCTGACGACCGAAGATCTCGCCGCGCTGTTGCATGTCAGTAAGGAAACGATTCGGCGCGATCTGAACGTGCTGCAAACTCAGGGTAAAATCATTCGCCAGCATGGCCGGGCCAAGAGCATTAAGCGTGATACGCAAGACAGCGGCGATCCCTTCAGCGCCCGCCTGAAAAGCCACTTCACCAGTAAAGCGGATATTGCCCGCCAAACGCTGCCCTGGATCTCTCCCGGAATGCTGATTGCGCTTGATGCGAGCTCAACCTGTTGGTATTTGGCCAAGCAACTGCCCGACATCGATATCACCGTATTCTCCAACAGCGTGCGCATCTGCCAGGAGCTTGCCAAACGCGAACATATTCAGCTCATCAGTTCAGGGGGGTTGCTGCTGCGCAAATATGCCTGCTACGTTAACCCTGCAATTCTGTCTCAGCTCAAAGAGCTGGAGATCGACCTGTTTATCTTCTCGTGTGAAGGCATTGATAAACAGGGGGTTCTATGGGATTCCAATAGCTATAACGCCGAATTCAAATCCCTGCTGCTCAAGCGTGCTTTGCAATCCCTGTTGCTGATAGACAAAAGTAAAATGAATCGCACCAGCGAGGTGAAGATCGGCAGCGTGGAAGACGTGGTGCAGGTTATTTCCAATCAGAACGCGTAACGCGATCAGCCAGCCCCTAAATAATTCGAGCGATCAAAAAAAACGGGCTGCTAACGCAACCCGGTTTTTAACAGGCTTTATGGCTTACTTACGGCGCCAGGTCGTCCCCTGCGGGCCATCTTCCAGCACGATATTCATCTCATTCAAACGGTCGCGCGCCGCATCGGCCATGGCCCAATCTTTAGCTTTACGCGCATCGTTACGCTGCTTGATGAGTGCTTCAATTTCGGCTACTTCGCCATCGTCGGTTTGCGCACCGCTTTGCAGAAACTGCTCGGGATCCTGCTGCAGCAGGCCCAACACCTTCGCCAGCTTGCGCAACTCAGCCGCCAGCCCGTTAGCCGCCGCCAGATCTTCGCTCTTCAGGCGGTTTACTTCACGCGCCAGATCAAACAGCGCGGAGTAAGCTTCCGGCGTATTGAAGTCGTCGTCCATCGCTTCGCGGAAGCGGGCTTCAAAGGCTTCGCCACCCGCAGGCTGCGCGTTAACATCGGTGCCGCGCAGCGCGGTGTACAAGCGCTCCAGCGAGGCACGCGCCTGCTTCAGGTTCTCTTCGCTGTAGTTCAGTTGGCTGCGATAGTGGCCAGACATCAGGAAATAACGCACGGTTTCTGCATCGTAATACGCCAGCACGTCGCGGATGGTGAAGAAGTTGTTCAATGACTTGGACATCTTCTCTTTATCGATCATCACCATACCGGAGTGCATCCAGTAGTTGACGTACGGGCCGTCATGCGCACAGCTGGACTGGGCGATTTCGTTCTCATGGTGCGGGAACATCAGATCGGAACCGCCGCCATGGATGTCGAAATGGGTGCCGAGCTGTTTGCTGTTCATCGCCGAACACTCAATGTGCCAGCCTGGGCGGCCTGGGCCCCACGGGGATTCCCAGCTCGGTTCGCCGGGCTTGGACATCTTCCACAGCACAAAGTCCATCGGGTTACGTTTCACGTCGTCTACTTCAACGCGCGCCCCGGCCTGCAACTGCTCCAGATCCTGGCGTGACAGCAGGCCATAGTCCGGATCGCTGTCGATAGAGAACATCACATCGCCGTTGCTGGCGACATAGGCATGCCCACGTGCGATCAAACGCTCGGTGATGTCGATAATTTCATTGATATGGTGCGTAGCGCGCGGTTCCAGATCCGGGCGCTCGATCAGCAACGCGTCAAAATCCGCATGCATCTCTGCCAGCATCCGCGTGGTCAGTTGATCGCAGGTTTCGCCGTTCTCTGCCGCGCGGCGGATAATTTTGTCGTCTACATCGGTGACGTTGCGCACGTAGTTGAGCGAATAGCCGAGATAACGCAGATAACGCGCCACCACGTCAAACGCCACAAAAGTACGCCCATGGCCGATATGACACAGGTCATAAATGGTTACCCCGCACACGTACATGCCCACTTTACCGGCATGAATAGGTTTGAATTCCTCTTTTTGACGACTCAGGGTATTGAAGATCTTTAGCATCAGGGCATTCCGTGGTGTGCAATGTTGATCGGGTTAACCTACGTATTGAAACCCGAAGGCGGCGGCAATGCAAGGTTATGGCCAAGGATTGCTGATTTCAGCGGCAGAAAGCGGCATAAAATCAGAGTTCAGCCCAAGGGTTCGCTTACTGACTCACTCATTGAGATATGTTATAAAGCCGGTCTGATCGCTCACGTCATATGGCATATCACTTCATTGTTAGGACTAAAAACTATGGTTACTTTCCACACCAATCACGGCGACATCGTTATCAAAACCTTCGCAGACCAAGCGCCGGTTACCGTTGAAAACTTCCTGAGCTACTGCCGTGAAGGTTTTTACGACAACACCATCTTCCACCGTGTGATTAACGGTTTTATGGTGCAGGGCGGTGGTTTTGAACCCGGTATGCGTCAGAAAGACACCAAAGCCACCATCAAAAACGAAGCCAACAACGGCCTGAAAAACACCCGTGGCACCCTGGCGATGGCGCGTACCAACGATCCGCACTCTGCGACCGCACAGTTCTTCATCAACGTGGTGGATAACGACTTCCTGAACTTCCGTGGCGAAAACGCGCAGGGCTGGGGTTACTGCGTATTCGCCGAAGTGGCCGAAGGGATGGACGTCGTTGACAAAATCAAAGGCGTGAAAACCGGCCGCAGCGGCATGCACCAGGACGTGCCGGTGGAAGATGTAGTGATCACCAGCGTCACCTTCAGCGAGTAATCGCACCGCATGAGCACGCTGTTTATCGCAGACTTGCATTTATGCGCACAGGAACCGGCAATCACTGCCGGTTTTCTGCGTTTTTTGCAGCGTGAAGCCGTTCACGCCGACGCGTTATACATTCTGGGCGATCTGTTCGAAGCCTGGATTGGTGACGACGATCCTGAGCCGTTGCACGCAGAGATCGCCGCCGCGTTAAACGCGCTGCAATCGGCGGGCACTCCCTGCTACTTTATCCACGGCAACCGCGATTTCCTGCTCGGCGATCGTTTCGCCCAGGCCAGCGGTATGATCCTGCTGCCGGAACAACAGGTGGTTGAGCTGTATGGCCGCAGAGTCCTGATCATGCACGGCGATACCCTGTGTACCGACGATCACGCCTATCAGGAATTCCGCCGTAAGGTGCATAACACCTGGATCCAGAAACTGTTCCTGGCGTTGCCACTGCGCTGGCGTTTGAAGATCGCCGCCCAAATGCGCGCGCGCAGCCAGCAGAGCAATCAGCACAAGTCTGCCGCGATCATGGACGTCAACCCGCAGGCCGTTGAGCAAGCGCTGCTGCGCAATAATGTGCACTGGCTGATCCACGGGCACACCCATCGCCCGGCAATCCACTCGCTGGCGCTAAGCACCGGCAACGCCCAACGTGCGGTGCTAGGGGCCTGGCACGAGGAGGGCTCAATGATCAAAGTCACGCCCGATGCCGTTGAACTGATTCAATTCCCTTTCTGACATCTTGCCGGTGCGTTGGCAGCAAAAACCCGCGACGCAACCGTTTTCCTCGCTGTGCCCCCATGATATGCTCTACGCCCTCATCCGGCCTGCCGGGCCGACCTCTGTACAACGACAGGAGCCATACCCCATGGGAGCCAACGCTGCTTCAGCCAGTAACGCTGAGGTTAAAATCGCAATTGTAATGGGATCAAAAAGTGACTGGGCCACCATGCAGTTCGCGGCCGAAGTCCTGACCATGCTTGATGTCCCGTACCATGTCGAAGTCGTCTCCGCCCATCGCACGCCAGACAAACTGTTCAGCTTTGCCGAGCACGCCAGCGCTATCGGTTTTGACGTGATCATCGCCGGTGCCGGAGGGGCTGCGCACCTGCCGGGCATGTTGGCAGCAAAAACGCTGGTGCCGGTGCTGGGTGTTCCGGTACAAAGCGCCGCCTTGAGCGGTGTCGATAGCCTGTATTCGATCGTACAGATGCCACGCGGGATCCCTGTCGGCACGCTGGCGATTGGCAAAGCCGGTGCGGCCAATGCCGCGCTGCTGGCGGCACAGATCCTGGCGCTGCACGATGCCGCGCTGGCCCAGCGTCTGGCCGCCTGGCGCCAGGCGCAGACCAATGAGGTGTTGAACCACCCAGACCCGCGGGAGGAAGCATGAAGCCGGTTTGCGTACTGGGTAACGGCCAACTGGGGCGCATGCTGCGCCAGGCTGGCGAACCTCTGGGCATAGCGGTGTATCCGGTGGGCCTTGATGCCGAGCCGGAAGCGGTGCCCTATCAGAACAGCGTGATCACCGCAGAGATCGAACGTTGGCCGGAAACCGCGCTGACGCGCGAACTCGCCACCCACAGCAGCTTCGTCAACCGCGATATCTTCCCGCGCTTGGCCGATCGCCTGACGCAAAAACAGCTGCTCGATCAACTTAATCTGGCTACCGCCCCGTGGCAACTGCTGGCAAGCCAGGATCAATGGCCACAGGCGTTTGCGAATTTAGGGGAATTGGCGATCGTCAAACGCCGCGTCGGTGGCTACGACGGCCGTGGGCAGTGGCGTTTGCGCCCGGGCCAGGAAAGCCAATTACCGGCCGATGCCTACGGCGAATGTATTGTTGAGCAAGGGATCAATTTCTCTGGCGAAGTGTCTCTGGTAGGCGCGCGCGGCCATGATGGCCGCTCAGTCTTCTATCCATTGACCCACAATCTGCATGAAGACGGCATCCTGCGCACCAGCGTGGTTCTGCCACAGCCCAACCCGGCGCTGCAGCAGCAGGCCGAGCAGATGCTGTCGGCAATTCTCAATGAGCTGAACTACGTTGGCGTGATGGCGATGGAGTGTTTTATCGTCGGCGATCGCCTGTTGATTAACGAACTGGCACCGCGGGTGCACAACAGCGGGCACTGGACGCAGAACGGCGCGTCGATCAGCCAGTTTGAGCTGCATTTGCGTGCTATTCTCGGCTTGCCGTTGCCGACGCCGGTGGTCAATACGCCGTCGGTGATGGTCAACCTGATTGGCACGGCGGTGAATCTGCAATGGCTGGCTCTGCCCTTGGTGCATCTGCACTGGTATGAGAAAGAGGTACGCGCTGGCCGTAAAGTTGGGCACCTGAACCTTAACGATCCCAACAGCGCGTCGTTGCAGCAGGCATTGCAAGCCTTGGCTCCTTTGCTGCCAGCCGAGTATCAAAGTGGCTTGGCCTGGGCGCAGCAGAGGTTAAACCGGTAATTCTCCTCCCACAGATTCAGGCTGTACCCTAAATACGTCGCCACCTAAAGTATGACGGGTATAGCCAATCACCTCCTTTACGGGGGGAAATACCCCTTCACCTCCGCTTTACAAAACCCAACGTGGTCTATTCTATTCAGTAACCACCCCAGCCTCTGCGTCAGGAGTGTTCTATGAAACTTTTTTCGCCCACTATACGTCAGGCTTGTATTTTTGCCATGCTCGCCCTGTTCAGCAGCGCTGCCCCGGCCAGTGTCGCGCTGAACGGCACCCGCGTGATTTATCTGTCGAATGCCCAAGATGTCAGCCTTCAGGTCGATAATGTGGGGACAACATCGGTGGTGCTGCAAAACTGGATTGATGACGGCAATGCCGACGCCAAACCAGAAACCCTCAAAGTCCCGTTTCTGTTAAGCCCGCTAATCAGCCGTGTCGATCCCGGTAAAGGCCAGCGGCTGCGCCTCATCTATACCGGTAACAACCTACCGATGGACAGGGAATCCCTGTTTTGGCTCAACGTACTGGAAGTCCCCGCCAAAGAAGACAACAACCGCGTGCGGCTCGTTTTACGTAACCGCATCAAGCTGTTCTATCGCCCGGCGAGCTTGCAAGGTAATGCCAACGATGCCGTCAAGGTGCTCACCTGGAGCACCCAAGACCGCAACCTGCAGGCCAGCAACCCGACGCCATACTATGTCTCTTTCGCCTATCTGTCGGTGAATGGCAAAAAACTCGAAGGAGCGATGATCGCCCCACGTTCTACCCAGCTGTTCACTCTGCCGGGCCATGCCGGCAGCAAGGTCAGCGGCAGTTTCGTTAATGACTACGGAGCCATCATCCCCTTTGAGGCGTTCGTTAAGTAATCGTGCAGGTCGATCGCCAATAACCGGGCAAAGGCGGCGATATCCTGCGGCCGATCGGCGGGGTGAACCTCAAGCGCCGCGTCGATGGCCCGCAAAAACCGTTGGGAATAGCCGGTTGGGCCGCACTGCGCCAACGGCTGATAGCGGTCTTCAATCGAGCGCGTCAGGCTGACCGGTGGCAAGTGGCCGGTGATAAGCGTAGCCAGCAGCGCACCGATGGCATAGATATCCGACCAAGGGCCGTGGGCGTAACCACCGCGGTTGCAATAGAGCTCCACCGGCGAGAACCCGGGCTTTAGCACGATGTTGGTTTCTTTCGCGCCCCCTGCAGCCAGGGGGCAGGCGGAGCCGAAATCCAACAGAATTGGCCGCTGATGTTCCGCAATCTGTATGTTATCCCACGAAATATCCCGGTGCAGGTAGCCCTGCCGGTGCACCGCCGCAACGGTAGGCAGCAGCGAAGCCAGCAGCCTTCTGAGCCAGGGTTCGGTCACCAGCGCGGGGTGTTGCGCATAGCGTTTCTTCAGGGTGGTGCCGCCGTAAAGCGGCGTGCTGATATAGGCGCTGCCATTTGCCTGCCAGAAATCCCAAAGCGGCGGTATGCCTGGGTGCGCAAGGCTGCCGAGTATTTTGGCTTCCTGGCAAAAGTAATCCCGCCCGGCGTTGAAGGTAGGCAGCAGGAACGGGTTACGCGGCACAACCACGCCTTCAGCATTTCGCTCTGCGATCGTGGTAGGAATATACTCCTTAACGGCGGCGAAACGTTGCTGCTGATGGTCGAACGCCTGATAAACGATGCTGAAGCCACCTTCGCCAATCGCCTGCTGAATCTCCAGCTGTGCAAAGCGATAGCCCGGAGGCAGCGCCTGAGCGCGGCCCCCGCACACCGCCGTGGCTAACCCTGTATAAGCCGTCAGCACGGTTCGCTCTCCGCTGGGTTACGCACGGAAGTCATAGGCAAAGGCCTTATCGGCATAGCTGATATGCAGGTGGCGGAACGGCTGCAGCTCGGTGCTGGCGCTCAGCAAACGGTGGCTGATCTGCGGCAGCAGGGTATTGGTCAGAATGGTATCCACCATGCGCCCGCCGGATTCCACTTCTGTGCAACGGTTGACGATCTGCTGGATCACCTCATCATCAAACGAGCAGGTCATGTGGTGGCTTTCCAGCAGGCGCTTGCGGATCCGCTCTAACTGCAGCTTCACAATATCCCCCAGCACCGTATCGCTCAGCGGATAGTAAGGGATCACGTTCAAACGGCCGAGCAGCGCGGCAGGGAACGCGCGCAGCAGGGTATCGCGCAACGCAGCGGTGAGTTGATCGCAGTCCGGCAACAGGGCCGGATCGGCGCACAGCGCGTTCACCACCTCACTGCCCACGTTGGAGGTGAGAATGATGATGGTGTTGCGGAAATCGATGCGCTGCCCTTCGCCATCTTCCATCCAGCCTTTATCGAACACCTGATAGAAAATTTCATGCACGTCGGAGTGCGCTTTCTCGATCTCATCGAGCAGGATCACGCTGTAAGGGCGGCGGCGCACCGCTTCGGTCAGCACGCCCCCTTCGCCGTAGCCCACATAGCCCGGGGGCGCGCCTTTCAGGGTAGAGACGGTATGCGGCTCCTGAAACTCACTCATATTGATGGTGATCACATTGCGCTCCCCACCGTAGAAGTTTTCTGCCAGCGCGTGGGCGGTTTCGGTTTTCCCCACGCCGGAAGGGCCGCACAGCATAAAGACCCCGATCGGCTTGTTCGGATCGTCCAGGCTGGCACGCGAGGTAATCAGGCGGCGGGCGATCAGTTCCAGGCCATGTTTCTGGCCGATCACCCGCTCGTTTAAGCTGTCTGCCAGCTTGAGCACCGCTTCCACCTCATTTTTCATCATGCGGCCCAGTGGAATGCCGGTCCAGTCAGCCACCACCGAGGCAATGGTGTTGGCATCCACCGAGGAAAACAGCAGCGGATCGTCCCCCTGCACCGCAGCCAGCTGTTGCTGTAGTTCGTTGAGGTTCGAGCGCCAAGCGTCCTCGTCATCCACGATTTCGCCGGGGCGGTAAAGTTTGGCGCGCAGCTCGATGATCTCGTTGACCAGCACCCGCTCGTCGTTCCAGCGGGCGCTGAGGGCGGCCAACCGCTGCCGGGCCTGCTCCAACTGCTGCCGGATCTGATCCGGGCGCTGCGCGTCACCGGCACCGATGCGCACGTCGCGCACCGCCACCTCCAGCTCGGTTTCCAGCGCCTCGATCTGGCGGCGGCAGCTTTCCACCCGGCCCGGTTCGGCATGCTGGCTGACCGCGACCCTGGCGCAGGCGGTATCCAGCAGGCTGATGGCTTTATCCGGCAACTGGCGATCGGGAATATAACGGTGGGACAGGCGCACCGCCGCTTCCACCGCCTCATCCAGCAGGATGATCTGGTGATGCTGCTCCAGCGTGTGGCGCAGGTGGCGCAGCATCAGCACCGCTTTGCTTTCGTCAGGCTCAAGCACCTGCACCACCTGAAAGCGACGGGTCAGGGCCGGATCTTTTTCGATGTATTTTTTATATTCCGACCAGGTGGTGGCTCCGATGGTGCGCAACTGGCCCCGCGCCAGCGCCGGTTTCAGCAGGTTGGCGGCATCGCCGGTGCCCTGCGCACCACCTGCGCCAATCAGCGTGTGGATTTCGTCAACGAACAGAATGATCGGCGACGGGCTGGACTGCACCTCGTCAATCACCGCCCGCAGGCGCTGTTCGAACTCGCCCTTGGCCCCCGCCCCCGCCTGCAACATCCCCATATCCAGCTGGTACAGCGTGACGTCGCGCAGTTTCGGCGGCACATCGCCCGCGGCGATATAGGCCGCCAGCCCTTCCACCACCGCGGTTTTCCCCACGCCCGCCTCGCCGGTCAGCAACGGGTTGTTCTGCCGGCGGCGCATCAGGATATCGACGATTTGCCGGATCTCCTCATCACGCCCGGTCACCGGATCCAGCTCGCCACGGCGCGCTTTTTCCGTCAGGTTGCTGCCGTATTGCTCGAGCATGCTTTCACCGCTGCGGGGAGGTGCCGCCGTGCTGCTCTGCGCGGCAGCCAGCGCCGTTTCAGAAGAAGAGAGCAGGATCGCCTCAAACTGCTGCAACAGGCTTTCACTGCTGATCTGGGCGAAGCAGGGCGAAATCGCCAGCAGTTGGTTATGCAGATTGGTGGTATTGAGCATGCCCAGCAGCAGATGGCCGCCGCGGATCTGCTGGGCACCGAACTTCAGCGAACTGAAGATCCAAGAGCGTTCGACGGCGCTGTCGATATGCTCCGACAGATCCGACACCGAGCTGGCACCGCGCGGCAGCCGATCGATAGCGGCGACCACATCTTCCCCCAGCTTGCCCGCATTGATGCCGAAGTGGCGGATAATGTGCTGCCAGTCGCCATCAGGGTGCTGTAGCAACTGATGGATCCAGTGGGTCAGTTCAACATAGGGGTTGCCCCTGAGTTTGCAAAATGAGGTGGCGTTTTCCAGGCTACTGAGTAACATGCCGTTTAATTTGCCAAACAGAACTGCGCGGCTGATCTCTCTCATGCTTACACCTTAATGATTTGTTTTAATGAATATCAATGGCAATACTGCCCTTCGATGGGCTCAGGTGAAAAAATCAGCTCACCCGCATCGTTGTCATGTTCGGCATCACGTAGCCAGCTACTCAACCCGAGGCGCTGCCCGCCGCTCAGCGCTGTTCTGCTGACTTCCTGCTTGCGCAGGATCAGGCGCACATCCCAGATATATTCAATCCCGAGGTAGTGCCGCACCCAGTCGCGCAGCGCGAGCGCCTGCGGGCCGCCGGGCATAAAGCTGTGATACTCCGCCAGCGACATCGGCCCCAGCTCAATGCGGAATTTGTGCTGAACGTCGCGCACCGCGCGGCCAAGAAACGCGTCGCGCCCCAGTTGCAATGCCTGGCCCGCCACCAGTTGCGTCTGCTGCTCCGGGGCGATGGCTAACCACACGGGAATGTTCTCTATAATGCGTACCGGCACCTGAAAGTAGTGCCGCAGGATCTTCGCCAGCCCTTCGGCGTCGCGCCCCTGCCGCACCAGGTGCCCCGCCATAAAATACTTGGCGTGAGTGGGCAGGCGATCCCGTGGGCGTAGCCCCTCCACGCCCAACCCCACCAGCGCGGAGAGGTAGCGGGTAAAGGAGCGATCGTCTTCGCGATCGAGCGACACGGTCGGCTGGCTGTTGGCCCAGGCGCGGTAAAACAACAGGATCAGGCGATGGTGGAACAGGTTGATAAAGTCGAGCAGCGTCCGGTCCTGATGGTGCAGATAACGCTCGCGCACGTATTCGGTAAAATGCAGCGGCAGCGGGCCGTTGGGGCCAAACAGCCCGAAGCTGTAGATCAGCAACTGGTATGACGGCGAATGGCTGGCGGGCCCGGCGCTGGCCAGCGTGGAGGGCGCGAACGACAGCGAAGGCTGTTGCCCCAGGCGTATCGGCTCCTGGCGCGGATGCGGCGCGCGCCCGAGCGGCCAATCGAGCCCGCCCTGCGCGTCAAGACGCCGCAGGATCTGGAACAGATCGTGCTCATAAGGGTGTTCGGTGAGTGAGGTCCAGAAATCCTCCGGCAGGCGCGGGCTGCTGCGCACTTTCATGGCGGAATTCATATCAGGGTTCTCCTGCCCATGCGCGGCCGCCACTGGGCGATCTTACCGCGCTGCGGGGTGCTCAGTGAGGTGGTGACAAAGGTGTTCATCGTCACCATGCGGCTGAACAATCGCTCCAGCACGCAGCCAAGCAGGTATGGCGTGCTGCCGGAAAATGCCTGTTCATCAATGGTCAGATCAATGGCCACGCCGCGTGAAAACACGATCGGCCCGGGCGCGGGCGCACGCTGATAGGAAGGCGACAGGCGGCAGTGCTGCACCCCTTTGATCTCCTTGGTAATCTGCGGTTCATCCAGCTTAGCGTACAGCGTCAGCAGTTCCCGCAGCGCCCGCGCGCCCTGCTCGTCATCCCCTTCCATCAGGCTGAGATAATCCAACTGCAGCTGGCTGATCAGCCCCCAGGAGATGCGGCCTTCCGCCAGCGCCTCGCGCGGCGGGGACAGCGGCGTTTTCAAGGTGACCTGACGCAGCGGGATCGAGTCGGCCACCACAAAAGAGAGCGCCTCCTGCCGTTGCAGCAACAGAGGCAGATCGCGATTGGTCGCCAGCACTTCCGCCGTGATGTACTCCAGATCGTTACGCCAAGGGGTGTGATAGGCGTCGACCAGCGACAGGAACACCTCCGAGCCGGAATAACTGCTGCGCGCCCCCTGGCGCTGGCTCTGCACCGAGGGCGGGCGCGGCGAGCGGCGCAAAGAGAAGTAGGCACCGTAGTTCTGCCCATCGCGCCCCTGGGTGCAATAAAACGGCCGGAATTCCTGCTCCTGCTGGCTGTTGGCTGAGGTTCCCCACAGCCGTTGCACGGAGAACACCTCAAAATCCAACGGCTGAATATTGTCCACCACCAGATGGTATTCGTTGCTTTTGTCATTCAGCGTGATGCGTTCCGCCACCTTGGGGAACAGGTTGATCACCGGCGTGCAGTGCAGCGCAAGGTGGCTGGCGTCAACGCGCTTGGCCAACGCCGGTAGCTCTTTGTCCAGCAGCAGAACGATCTCAAACTCGCGCACATCGCCATGCTGCGTTTTGCCCGCACCAAACAGCGCCGCCAGCCCAGAGACGCTGAAAAAGCGGAAGCGGGCGGGAAAGGCAAAATACTCTTGCAGCAGACGATAACCGTCAAAGTTGCGCAGATCGTTGGGCAACAGCGCCTGATCGGCGTCGAACCCCTCATGGTGCAAATGCTCTTTCGGCAAATAATGGCGCTGCTCAAGAGCTGCCCCCACCGGCTGGCAGATAATGCCGGTGGTGTGCTGCATCAACAGCTCCAGCAACTGCATGGCTTCCAGATCCTGGCCGCTGAGGTAAAACATCAGCTTGTCGAGGTTCAGGCTGTCAAAGGTGACGTTATCGTCCAGCCGCAGGCGGATGCGCAACGCATGGCGGCTGGCGTTGCGGTTGAATTTGGCGGTGCTGACGATATCGGCGGGCAAGGCCCCCAGCGCAACCTGGCGGATACTGAGCGGGTACAGCGTCACGTCGTGGGCGGTGCGGTATTTGCAGACAATGCCGTTCTTCCTGAAGGTGTCGCAGGTCATCACCGTGCCCCTTGGCACCAGAAACCCGGCGTTGATGTTGCCCTTGCGGCCGTCGGGGTGCAGCTCGGCCACCGCCATCGACGGGGTGGGCGAGAGGTAGTTGGGGTAAATCACCTCCAGCATCCGCTGCGAGAAACGCGGGAACTCCGCGTCCATCTTCAGTTGAATGCGCGAAGTGAGAAAGGCAAAGCCTTCCATCAGGCGCTCGACGTAAGGATCGCCAACGTCAATCCCCTGCATCCCCAAGCGGCCCGCCACTTTCGGGTAGCTCTCGGCGAACTCGGCGCCCATTTCGCGCAGATAGAGCAGCTCACGGTTATAGTACTCAAGCAGTTTACTGTCCATGTCCTCACCCTATGTCTTTGAGATTGAAATAACCGTTTTCCAAATCGACGTCGGAACGGAAACAGAACTCCAGCGGATGGGGGCTGCACCACAGCAACCCGCGGATCTCGATCGACAGGACGTTGTGCGTATCCAGATCGTCCCTGCCGGAGATACACAGCAGCTTCAGCTGCTGCGGAATAATGCGCGGTTCAAAATTGAGGATGGCCTGAGTGAGGTTTTTCTGGATATCCGGCCACTCGATTTCCGACATCCTTTTCCCCGCCAGCGGCGTAATGCCGTAGTTGAGGGTAGAGCGCCGGACTTCGGGAAAGGCCTGCAGATCGATCATCGGTTCGTTGTTGTTGCAGTTAAACAGCCACTGCAAATCGCGCAGGATCATGTTGCGCAGCGTGCTGTGCGCAATGGTCTTGTTGCTGTCCGCTTCCCGCTTATTCTGCGGTTCAAAGTCCGTCAGCCGATCGAACAGCGCGGGCAGCATGCGATCGCGGGAAGAGACCCCATCGCTGTTCCTGCGGTTAACCCGTGCGGCGACGGCGGGCGATCCCACCGGGGCCCCGCTGCGCTGGTTGGTGGTATCTGTCATCAGGCTTCATCCGTGGTGAACTGAATCTGCTGCAGCGTCAGCAGCGCGTATTCCTCGTCGTCGGTGATCCAGGTCTTTTGCCCTTGACCGGCATAGTGGCCGTTATCGCTCAGGGTCTGCCAGTCAGTTTTACGCCCCAAACGGTGGGCATCTTCGCTGGCCGCGGTGAGCGGATAACGCGCCGGGATCTGGCACACCTGCTGCTTGCCGGAGCGCCACTTCACCATTGCCGGTGCCCAGAACAAGTGCACCACGTTTTGCGGCGGCTGGAACCTGATCGACTCCAGCTCCTGAAACGGCACCCAGTAGTAACGGTTATCCAGAAACAGTTCGCAGATTGGCCCCAGGCGGCTGTCGGCGTCGGCCAGCCAGGCGAAAGGGGTGGCGGGTGCAGATCCCTCATCGCTGTTGAGCGAGAGCTGCCCGGCGTTCTCATCAGCCAGCTCGAAAGCGCGATCGCGCAGTTGGCAGGCCTGCGCTGGCGCAGCGCGCAATGCTTCCGCCAACAACAATGGCCACTCCTGCGGCGGCGTGAAGAACGGCGGGGCGATCTCACCGCTGAACACCTGCTCGCGCTGCATTTCTGCCGCTACGCAGTCCGCCAACTGCTGCGTGGTGGGCGCAGCCTGCGGCGTCAGCGCCTGCCAGGCAGGTAATTGGCTGCTGGCGCGCTGCCAATCACCGTACAACAGCAGTAGCTGGACCCATTCGGCGCGTTTGTCTGCGTCCGCCGGGGCGGCTTTGACCGCCGACTCGCAACGCTCCAGCGCGCTGGTTAATGGCTGACCTTTCAGAACAGAGAGCAATGATTTCACGGTTTATCTCCTGCTTCTTTGGCAATTTGGCGTCTGGAAGGCGACCTTTTCTTCCAGGGGGAGTATCTGCAACAGCGTGGATTCCTGCGGGGCACCGATCCATACGGCGATGGCGCTGTAGTTATCCTGCTGTGAAAGCGGCGGTGACTGGTGTTCGATCAGCGTCAGCCACTCGCTGGGGGTGTGGGCCAGGCGCAGCGTATACTCCAGTTGCGCCAGGTTATAGCGCTTCCAGAAGCCATCGCTGCACAGCAAAAACACGTCGCCATCGGCCAGCGCGAGCGTCGGGCTATAAGTGGCATCCTGAGGGTTGCCGGTGCCGAGAGCGGCATACAGCAGGTTGTCGGGCAGCCCGCCGGTGTGAAACCCGGCATCTTTCATTTTTTGCACCAGGCTATGATCCGTGGTGGACTGGCACAGATAGCCGTTGCGGAACAGATAGAGCCGGCTGTCACCGGCATGCACCCAATGGGCCTGCAGGGCGGAGCGATCGATAAACAGCGCCACCAGGGTGGTGCGCATGCGGTGGTAAGCCTGATCCTGCTGCTGCGCCTGCTGGATCATCTTTTGCAGTTGGGCGATCAACCCGGGTACCGCCTCGGGTTGGCAAGGGTTGCCCTGCCCGGCGTGCTCCAGCAGAAACTGGCAGGCCAGCGCGGCGGCCTGTTCCCCGCCCGCATCACCAGCCACCCCGTCACACAGCACGAAGCAGGCCGCCTGTTCCCCCAGGTATTCACCGGTTTTATCCTGATTCTGCGCGCGGTTACCCTGGTTCGAGCACCAGACGGCTTCTATTTTCATCACGGCACCTTCTGATTCTGAGACGCCTTGTATTGGCGGATCTCCAGATCGTAAGCGTGGAGAAAAGCCTCGCCGAACAGGGTGTGAAAATCATCCTCCACCTCATTGGCTACCCGCTGATAATGGGCCTTCAGCGTGTCCCACAGCGCCGCCTTGCGGTTGCCGGAAAACACTCCCTTGCCTGGCAGTGTGCCCTGCTCCGCCGCCATTTTCTCCAGGTTATCGGGGTGGAAGGTTTGCAGCATGGCGGCAATGATGGCGCGCACCCCGGCAATCATGCCCAACTGGTGGGCCTGTAGATCGATCATCGCATCGCGCACGGCGTTTTCCGGCGGAATAAAACCCGGCATCGGGGTGCTGAACATCTGCAGCAGCACGGTTTTGCCCGAGGGCAGCATCTTGAACGGGTTGTTCTCCTCTTCCAGGATCATAGTCATCTCGGCTTTCAAGCCGCGCTTGAGTATGTTGCGCGACGACAGCAGCGCGACGGTGCCCTGTGAAAACAGGCTCAGCAGCTTGCCCGCCAGGTAGAGCTGTTCTGGCGAAAAATCCGGTTGCAGCACCGCATCATCCAACCCCAGCCCGGCGACAAACGCGCTGAACAGCTCACCGTGCAACTGCTCTTGCGAAGCCGATTTGGCCGGTTTGAACGGCTGATGCCTGACCGGATCGACCCCGAGCCTGGTCAGCGGGGGCGGCATGGCATCGAGCGGAGCTCCTGCCTGCCGATGCGGTGCTTCATGCTCCTGGGGAGCGAAATCATTCAGGGAAACGCCATCGGCAGCGCGGGCCTGCTCCGCCCAGGTGAGATCGTCATGCTGAACGGGCGTTTCCGGTTTGCCTTCGGCAGCCTTTGGCGCTGCCGCTGCTGCGCCGGGTGCTGCGGGCCAGATTGCCAGCGCCGGGTCAAAGGCAGCCTCGTCGTTCAGGGTTGAGGCGAGCGGCACTGCGTTATCGGCAAACAGGCCGAGCAGAACGTCGTCTTCGCTGCCGCTGTCGGCATTCAGTGCCCACTCTGCCGCCAGTTCATCGGGCAGATTCAAGAGCGGCGGCGCAGGCTCCGCCGCCGGGGGTTGCACAGGCTCAGGGGTGGCCAGATCCTCTGCGGACCATTTACGGTTCACCGACAACACGCTGGGCGTGGTGTCTTTCATGATCGGCGGCAGAGAGAAGGGATCGTCCTGCGCAAACAGGTGGTCTGGATCGATCGATTGGTCATGCAGCGAAGCCAGATCGGTTTCCTGCGCCATCGCCAACGGATCTTGCCTGGCACGGTTGTCCGGTTCGTTGGCAAACAGCGGGTGGTTCGGCTCGTGGGGTAACGGCCTTTTATGCTGTGGCTGATGCAACAGAAACTCCGCCTCCAGGTTGTCCCAGACCGCTTCGTCGATGCTGTTCACCGATGACGCGGCCCCCTGCGACAGCAGCAGCGGAGCCAACGAGAGAGGAGGATCGTTCAGGCTGACGCTGAACTGGTAACCCGCGATGTCGAGAATGTCGCCTTCTGCCAGCGGGTGTTGCACGTTGTGCGGCAGTTCACCGCCGTTCAGCAGCAGCGCCGTGGTGCTGCCGCGCTGTGTAATCTGGGCTTCCCCGGTGGGAGAAATGTGCACAACGGCCTGCAAACGGGAAATCGCCCGGCTTTGGTCAGGCAGGATCAGCGTATTGTTGGTATCGCGCCCAATGGTTCCCCCCGGTGCCGTGAAGTCACAGTAATTCTGGGGTAACCGCTCATTGTCCCTGTTCCTGATCATCGTTAGCCGCATAGCCCTTTCCCTTTTATATTGTCTTGCCAGAGTCGCCGCTTTATTTTTTAGTGGACGATTTCCCAGGAAACCCAGGAAATCGTCCCTATCAATTACGCTTCGCAGTTCTGCTTAATATCCCAGCCGGCACTGCTTTCTGCGCCTTTGCCTCCTTGCTCGGTTTGCTCCCAGTATTGCTGCTGAACTTTGGCAGCCTGGAAGGAATAAAGAATGCCTACGGTGTCTTCGTCATCGGCACCGGTGTATTGAATATTGGTGACCAACACATCATCCAGCGTCACTCGGGTATATTCCATCTGCCCGCCGCCGGCTTTACAGACGGATAATTCGACTTTGCTCAAGTGTTTGCCGCTGGCACAGTGCTTCAGCAGCGCCGGAGTGGATTTATCGATCAATGCTTTGATGTGCAAATCGTTAAAACAGACTTTCCCGGTACCACCGCCACCGCCAACGCCCATATTTCCAGGCTGGGATGCGCCCCAGGAAAAGGAAATAATATCGGTCCAACCTTTGTGATTAGCGTCCTTGGATTCACCATTCGCGCCATCAACCTTCATGAACATATCAATTGCCATAACAAAAGCCTCTTGGGTTTAGAGTTAAGTAAATTCCGTTTTTATAAAGCAACGGTGGTTCACGGCATGAGAAATCCCAACCCTTCAGAAAACGAAAGTTGTTATTCCTATGCTGTTCTTTGTGTCCTGTATTTCAGCTTGCGGGTATCTGTGACCCGCAGGCGAAATATCAGGATTCGTTCTTGTTTAATTAACTTTGTTTTAATGAAGGCAGCTTCGAAACCAGGCGTAACGAAACCGTCAATCCTTCCAGCTGATAATGTGGCCGCAGGAAGAACTTCGCCGAGTAATAGCCTGGGGCGTCTTCAATTTCCTGCACCTGAACTTCTGCCGCCGCCAGCGGTTTTCTGGCTTTGGTTTCCTGCGATGAGTTGGCCGGATCGCCGTCGACGTAATTCATGATCCAGTTGTTCAGCCACACCTCCATATCGCTGCGCTCACGGAATGAGCCGATCTTGTCGCGCACGATGCACTTCAGGTAATGCGCAAAGCGGCAGCAGGCAAACAGGTAAGGCAGGCGTGCCGCCAGTTGGGCGTTGGCCGTGGCATCGGGATCGTAATACTCCGCCGGTTTCTGCAGCGACTGGGCGCCGATAAACGCCGCGAAGTCGGAGTTTTTACGGTGGATCAGCGGCATAAAGCCGTTTTTCGCCAGTTCGGCTTCGCGCCGATCGCTGATGGCGATTTCGGTCGGGCACTTCATGTCCACGCCGCCGTCATCGCTGGGGAAGGTGTGACACGGCAAATCAGCCACCGCTCCACCGGACTCGACGCCGCGAATGGCGGTACACCAGCCGTACTCTTTAAAAGAGTGGTTGATATTGGTGGCCATCGCGTAAGCCGCGTTGGTCCAGGTGTAGTTTTCGTGGTTGGCGCTGTCGGTCTCCTCTTCAAAATCAAACTCGTCGACCGGGTTGGTCTTGATGCCATAAGGCAAGCGTGCGAGAAAACGCGGCATGGTCAGGCCGATATAGCGTGCATCTTCCGACTCGCGCAGGCTGCGCCACGGGGCATATTCGGTGTTCTGGAAGATCTTGGTCAGATCGCGCGGGTTGCCCAGCTCCTGCCAGGACTCCATCTGCATCACGCTGGGGGATGCCCCGGCGATAAACGGGCAGTGCGAGGCCGCGCTGATCTTGGCCATTTCACCGAGCAGCTCCACGTCCGGTGGGCTGTGATCGAAATAGTAATCCCCCACCAGGCAGCCGAACGGCTCGCCGCCGAATTGACCATACTCCTGCTCATAGACGCTCTTAAACAGCGGGCTCTGATCCCAGCCCACGCCCTTATAGCGCTTCAGCGCCCGGCCCAGCTCACGTTTAGAGATGCTCATAAAGCGGATTTTCAGCATCTCGTCGGTTTCGGTGTTGTTGACCAGATAGTGCAGCCCTTGCCAGGCCCCTTCCAGCTTCTGGAATTTTTCGTGGTGGATGATTTTGTTGATCTGCCGCGACAGCTTGCTGTCGATCTCCGCGATCAGCGCCTGAATGGTGCGATAGGCGTCGGCAGAGACGGTGACGGTATTTTCCAACGCCTGCTGCGCCAGCGTTTTCACCGCATTTTCTACCGCCTCTTTCGCCTGATCGGTTCTGGGGCGAAACTCTTTCTGCAGCAAAGCGTTGAACTCGTCGCTGGTATAGGCTTTGGCCACGGGTGCGGCGTATTGCTCAAGTTGTTGGCTCATGATTTACTCCTCCGCCAGCGGGGCCAGGTTGGCAGGGTTATCGCTTTCCGGCTTGGGGGCACGGGTCAGCGACTGCAATAACGCCGGGTTGCTCAGCACGCTGGTAATCAGCTCTTCGGCCCCGTTTTTGCCGTCCATATAGGAGAGCAGGTTCGACAGTTGGGTGCGTGCCTCCAGCAGGCGGCTCAGCGGCTCCACCTTGCGGGCGATCTCGGCCGGAGAGAAGTCGTTCATATTTTCAAAGGTCAGCTCGACGTTGAGGTGACCATCGCCATTCAGGGTGTTTTCCACCTGGAACGCGACTCTGGGCTTGAGTGATTTCATGCGATCGTCGAAATTATCGATGTCGATCTCGAGAAACTTGCGCTCTTCCAGGTTTGGCTGTGGCTCAAGAGGCGTTCCCACCAGATCGGCCATCACCCCCATCACGAAAGGCAACTGGATTTTTCGTTCCGAACCGTAGATCTCAACGTCGTACTCGATCTGTACGCGGGGCGCCCGGTTGCGGGCGATAAATTTCTGCCCGCTGCGCGTTTTGACATTTGCCATTATTTTCTCCATAAATCACTGTTATTAGAGGTTTTTGATAACATCCACGCCGCATTGTGCGCTCACCACCTTGCCTGACTACTTCTCTCCATTCTGTTTCTCTCCGGTGCCGAGAATGACCTCCAGTTGGCGTAAGCCGTCCGGGGCCAGATCGCTGACGATTTGCAGAAAATTCAGATTGATCAGCTTCTGTAAGCGCTCGATCATCAGCGGTGCCGGATGACTGGGCTCATAGAGTTCGAAGTAACCTTTCACCTTCTCCAGCAGACGCAGGGCATCGGCACGGGATTGCACCTGCCCGTACCCCAACCCCCCCAACGGCAGCGGCAACGGATCGCCAGGCAGGCTTAACGCTTCGGGTGTCAGGATCCGCTCAGGATCGGCCTCGCGGCTGCCTTGGCCTTCAGGCTGCTGAATAGCCTGGGCGATGCTGTCGAAGGTTTTCTGCAGCAGCGTCATCTCCGGCAGCGCGCTTTCGCCAAGGTGGAGCTGAATGGCATGGCGCAATTTGGGCAGCGTGCGGGTGATCGCCTGCACCACCTGAACGTTGGCCTGCTGCGGGTTGCCAAGCTCACTGCGCAGGTAACTCAACCCATTGGGGAAGTTGGCAAGTTCCTGCTTGCTGCCGTCCAGCAACGCCACTGCGTCGCGCACCGCAAGCTCGCTGCCGCCGTTTTTCATCAGGGTGGCGGCCCGCGCCGCATGGGTCAGTTGGGTGTTATCCCCCAGTTCCGCCAGCGCATTGATGCGAAACATCGGATCGCGCACGCCGTCGCTCTCCAGCAGCGGGTGAAGCTGGTGCCAGTAACGTTCGATCGCCAGGTAGATCAGCTGCAAACCGTCCGCATAGCCCTGCAGCCCGCGCAGCTGCGTCCAGGCCAGCGAGAGGAAAAACATCACCCGCAGATCTTTGGTGCGGCGTAACAGGCCGGTGGCCAGGCGTTCCACCGCGCCCCAGTCGGGGGCTTCCGCCGGAATGATGGTGTCGCCAAACTGCTGTTCCGGCTTGCCTGCGGCGGTCTGTGCCATGCGCATAAAATCGGCGTCATACTCCAGGTTCTCACCGCAACTGTCTTCCGGCGCAACCGGCGTTAACAGGCGTTCAATCGTCATGACTTCTCTCCCTGGTCAAACATGGGTCCGTAAGGCCCTTGGCGCGCATGCCTCACGTCGCCTGCGGGCTCAAAAAGGTGATGGAAAAGCTGCACCGTGAGATTGCCGCTGTGAATGTAGGTACCCGACGTGCTCCACCAGAAGCTGCCGTACTGGCGCGGATCAAAGTCTGAAACCGCCATCGGCCAGCCCGGTTGCACGGCGGCGTCACCGTGCGGCGCCAGTTCCGTTGGCAGCGGCGGTAACGCCCGCAGAGCGCGATCGATACGCTCAACCGAATGGCACTGATGAACGCCGCGCTGCAGGATTTGCCCGATGCTGTAATAGCGCTCCGCCGCCAGCAGCAGATGTTCGTTGCCCCAGCGCTCTGGGGGCACCAGCCACATGGCGAACAGCGGGTAATGGCGCCCGACGCGATCCTGCGACGGCAGCAGATACCCCAACTGCGCGAACGGCGTGCCCAGCGTAGCGGGCAGAACAAAGCTCCACATCGGCGCGCCGAGCAGCGAGTAAAGGCCATCGCGCGGGGCAGAAAGCTGCCGGGCCGCCAGCCCTGACTGGAACCAGTGCGCCCACTGATTAACCAGCGTGGCGGGCAGGCGGCGTTGCACAAAGTCGCCACAGCTGGGGATCTTGCCGTACCAGCCGATGCCATTGTCCTGGGGTGCATAAGTGGCCTGTTGCGTCATGATTCGCCTCCTAAGGACAATTGAAGGCAGTGGATTGGAAAGGGTTGCGTATGCTGTCGGGCGTCAGCTCCAGCACCACCCGGTGCCCTTCCAGGTTAAAGGTCGCCGTCTGGGTCAGCGAGGCTGAGTTGGGTTTCAGCGCGGCCTTGTCGATCAACCGGTTCAGCGCCCAATCACCGTTGGTCGCCAGGGTGGCCATCTGCCCGTTGACCAGCGCCAGCTGCAGGCTGACCTGATTGGTGTTGCCGGTGCCGGGCCAACTCACCACCAGCGGCACCAGCGGGCCATGGCTGTAATGGAACACTTGCCCGTCGATATCCAGCGTCATGCTGAGAATGTCGGCATCCATGGTGACGGGCTTGATCGTCAGGTGGTAAGAGGGTTTCTGATTCTGCCCGCTGAACCAGGTGTCGCGGATGTCGCGCGCCTGCTGGAAGGAGCGCAACATGTTGCCGCCGCCGGACAGCGTTTTGCCGTCGACACCCGGATTAAAGCGCCATCCACCGCGTGAGGTGTCCACTTTGCCTTCAAGGTTCTGGCGGAAGAAGCTGTCCATGATGCCGCTGTTCGGGGCAAACATGCGCGAGAAGTCATTACTGGCGATCTCCCGCTCAGCATTGCGCACCAGCGGATAACGCCCGCTGATGGCCTGGTTGCAAAAGCTGCCGACCTCAAACCCGACGCGCTTTTGCAGCCCTTCCAGCTCTTTCATCTGCGAGTCGCTGCTGGCCCCGACCGCCAGTGACAGCATCATGTCTTTAAACGGCTGCGGCAAACGGCCCGATTCGGCCTGCAACGCCAGAATGACGTCCCCCGGCGGCGGTGCCATGCCGCTGTTGGCCGCGCTTTGCACCGCGATCAGGTAGTTGTAGAGGCCATCGGCCTGTTTCAGCACCGTATCAAACGGGATGCTTTTCGCCGCCTCGTCGCTGCTCTGCGCCAGCTCGATGATCGGCGCAAAATGCTTGATCACCACCTGCTCCGGCAGAGAGGAGATATCCCCCACATCTTCAGACGGCGTGCTGTAAAACAGCGTATCGAGAAAATGGCCGGGGCCCGCGCTGCTTTTCTCGCCATTGCTCAGCTTCAGGCCGTTATCTTTCTGTTCCTGCTCGTCGG
The DNA here is from genome assembly GCF_037199905.1 of Serratia sp. MMO-28. NCBI lineage: Bacteria > Pseudomonadati > Pseudomonadota > Gammaproteobacteria > Enterobacterales > Yersiniaceae > Serratia > Serratia sp. MMO-28. The sequence continues at coordinate 74,180 of NZ_JBBCVB010000015.1, forward strand.
TGAGCTTGATGTTTTTCACCACGTTGATCAGAAAGTTGCGTAACGGCGAATCCCCGGCGGAGAGCAGGCGCGCGGTGTTGATGCGCTGGCTCAGGTTGGCGATGTTCTTCAGTTCGATATCGCCCAGCAGCGCATCCCAGGCGCTGATGAAATCCTGCATATACAGCAGGCGCACGGTTTTCAGCAGATCGGCACGGCTCTCTTTAGCCAACGCGCTGTCGTTGACGTTCATCACCCAGCCGTCTTCGGTCAGCAGCGTTTGCGCCACGTTGTCGATGCGCTTGTTAAACGCCAGCCAGTAGCCCTTGGGGGTGTACAACCCCGGTATACCGTCGGCGGCAGGCTTGCCGCTTTTACGCCGGAAGGCCAGTTCTGCCTGTGCGCCAGCCAGATCGGTCAGCGAGACGGTTTTCAGCGAAGGCTCTTTCAGCAGAATGCGCTTTAACCGCCCGTAGATGCGCACCGATAACGGTGCCTGGCTCAGCCGCTGCTGCGCCGCCTGTTCCAACTGGCTGTCGCGCACATACGGTGAGGATTGAATGCGTTCATCCAGCAGTTGCTTCAGGTGCCCGTCGAGCACGTCCCACGCCGCTTTGCTGGTGCCCGGCCCGGAGACCCGGTGCAGATTGAACATGATCCAGGCGCGCAGGAATTTGCCATCGTAATGTTCCGGCTCGTACAGCATGCGGTAGGCTTTCAGCGCTTCGAAACTGAAATCGGCATCGGCCCCCATATCGTTGCGCAAAATGGCGGTCACCTGCCAGGCGACGTAAGGCAACAGCATGTTTTTCAACGCCTTCTGATACAGCGCCTGGCTGGCGGTTTCTACCTGAGCACCGCGATACAGCCCCAGGCGGTAGCTGAGCGGTGGCTCGTCCAGCGAAAAGCTCGCGCTGCTGCCTAGCTGCTTCAGCGCGTTGAGATAGGGCAGCAGGGTGAAAATATCCTGATAGTTATACAGCTCCATTTCACTGCCCTGCCGTTCCAGCAGCGGGACGTGAGCGGTCACTTCCTTCAGGTAGTTGTGGTTGTTGGTATAGCTGGAATACCAGAACAGCCCGGCGGTCATAAAGATCGCCCCCAGCAGCAGATAGCCCGCCCAGTGCAGCGTGGTATTGCGGTAGATCCACCAGCGGTTGTTACTGGCCAGCTCCGACTCGCGGAACACCACCTCTTCGAGGAATTTTTTCAGGAAGTAGCTTTTGCCCTGGGTCTGCTTCTCTTCTTCCGCCTCGCCAGCCTGGCCGCTTTCCTCGGCAGAGCGCGGGGCCAGATTCAGATGCAGCGAACCGTTCATTTCCGACATCATCTTGTCGAACGGCATCCGGTCTTGCGTGCCGCTGGTGAAATAGACGCCGCGCGGCGTGAAAGCGGCTTCAAAGCTGGAGGTGGCAAACAGGGTGTTGAGGTAATCCCCCAGCACCTGGCGCAGCCGGGCGAAGGCCTGCGGGAACAGATAGCTTTCTGCACGCGTCTGCTGATCCTGCTCCGCCAGCATGGTGTCAGCCAGCCCGAGGTTCAGGCGCTGCTGCAGCAGGGTAAAATGGTGCTCAAACGCCGCCATCAGATCGAAACCGGCCTGCTGCGCGTCGCTGCGGGCGAAGGTAAAGCCCCAGATCTGGCTGCGCTGCTCTTTGTCATACTGGCCGAAGTAGGCGAGGAACCCCCGCAGCAGGTCGACCTTGCTGACCATGATGTAGACCGGGAAGTCGATTTTTAGCGACTCGCGCAGTTCCACCAGGCGTTTATGCTGCGCCTGCGCCTGTTCCTGGCGCTCTTCTGGGGTGCCATTCATCAAGTCGCTCAGGCTGACGGTGACAATCACACCGTTGATCGGCTGCCGTGGGCGGTATTTCTTCAGCAGGCCGAGGAAGCTGCCCCACTCCTGCGCGTCGTGCGTCGGGTCGCTTTCCTGGGTGGTATAACGCCCGGCGGTGTCCAGCAGCACCGCATTTTCGGTAAACCACCAGTCACAGTGGCGGGTGCCGCCGATGCCGCGCAGTGCCGTTTTCCCGAAACGATCCGCCAGCGGGAAGTTAATGCCGGAGTTGACCAGCGCGGTGGTTTTCCCGGCACCGGGCGCGCCGATCAGCACATACCACGGCAACTGATAGAGATACTGCCGCCCGAAACGGCTCAGCCAGCCGGGTAGAAAGCGCGATTGCTGGCCGTTAAAGCGCGCCTTTTTCAGCAGCCGCGTGGCCTCTTCGAAGCGTTCGACCAGTTTCGGATCGTCGCGCTCCGCGTCTTTGTGCGCGTTTTCCGCCGGGGTTTCCGCCATCTGCGCCAGCATCTTGCGGTTACGCCTTGCGCGCCAGGCGGCGGCGATCAGCCGGAACAGCAGCCAGATCCCGCAAATGAGGGCAATGGCGATCTGCCGGTTGACCGCCGACTCCAGTGGCCGATAGTCGCCCACGGCAACGTAAGGGCCGATGAACCAGATGATCATCGAAATGGAACCGACGCCCACCATGCCCCACAGGAAACGACTGGTAATAATGGCAATGATTGAATTCAACATCAGACCCCCACCTAGAGCGGCATCGTCGTGTTTTGGACGGCGCCCGGCGCCAGTTGCAGCGTGATCTCAACCCGGCGGTTCAGTGCCTTATTGGCTTTGCTGTCGTTAGGCACCACCGGATCCTGCTCACCCTTCCCTTCGATCATCAGCCGCTCTGGCTGCGTCAGCGACTTCTTCAGCAACGCACTGACGGAATCCGCACGCGCCAGCGAGAGATCGTAATTGGAAGCAAAGCGCGCCTTACGGATCACATCGCTGTCGGTGTATCCCGTGACCATGATTTTCCCGTCGATCTGGTTAAGGGCTTCCGCCACCCGGCTGAGGATCGGCCGGTAAGGCGCGCGCACGGCGGTTGAGGCCGAGTCAAACAGGCCGTCGCCGCGCAGCACCACGATGCTCTTCTGATCTTCATCATGTACGCTCAGCAGGCCTTCTTTGATCTCCTGCTGCAGGAAGCCCTTGAGGCTGGCAAGAGTTGGCGTCGGCGGCGCCGGTATCTCCGCCGAGAGCACCTGCGGCAGTTCAAGCTGATAGATAGAGGCCACCACCGGCGTAGTGGCTTCGCCAAGCCGCCAGTCCAGCGAGATAAACCACAGGCAGGACATCAACCCCAGAAATGCCGCGCAGGCCCACACCGGCAGCATCGGCCGCCAGGTTTTTTTGCCCACCGGCAGATCGGTTGGATGCTGGGACAGCGGCAGCGGGTACTCGCCGCGCACCGCGTGGATAATCTGCGCCAGACGCTGCCTCAGCGTTTCCAACTGCGAGTAGCCGTTCTCAATAATGTGGTAGCGGCCTTCAAAGCCCAGCAGCAGGCAGTAGTTAATCAGCTCCAGTAGCAGGATATTTTTCTGCGGCTGCTTAGAGAGCCGGGCCAACAGTTGGAAGAATTTCTCCCCACCCCAGGTTTCATTATGAAAAGTGACCAGCAGCCCGCTGGTAGACCAGACGGTGCTTTTCCCCCAAGGGGTGAACATGGCGGCCTCGTCCAGGGCGGTGCACAGGCAGTAGCGAGCGCCGATCAGCACGTCATACGGCAGCCCTGCCTGCTGGCCCTGAACTTCAAACCGGCGGATATCGTCGATCAAGGTCTGGCGCAGCTTCAGCGGATCGGGGCGGCTGGCCATATTCCGGATATACGGGATCCGGTTAAGCAGCGGGTTTGCCAGCGTCACCAACAGATTGTTTGAGGCTTTCACATGCGCCAGTGGCGCGGCAAGATCGTCGCCAGCCGCCTTAGCGTGAGTATTTTGCATAGAACATTCCTGTTTCCTGATCCTTATCGCCACCGCCTTTCACCTGCTGGCTGCAGCGTGAAACCCGGGGGATATGCCGACAGCTTACGGATTCCGAATCGCCCAAAACTCCATATTCAGGCCAGGGAATTCCCCGGCGAGATGCAGCGCAAAAGCACTGGACTTACTCATCTGCTTCCATAGCTCACCGCTGTTTTCCAGCTCAAAGTAGGTATATCCCGCGTGATAAGGCAGTTGGCGCGGAGCCGCAGGCATGCTGCGCAAGCCAATGCCCGGCAGCTGCAGCTGCACCAGATCGCGGATGTTGTTGACCGGTGCCACTTTTAGCTGAGCCGGGAAGCGGGTGCGGATGGCCTCTATCGGTACGTCGGCATTGACGGCAATCACGAAGCCAAATTCGTTGGTCATGTTGGCGTAAGGGAGGGTGGCGATGTTCAGGCCGTGTGAACGCTCGATCAGCGGCAGCTGAATGGCGTTCTCTTCAAAGACAATCGACAGGCCTTGCCGCAGCCAGTTCATCAGGGCGTTAAAGCTGAACGCCAGCGCGTCGTGGTCGTAAACCGGCAGCGCTTCACCCGCAACACGCGCCGGGGAGAAGGTCATCAATTCACAGGCCAGCGCCAGCCATTCGCTGAACAGCCGTTCCGGATGGTACTGATGGCTCTGCCGGGCATGGTGGGTGATCCCCACGTAGCGGTTGATCAACTGCAGCATCATGAAATCCGAGGTTTCCGATATGCCGCCCCGCCCACTTTGGCCAAGGCGCTGCCCCAACTGCTGGCTGCGCTGCTGCAGCAGGCCGAGAACGTCGCTGATAAAGGTGTTCAACAGCGGGTTTTCCTGGCAGGCCAGCATCGGCGGAATGTAGGTCGCGTCGATTTTCAGGCTGTTATCCGCGCTTTTTTCCAACACCCGCAGCACGCCAATGGCGCACCAATCGGCCGTCAGTTCCTGTTCCGGGATCAGGTGCAAGCGTAACTGGCCGAACTGTAATTCTGCGCTGCCAACCGAAATGGTGTTCATGTCTTCCACTTCGCTTTCATAAGCCACGTAGCGGGCCAGTGAATCGGGCGCATCGTTAAACGCCACCTCACGGCTGCTGGCACGGTGCACCGGCAGCGCCAGCATCACGTTAACGATGTTCTTTCCTTCGGCGATTTTAATCGGCAGCGGCGCTTCCTCAGCCCCGTAAAAAGAGAAGAAGCTGCCGTCGGGCATAATACCGCTGGCGGAATTAAGCGCGATATTCCCCAGGCGCAGGGCGCTCTCATCAATATCCAGTGAGATAAAACCCCAATAATGCTCTCGCTGTGCCATACCCCATGAACGAATATAATGTTCAAGGTAGTTTTCAGATTGCTGAAAATGGTGCGGACGCAGAAACATCCCTTCCGTCCAAACAACTTTATGTACTCGTTTCATTACCGAGGTCCTTGGAAATAAAAAGCGCTTGGTACACTTATGCCGGTCAATTAAGACTCACCCATCCCCTCTCCCACAGGGAGAGGGGGCGCAACTGTCAATAGGGTGCGCAGGGTTATCCCCTTCATACTTCAAGTTGCTTGGGTGTTGGCTGCCTTCACTCACCCCAGTCACTTACTTGAGTAAGCTCCTGGGGGTTATGAGCCTCAGAGAGGCTCACCCTGCGGGCCAGCGCAAGCGCTGTTCAAATCGGTCAAAGACCGATTTGTCGCTCAGTTGCCGCCTACAAGCAACTCGAATTATTTTGGGTATATACACTTTCTGCCTGCCTGACCGGCATTACTTAATACACGCCGTATTTCAGCTTGAAATACGTTGGTTACCGTTTTTAGGCTTATTTTTCTTTATTGCTGTTTTCCGTCACGCGCAGCCCTTGCCCGTTGGCAACAACCTTAATTTCCTGTGGAGGAGGTTGACCGCGCCAGAACTTATAAAACGGCACTTTTTCTGGATCGGGGATCGGAATAATAATCCGCCAGGTTTTATTATTTAAATCCTGAAACTCCCCGGTAACCCCAATATAATAACGCTCACTCTTTTTCTCTCTGCTAATTTTGACGGTCTCTCCCCCCGGCAATAAAAAGAACTGCTCGGTGCCCATTAAGTTTTCGCCGAGCACGGCGGCGGCCTTATTGTGCAAGGCGAAGAAATCCGCGCTCATAAACCCGCTATCGGAGCGCAGGTAAAACACGCTGATTTTTAACGGTGCCGGCTTTTTCTCCTGGTTAACGTTGGCTTCGCGGGTCGCGGAGAAGGTGATGCGATAAGACGCCACCACGGGTTCGGCTTTTTTGCTGCCCATGCTCAGGCAACCGCAGAGCAGCAGGCCAATGATGATCACCACCAGCAATCTCCCCCCGCGTTGCCCCCAAATACACACTGCCTGTTTCATGGCGTCTCCCGTTCTCCGTAATGCCGCAAGTTGCACCGATAACCCCGGCCGCGTTATAGCCCCAATAGCCAGATCGTCAGCTGGCTGGGCAGCACACGCAGGCCGATCACGTTGGTCAGGTTCTGCTGCGTCAGGCTGGTCAGGCGGGTTGCCGGGAACCCAGCCACCAGGAAGGTCAGCACGCCGGTAATATGCCGGGAGGGGCCCATGACCGTTCCTGAACACACGCCACCGAGCACCCCGGGCGAGTCGCCGCTGGTGAAGGGGATCGGCGTCAGCAGGTTGTGCGCAGGCATGGCGATAAACAGGATATGCAGCACGTTCGGGATCGCCGTACATCCCTGGGCAAAATTGGGGTAAGGGATAGGGATAGCTGGCGGCGTGATACAAACATCAACGACGGCAAAATCTGTTCCAGCCAGTTGGCAATTTGCAGGCATCAGTCAGTTCCTTCTTGTTGTTAGCCAGTGATGGTGGTCTTACCCTACGTGAATCTGTTCCGAATCTATTTTGGTGATGGTTTCCGAGGTAATCATCGTACTGCGGGCGTGCAGCCGCGCGTAATCTTCGGCCTGGTAGTCCAGTTGCCCGGCACGCACATGTTCCGTCTTGCTCACCTGGCGGAAGATCACTTCGCTGAGCTGCGTCAGGGTATGCCAGACGGATTCGCAGCGTTCGCCGACCCAGCGGCTGAGGGTCACGCGGGCATTGAGTTCGTCGCCACGGTATTCCAGGTTGCCGATGCTGCAATCGCCGTGGCTGGATTTCACCTGCAAGCGGTGGCTTTCCAGCGCCAACTGACGTTCGCTGTTCAGGGTGAGCGAACCGCCGCGCGTGGCGATATTCAGATCGCCCTCAACGAGGATTTGCGCCGCCTGCTGCGGTTTGCCGCGCTCCAGCACCGCCAGTAGCCAGAGCTTTTCGTCACTGGAACGGGCGAGCAAAGCCGTATCACCGGCCTCCGGCGTGAGCAGGCAACTGGCCGCCCGGCGGCAGTGCCAGCCGCGCCCTTCACTTTCGACGATCATGCTGCCATCGGATAAAATATCCGCCACCCGGCCACTGAATTGCTGTGGCAAATAGACCGGCAGAGCGTGTGATGTGGTTACGGTGCTCATTAAATTCTCCTTTTTATCCGTGATCCGCTGGGTAGGACTGTTGTTCACTCCAGCTTTCGGCGGCGAACAGTTCCGGGTCATTCGCCAGCACACCGGTTTTATCTCCCCAGTGCGTTTCCTGCTGTACCGCCCGGTGAAATTGCGTCTGGTTGAAATGCGCTCCGCCAAAATCGGCATAGCTGACGTCGGCGTAGGAAAAATTGGCATAGACCAGTTGGCTGTTGGTAAACACCGCCCCCAGCGCCCGGCTTTTGCTGAACTGCGCCTGTACAAGCTGACACCCCGTGAAGTTGGTTGCAGACAGGCAGGCGTTAATCCACATCGACTGATTCATCTGACTGGCGTGACAGTCGGCGGAAGACAGGTCGGCATCCACAAACTGGGCCCCTTCCGCCTGAACGCCGCTCAGGTTCGCCTTCTGCATCGATGCCCCATGAAACAGGCTGCGCGTGAGCACGGCAGCGGTGAAATTAACGTTGTCGAGCTGATTGCGGGTGAACAGGCACTGAATCAATGACTGGCCGCCGTAGTCGAGCCCCTGCTGTTGGCACTCAAAAAAGTTAACCTGCTCAAAATGCGCCCTGCTGGCGATGTACTGGCGCAAATCCGTTTGATAAAACGTGGTTTTCTGCAGCTTGGCCTCGGTGAAGTCGCTGTTATCCATCGTCGATTCAGAAATGGCACTCTTGTCGAACTGCGCCTGCCGGAACCGGCTGTGCTCCAGGCGACAGCCGATAAACTGCATTTTCTCTGCCCGGGCCTGACTGAAATCTGCGTGTTGCAGATTGCACTCGCTGAAGATCAGCCCAGGCAGCGCGGTGGCGCTAAAGTTGGCGTGGCGCAGATCGGACTCACTGAAGCTCGCATAGTGCAGCCGGGCTCCGCTAAATAGCGCTCCCGCCAGGGTGCACTCAAGGAACAGGCAGCGTTCCAGGTTGCAATCGCTAAAATCAACTTCGCTGAAATCCACCTGCCTGAAGATGCCACCGGCCAGATCGCCGGAGGCCAGGCTGAGGCCGCACAGGGTCTGTTCTTCAATCACTTCCCCCTGTTTGACTTTCTGCTGTAGCTGAACCGCATCCATTATTCGGCTCCTCGACTACGCAACGGGTAGACTTTCATCTGCTTAACCCAGGCATCATGCATCAGGGTGGTGTCATCGGTTTCCGCCTGCGAGATATCCGCGCGGAACAGGTTGGCAGCGGTGAGATCGCAGCCGATGAGCCGTGATTTCTGTAAGCGGCTGCCGATCAGGCTGGCTTGTCTGAGATCCGCCCCCGTCAGATCGGTGCGGATAAACAGCGAATCGTTAGCCTGCACCAGGCGCAGGGTTGCCTGGCGTAAGCTGGCTTCGGACAGATCGCACCCCTCGAGCCGGGCAAAGCTCAGATCGGCCCCGCTAAGCGGCATTTGGCGCAGGTTGCATTGCATCAGCTGCGCGTGGGTGAAACGGGCGTTTGCCAGCGAGGTGCCCGCAACAAAAGCGCAATTCTCCAGCCGGGCACGGGTGAAATCGCTGCCGTCGGCTTGGCAATGGGTCAGTGAACAGCGCTTAAGCCGCGCATTTTCAAACACCGCCTGCTGCAGGTGGCTGTCGATAAAGGTGCCTTTGTTGATGCGCACCGAGGAAAAACGGGGATTTTCCAGCGTGATGCCGTTGAAAATCACGTTATCCAGGCTGGAGGCGCTGAAGTCACAATCGGTCAGCGAAGTCTCGGTGAACATCTGGTTCGCTATCGTCGCCTCACTGAAGTTGCAGCGCTCAAACTGCGCGCCCGCGGTTTCTATGTGGCTCAGATAGGTGCCGGTAAAATCACAGTCGTTGCAGATAGCCAGCGCCAGCGTCACTTCATGGAACAGCGTGTGGCGCAGCGAGGTATGGTTCAGAACGCTGCGGGCCAGAATGGTCTGCGTCAGCGTGGCGTGATCCAGCACGCTGTGGCTCAGATCCACGCTCTCCATCATGGTGCGGGTCAGGTTGGCACCGCTTAGGTCGAGGTGGGAAAGATCGGCACCGGTGAGATCGCAACCGGTAAAGTTACGATCCTGCGCCATCTTGCCGATCACCCAGGTTCTCAACTGCGCTGCTCGCTCACCGCTCAGGCGCGGAGCGGCATTCTGGTTGGGTACACCAAGGCGATAAAGCTGGTGCAACCCCTCTTCCTGGCCGGGATGCAGGGCCCCCTGCTGCTGTTGCAACGCGGTACGCATCTTATTAACCGACTCTGGCCCCGTCGGGCGCCGCGCATCATAGTCATCCCGCTCCGGCATGCGCTGCTCCATCTGCTGGACGGCGTCACCTTTCGCTTTGTTGGCCATTCCTTCCATTTGCGCCATAAACTCAGGCAGTTGAGACAGCATCGGGCGCGGGATATCCGGCGTCTCTTTCGCCTCTGCGTACAGCGTCGTGTCCACCACCTGAAGGCGTTGATCGGCATCCTGGTAGATGGCTTGCTTACGTGCCTCAAGGTTTTGCTGCAGCGGATGGTCCGTTTCCGGCTCAGGGGTGTTATCTATCCATGGCCCGAGGCTCTCTTCCGGCAGCAGATCGCGATCCTGAAACGCAAAGGCGCTGCCTTTCTCCCGATCGCTGCGCTTGATCCACACATCCCGGTAATGGGTTAACGAGCGTGGCCGATCTTCATGTTCCAGCGCGGGCATCAGCATATGCACGTTGCGGGCATCCTCTTCCTCCGCCTCCAGCGGCAGTTCGCCGTGGTACACCAGGATCATTTTTTCCAGATGAGGCAAGAACCAGACCGTGGTATGACGCAGTTCAATCTCAGAGAACACCTCTTCGCCCTTTTGCGTATGATGCGCAAAGCAGCGCGCTTTCCAGGGCGGAAGCTGCCCGGTCAGCAGCGCCTGTTCAGGGTGCATATTCTCGATCCGGTACTGCGTGCCGCGCGGCAGTTCGGCCAGCTCCAGCCACTGCTGATCCCGCGGCGCAATGTTGAACAGGCGGAAATCGGCATCATCGGCCAGGCCGATCGCCCCCCGTTGCACCCAGGCTTCATCGTAACGGCGGCCGATAAACGCCTGCCGGGCTGGCCAGGTGATATCAACGGCATCGAACCCGGCGGGGGTTATTGGCCGCGTCGGCGAGGTCATACGTTCGCCAGGCAATTCAATATTGGGCAAACGCTGGGGAACGCCGCTGGCCTCTGCCCCGATACCCAACGGGTTATCCGCGATCTGCGGGCCACCGTAGGCGTGTTGCCAGTTGATCGGCATGGAAGCAAAAGGGCGCGGGTGGGTCGGCGTGGCCCCCTGCCATTGCCGATCGCCGGAAACGATTAAGGATTTTTGCTTTTCGCCCAGCGTAATGCTGACGCGGCAAACATTTTCGGCCAGACAGGCGTGTGGATAGGCATGGCCGGTTGCCAGAAACTCGGCATAATATTTGGGATAGGCGGTATCGACCACGCCTCCCGTACTGGATAATTCGCTTTGCGCCAGCTGCCATAATTCCGGCTCTGGACGCAACAGGGGCTGAACTCCCATATCGACCAAGGCCAGCACGGCAACCCCCAAATAAGGCTTATGCGCTTTATAATAACAAGGGCGGTTCATAATCCCGAGACGCAACGGCTTGATAATTCTCATTTATAGTTCGCCTTCCAAATGGCAATCCGTAAAAGACATGCGAAATATCACACTTGTCAGAAAAGCATTTTCTTTTTCAATTGGTTATTGGCTATGCAATGCCCCATAACTTTATGGAGCATTGCGAGCGTTCTATTTCCAGGGGATCCCCGTTGCTTTTCTAATCAGAGATAAAGCACCAAATCTTTGGCATTCAACTCCAATTTGCCGATATTAATCTGCGCTTTAAATATCTTCAGTACGGTGTCATCGGCCAATATTTTGGCTTTGGTGACCCCCAGATAAGTGGGAATAACCTGCGCTTCGAACTGCGTGGAATCAATATGCATCCCACGCACCCGAATATCGGCCCCCACGGCCTGCACCCGCAGCCCGGCAGCGAAAACTTTCAGTTTTGTCGCCTCCAGATCGTCGGGCGTGATGGAGACGCGATTGGTGGTTGGCTGAATCATCATGATTGGCGCAATGGTGGTCAGCGTCTGTGCCACGGTGGTGGTCAGGTTGCTGGAGAAGGTCTCTACCGCGTCGCCCACGACAGAAGCCGCGGAAGCGCCTCGGATCATCGAGGTGGCGTCCCCCTCAATCAGCGCGTCGCTGAACCCCTGAATGGTGCTGGTGTTGTCCCCTTCCACCAGCATGTCCAGGTTGTTTTCCACCGAAATCTTCATATCCCGTTCGGCGTGTATATCAACCAGCTCGGCACCCGGCGTATCGTCCAGAAAAATGCTGTTGGCATTCGAGATACTGCCTTCGGTGGTGCGGCTCATAATCCCCATTTTAGTGGCGTTGGCCGGCAGCTCCCACGGTGGCATATTGTCTTCGTTATACACGCGCCCGGTGATCATCGGCCTGTCAGGATCGCCGTTGATAAAATCGACCACCACCTCTTCGCCAATCCTCGGCACCTGCACGCCGCCGTATTGCCACCCGGCCCAGTTACTGGAAACCCTCACCCAACACGAGCTGGTTTCATCACCTTTGCTGTAGCGATCCCAGCGGAATTTGAGTTTCACCCGGCCATAGTTGTCGGTCCAGATACTCTCCCCTGCCGGGCCAACCACTTCTGCCGTCTGTGGGCCATGCGTTTTTGGCCAGGCGGTTTTCCGTTTAGGCCGCCACGGAGTGCTGGCGGGCAGAACCTCAAAATCGATGTAATGTTCAGCATCATCGTCGTCATTGCTGACGTAGCTGTTTTCCTGAAAGAAATAACGGGCCGCGATGGTCAGGTATTCGCGGGCATCTTCCAGGCGTGGCGCATTATCCAGCATAAACCGGTATCCCGGCGCCAGGCCAAGCGAAGAGGCACGCCCGGTCATGTGTTCATGATTGGCTTCAAATTCCTGCTGGCGCACGCGGGTGTAAAACTGCGCGTGGCTCTGATCGGTATAACAGCCTGGCCAATCGAAAATCTCGGCCTTTTCTTTCGCGTAGGACAAAGGGTTACGGCGATTCTCTAGCAGGTTGGCGCGCGGCTTGCGGAAATCATAATCATCCATGCTGTAAAGACTGGGGGTAATAATATCGGAAACGTTCCACTGATAAATTGTGGCGTCGTTTTGCGTTAATCCCCCTTCCGTCAGGCGATAAACAATATTGTCATAACCTGCCAGGACGTTATGCCCCTGAGGCGCATCGGTCAGAATCATGGTATGCCCGTCAGCCTGATGGGTGAAATAAAAATAGATCCCTTCATGCTCCATCAAGCGGCAGATAAAATCATAATCGCTTTCCTGGTATTGCACCGAATAATCCCACGAGCGGTAATCATAGCTTAAGCGATTTTCAACCTTGACTTTATATTCACCTAATATGCTGATGAGGATCTCTGGCACGCTTTTACTCTGGAAAATCCGGCAATCCTGATTTTGCGTCAGATACCACAGCGTGGGGCGCAGCGTGGCGCGATAAAGGTAATATTTTTCACCACTCTCTTCGCGGCCTGACAGTGACATGCCGGTGATATTGCCATTCAGATAACGCGGATTACCAGGTAAGTCATTAATTGTAATAGTAAATGACTTGCCGAGCAGTGATTTTAAATCAAGGGTATTATTTGGACAGAGCAGCTCGACATCGAATTCGTAAATTTCAGATAACCGTTCTTCACCCGTTAACGTGCGAAAGAGAAGTGGTTCAGAGAGATCTGTGATCTGTTGTGCTACAAAATAACGGTTTGGGTTTGGCGTAATCATTTTCTTATGCCCGCACAATTAGGAAACAATAGGAATATAAATATTGTAATACCTACACCCTACGGCGCAGATACACATTCAAACTCCGCATACTAAGGTAAATATTTCCGTAACCACTTTATAACTCAAACGTAATGACGCTATTTTTATCCAGTCTTTAAAACGTAGTCAAATAAATGTAACAAGTAATTTGAATATAATAATTCATGTCACTCAAGGTTTTTCCGAGCGGTTTATCTGGATATTTCATTGAATAGTTTCGTACTGGGCTATTTTTTCACGTGTAGGAATCATGAGGCTGCGTAGGAATGATGAGTAGAGTATCTTCTTGATGATTGCGGATATGCTCGTGGGTTGCACAAGTGCATAACCGGGTCTGGTTACCGCAGCAATCCTTACATTTTATAAGGATAACGCTACCCGATACGTCATCGGAAATGATGTTTTGAGGTGTCTCATCCATTTACATTCCTGCCTACTTTCCTTAAGAAAAGAACATACTGGCTGATAGGTTATTTTATGGTTAAATAAGCATAGAAAATACCTCTTAATAGGTACTAAATTGGTATATACAGAGATAGTGAAGACTTTATTGAGAAAAAACCCAGATTTACTGATTACCTTAAGAATATCTATCGGTAGTTTATCTTTACCCTGACTTTTAATTTAGTTGTTTGTACTGGATGGTAAAATGATACCCCCACCAGACTCTTAAGCATCCTTTAACATTACACTTCCATTCCGGCCACGCCTCTCCCGTGGGGAGAGGCGGTTCTGGCTTAAACATAGTGGCCGCACCATCTGGCTTAACGGCCTGGTGCGGCTCACCGTGCTCAAGCTTTTTGCTTAACAATCAAACCCGTCAATCACCCTTCGTAACTGCGGAACAGCGCCTGGCCACGTAGCAGGCGCACGCCCAACCAACCACCGCAGAGCGAAAGCAGCAACGCACTCAGTAACGGCAATGCCCACCACAATACCGGCGTCGGCGACCACGGGAAGTCGAACACCTTGGTTTGCAGCAACCATAACGCCGCCTCCGCGCCCACCGCTGCCGCAATACCGGCCACCAGCCCGAGTAAGGCGAACTCGCACCACAGCGTGCCGCGCAGCAGGCGTTTACCCGCCCCCAAGGTGCGGTACACCACCAGTTCCTGCCTGCGTTGGCGCATCCCTACCTGCACCTGTGCCAGCAGCAGCAGGCCGCCACAGATCACCACCAGCACCACCATCACTTCCAGCGCTCTACTCACCTGTTGCAGCACGCCGCCAACCTGTTTCAGGATCGAACCAATATCCAGCAGGCTCAGCGTAGGGAATTGGCGATTGAGCTGGGTCAGCATCTGGCCATCGCCGTCATAACGGAAGCTGGTCAGCCAAGTTTGCGGCTGGCCGTCCAGGGCACCTGGCGGGAAGATAAAGTAGAAGTTCGGTTTCAGGCTTTCCCAATCCACCTGCCGCAGGCTGGTGACTTTGGCGCTGAACGACTGAGTATCGCCGCTGAAGGTCAGGGTATCGCCCAGTTTGATTTTCAGCCGCCCGGCGATGCCTTCATCCATGGAGACTTCCCCGCGCTTCGGCGGCCAGGTACCCGCCGTTAGCGGATTATGATCCGGCAGATCCACCTGCCAGGTCAGGTTCAGTTCACGATTGACCGCTTCACCACCGGGATCGTCCTCATGCACCCTTTCCGTTGCCACCTGCTGGTTAATTTCGGTCAGGCGCACACGCACGATCGGGTAGAAGGTTTCCTCTTTCAGCTGGTGCTGCTGCAGGAAAGCTTTCACCTGCGGCACCTGCGCTTGCGTCATATTCAGCAGGAAATAGTTCGGGCTGCCCGGCGGTAACTGCTGCTGCCAGCGATCGAGCAGATCGTTACGCAGCACCAGCAGCAGCGCCAACAGCATGAACGACAGCGAAAAAGCCGCCAACTGGCTGATCGTCACCCACGGCTGGTGCAGCAAGCGGTTTACCGCCAGGCGCAGCGCCAGGTTTTTCAGCGTAATGTGCCGCAGCAGCAACAGGCTGCCCCAGCCAATGCCGCCCAGCAACAGTGCCAACACCACCATCCCGGCGAGGATCGCCCACAGCAGCGTGCTGGCTCCCATCAGCACGGTCAGCAGCAGCACCACTATCACTGCGCTGACCGGCAGGAAATAACGCAGCGGCCAGACGTTAGCCACCACGTCCCGGCGCAAAACACGCAGCGGCTGGGTGGCCAGCAATTGCCGGTACGGGCGCAGGCCGACCAGCAGCGAAATCATCACCAGCGCCCCCATCGCCCACACCCACGGCCAGGCACCGGCGGCGGGCAGTTGCCCTGGTAATACCGGCGAAAGCAGGCGGATCAGCAGCGCTTCAAACCCCAGCCCGATCAGGCTGCCACCGGCCCCGGCCAGCAACAGCACCGCCAGCCACTGGCCAACGATCAGCCGGCTCAGCGCCCGGCGCCCCGCCCCCAAGGTTTTCAGCACCGCAATCAGATCGTAACGGCTGCGGCAATAGTGGCTCATCGCCACCGCCACGGCGGCAATCGACAGCAGCAGCGTCAGCAGTGCCGAAAGCAGCAGGAACTGCTGTGAGCGCTGCAGCGATTTCCCCAGCGCGCTGCCGGACTCTTCCAGGCCAAACCAGCGCTGATCCGGCTTGAGCTGCGGCTTCAGGCGTTCTTCATAACGCTGTATATCCTCTGCGGAACCGGCAAACATATAGCGGTATGTCAGGCGGCTGCCCGGCTGCACCGCACCGGTTTTTGCGACATCCGCCAGATTGATGATCGCCCGCGGTGCGGTCTGGAACGGGTTGAAACCCGCATCCGGTTCCTGAATGATTTCACCGGCAATGCGCAGGGTGGTATCCCCCACCTCCAGATTGTCGCCAACGCGAATCCCCCATAGATCCAACAGGCGCGGTGCCACCAGCACCGTGCCCGGCTCGGGCTTGAGATTGGCCGGGCGGGTTTCCAGCTTGCCATACAGCGGATAAAGCACATCGGTCGCTTTCACTTCCGCCAGCTGCGGGCGCTGCCCGGCATAGGTCATGGTCGTGAAGCTGAGCTGGCGGCTGACCTGCAGCCCCTGCTGCTGCGCATCAAGGATCCACCCTTCCGGAACCGGGCGCGCGCTGCGTAACACGCGATCGCCCGCAATAAAGTCGCGGCTTTGCTGGCTCAAGCCTTTGTCCATACGATCGCTGATACTGCCGAGCGCCAGCACGCAGGCAACTGACAACGTCAGCGCCAGCCAGACGATCAGCAGCGAAGGCGAACGCCATTCACGCCAGAACCAACGCCAGATCATGCTTCCTCCCACAGCTTGCCTTCACGCAAGCGCAGCCGCCGCTGGCAGCGCGCCGCCAGCGTTTCGTCGTGAGTGACCAGGATCAGCGTGGTGGAAAAGTCACGGTTAAGGGTGAACAGCAGATCGGCGATGCGTTCACCGGTGTGGCGATCGAGGTTACCGGTCGGTTCATCGGCAAACAACACCCGAGGGCGGCCGCTGAACGCCCGCGCCAGCGCCACACGCTGCTGCTCACCGCCGGAAAGCTGCGCAGGCAGGTGGTTAAGGCGTTTGCCCAGGCCAAGCTGCTCCAGTAATTGCACCGCCTGCTCGCGGCTGTGGCGATCGCTCTCGCCACGCAGCAACGCCGGTAGCTGGACGTTCTCCAACGCATTCAGCGTTGGCACCAGCATGAAAGATTGAAACACAAACCCGACGTTTTTGGCACGCAGTGCCGCACGCCCTTCTTCATCCAGGGCAGTCAGCGACTCGCCCAGCAGATGCACCTCTCCTTCGCTGCCATCGTCCAACCCGGCAAGGATCCCCAGCAGCGTCGATTTCCCCGAACCGGATTCGCCGATCAGGGCAATTGTCTGCGCGGGTTTGACAACCAGCTCGACTCCGGTAAGGATGGTGAGCTGATGCTCACCCTGACCAACGTGTTTACTAAGATGATGAACTTCAAGAACGTTTTCCGCTGGCATCTTCCCTTCCTTTTGCTGTTGGGATTATTCAGTTTACGTGCTGCCGCCGCCGATACCTTATTGATTCTGGGCGACAGTTTAAGTGCTGGCTACCGTTTGCCGGTGGCGCAGGCCTGGCCGACGCTGCTGGCTGATAGCTGGCAGAAACACCCCGGTAGCCCACGGGTGCTCAACGCCAGTATCAGCGGCGATACCGCAGCCCAGGGGCTGGCGCGCCTGCCTGAGCTGTTGAAACAGCACCAGCCGCGCTGGGTGGTGATTGAACTGGGTGCCAACGATGGGTTACGCGGCTTCCCGGCCCAGGATATCCAGCAAGATCTCAGCCAGATCATCACCCAGGTGCAGCAGGCGGGTGCACAACCGCTGCTCATGCAAATTCATATTCCGCCAAACTATGGCCGCCGCTATACCGAGGCGTTCAGTGCCATCTACCCGGCGCTGGCCAAACAGTTCAACATTCCGCTACTGCCGTTCTTTATGGAACAGGTGGTGATTAAACCGGAATGGATGCAGGATGACGGGTTGCATCCTAATCAGGATGCCCAGCCGTTTATCGCCACCTGGATGGCAAAGCGGCTGGAACCTCTAGTAAAACATGAGTCTAACTGAATAAGGCCGCCAACTAGGTAAAGTTATGCAAAAAGCGATATTGATAACCGGCTGTTCCAGCGGAATTGGGCTGATTGCCGCGCAGGATCTGCGTAACCGTGGCTACCGCGTGCTGGCCGCCTGCCGCAAGCCGCAGGACGTGGAAAACATGCGCCAGCTCGGGCTGGAAGGGATTGAGCTGGATCTGGATGACAGCGCCAGCGTAGAGCGTGCCGCCGCGCAGGTGATCGAAATGACCAACGGGCGTCTGTATGGCCTGTTCAACAACGGCGGTTATGGCGTCTATGGCCCGCTCAGTACGATCTCACGCCAGCAGTTGGAACAGCAGTTTTCAACCAACCTGTTCGGTACCCATCAGCTAACGCAGTTGCTGTTGCCGGCCATGTTGCCGCACGGCGAAGGGCGTATCATTCAAACCAGTTCAGTGATGGGGCTGGTCTCCAGCGCTGGGCGCGGAGCCTATGCCGCCAGCAAGTTTGCGCTGGAGGCCTGGTCAGATGCACTGCGTATGGAGCTGCACGGTACGGGGATTCAGGTCAGCCTGATCGAACCCGGCCCGCTCACCACGCATTTTACCCAGAACGTCAATCAGACGCAGAGCGATAAACCGGTGCATAATCCCCGCATCGCCAAACTGCTGACGCTGCCGCCGGAAGCCGTGCTGCCGAAACTGCGCCACGCGCTGGAAAGCCCCAAGGCTAAATTACGTTATCCGGTGACATTGCTGGCCCATGCCATGGGCATCCTGCGCCGCTTGCTGCCCGGCCGCGTGCTGGATTGGATGATGCGCAGCAATGGCTAGGGTTGAAGTGCGTCAGTTTGCCCCCATTAAGAATCAAATTGCTCCGCAAGCTCAGAGAGAAAAATCATGCTAGCTCAAGCTGTTGTTGATATTAACGAAACTAACCTGCACCAGACGCTGGAACAATCCATGTCCGTCCCGGTGCTGTTCTACTTCTGGTCCGATCGCAGCCAGCACTGTCTGCAGCTCACGCCCGTTCTGGACAAGCTGGCAGCGGAGTACGCCGGGCAGTTTATTTTGGCCAAAGTGGACTGTGATGCAGAACAGATGATCGCCTCCCAGTTTGGGCTGCGCTCGATCCCCACCGTTTATATGTTCCAAGAAGGCCAGCCGGTTGATGGCTTCCAAGGTCCGCAGCCGGAAGAGATGATCCGTGAATTCCTGCAACGTTTCCTGCCCAAAACGGAAGATCTGAAACTGGCCGAAGCCATGGAACTGCTGCAGGACGATCGTGCCCTCGACGCACTGCCATTGCTGAAAGACGCCTGGCAAGCCAGTAATCAGCGCAGCGATATCGGCCTGACGCTGGCCGAAACGCAAATCGCCCTGAACAAGACGGAAGATGCCGAAGCGGTATTGGCAACCATTCCATTGCAGGATCGCGATACCCGTTACCAAGGGCTGGTGGCGCAGATTGAATTACTGAAACAGGCTGCCGATACGCCAGAGATCCAACAGTTACAGCAGCAAGTGCAGCAGCAGCCACATAACGTCGAGCTGGCGGTTCAGCTTGCCCTGCAACTGCACCAGGTTGGCCGTAACGAAGAAGCGCTGGAACTGCTGATGGGCCATCTGCAAAAAGATCTGGCCGCGGCAAACGGCAATGCGCGCAAAACGTTGATGGATATTCTGGCCGCGCTGGGCACCGGTGATGCGCTGGCGGGTAAATATCGCCGCCAATTGTATTCACTTTTGTATTAAACACGGGCTGCCATAATAAAGACACTGCCTCTGCGGGCAGTGTCTGCAACGGCGACGGTACCATCGAGAAGACGTTATAACACGCTCCTGCCCCCCTAAATTAAAGCCTCCCCTGCAAACCAATATACCCGTCATACTTCAAGTTGCTTGGGTGTTGGCTGCCTTCGTTCACCCTGGTCACATAGTTTATCTATACTCCCAGGGCTTCACTCAGTTGCCGCCTACAAGCAACTCGAATTATTTTGGGTATATATTATAAATATGTCTGACATTTGTATTAATAACAATTAACCCTCTAACTTATTCAATAAACAATAATAATTACCCCACTAATTAAATATCTCATTTTAGAAATAAGGGTTTATTTTTAAATTAACTCTATTTTATTTTATTTAAATCACTCATTCATATAACACACCTGAAAAATTAAATATCACAAAAAATACCCACAATTAAAATTATCGCTTTACATGCGGCTAGGCGTTTTGTATAAGGTGCACTCCCACACCAAAGGAATTAATAACCCCGCCACAACAGCATTATTAGATCAAGTCTCAGCCAGTAAAACATCTATACACTTTATGGAGAAAGACGATTGAAAAAATTAAGCCTGCTTGTTAACAATGAAGTTTCTCAAGGGCGTAGAACTTTCCTGACTTACTCTTCTGCATCGGTATTAAGTCTGGCGATAAGCTCCGTATTCCCGACTAGCGTATCTGCCGCCAATCTGTTGTTCAGTGAGCGCAGCACCTCATTTAATGAACTTGATGCCATCAATTTCTATGTCGGCCAATCATCGCAGAATGGACTGGGCCTGGATGTTATACGCTTTCAGCAGGAAACCGATGAAGCGCAGTATCTGGCACAGACGATCTTTCAAGAGCTGATGAAACAGCAGTTTAAGAGCCAATATTACGGGCTGAGCGACAGCTTGGGCCAAGCCATGACGCCCAACGACAAAATTCTTGGGATGAATGATGGGCGAGATTCCGCCAGCAAAGTGTTTCAGGACAACACCGATTACTTTGAAGAACATCTTGCCGAATATATCAGTGGCATGCTGCAAAAATCCTACAGTCAGCAAAAGGATGTTCCTGTAAGTGACCGCCTGGCCTATAACTCATGGGATATGATTAAAGCCAACGCCAATATTCACCTTGCTGAGAAAGGTGAGAAATATAAAGCGATGATGGACAGGCTCTACGCTATTGCCACACACTATTGTCAGAATGGCTTATTCAGCGCTTATAAGAATAACGGCGCACACTGGGCGCGCGAACTGATTAATCATTACTCTGATAATAATGTGCTGAATAATCTTGTCTTGTCTTTCAAAATTCAAGAATCAACTCAGTCGTCATTTTCCAAAGCCATGCAAAAGGTTTATAACACCATCAACAAAGTTCGCGCACTGAATATTGCCTCTGGTTATTCGATCAAAGAAGAAGAACTGGCAGACTTCGAACGCACGCTGTACGGTGCGGTCTACAGCGGCTTTGCCATGAGTATGAATTGGGGTAAACAAAGCGAAAAAAATAGCCTGCTCGCTAACCGCCAGAATTTTATCGATGTGGTTAACTTACTCAAAACTGACGGTGGAATCTTCTGGCAGGACTTCTTCAGAAAATATGATCCAGACTCGTTCTGGAATAATCTAAATACCCTGGGGCTGGCGTCTTACACGTTGCAGGATGACGCTGCCAGCCAACGCATTATACAGCAATACCCGGAATTGAAGGGCAACGGGGCAAAGAGTTTGAATTTGGACTCGTCCCTTTCAACACTAGCCCTGCTGCTGGGGATTGGGCACTTTACCTGGGCAACGGCAACCGAACGCGAGGAATTTTTCAGCCCGATCTCACTGATGGAACTGGGGTTGGCCTTTGTCGAAACGGGGCTGACGATCGTCATCAGCTTCCAGATTCTGTTAAACCGCGTCAGCATGTTTATCTTTGGCAATGGCGAACCCCTGATCGAAGCCATTGCGGTGAATATGGGCAAATTCAGCCAGTTCATCAGCAATCTCTGCGGCAAAGGGAAGTTCCTGAACAACCTCGAAAGACAGGTGGTCAATAAGCTTTTCATCGCCACCTCCACGGTCACACGCATTATAGAAATCTGCTTCGTCGGCCTGGCGGCATTGGGCGCCGCGCTGGCAGCCTACAACCTCTATCAGGCGGTAATGGAAGGAGATACCGCCGATATTATCTTTGCCTCGATCAACATGCTCATTGCAACCGTGGCGCTGGGGGTTTCCATCGCAGCCGTGATGGGCCTGGCGATTGCCGGGCCGCTTGGGATCGTCATTGCCATTGTCGGCCTGGTGGTGATGATCGCCCAGTGGCTGTATGAACTGTTCAAAAAACCGGTGA
The DNA here is from genome assembly GCF_037199905.1 of Serratia sp. MMO-28. Taxonomy (NCBI): domain Bacteria; kingdom Pseudomonadati; phylum Pseudomonadota; class Gammaproteobacteria; order Enterobacterales; family Yersiniaceae; genus Serratia; species Serratia sp. MMO-28. The sequence goes on from NZ_JBBCVB010000015.1 coordinate 95,933, forward strand.
TCCCGCTGTCCCCGATCCAAGACTATACCAATCAGGTTATTCAACCCAGAGGCCTGGTCTATCAGGATATTGGCAGCTATTTGTGCAAAGCCATGACCTATTGGAATGGTGCAATGGTCTGTGCTTATGATGCCAAAACCATGAATTCAGATTGGGATAATGTCCCACATCTGGTCGATCGAGAGGATGGTGCCGTCTATACGCAAGCCGGGGCACTGGTCACTTCTGCTAAAACCTCGCGCATCTATAACTTTGCCAAGATCCGCGACGCGGCATACTGCCATATCGCCGATTTCTTCAAACAGGGAACCAATCAGCGGCTAAGCAACTGGTACCCAGATTACGCACTTCAAGTCTGTACTGCCGCAGTGGAAAGCCGTTCGTCATCCGGGGCCACCTCCGCCCTATTTTTTGCCGCCAATGATCAGTATGCCTACCCGCGAGCTTTCCTGACCCAGGGGCTCGAGGATGCACCAACCGGCAGTAATGAGCTGCGGAACCTGACCGAATATCAGGAGTTCCTGCAAGACGTGGTGGCGGTCAATGGCCTATCAGAACCCCTGTTCCTGATTTTTACCAACAAAAGAGTCCATCAGGTACGCGGTGGGCGCATCACCACCGTTGTTAATGATTATGGGGTTGGTGATTATCAGAACCCTTTCGCCATGCTATCGGCCATCACCACCGGCACCACCGTCAACCTGCTCTATGCGCTGCAAAACAATCTGGATCCAGAGAATACCTATCACTACACCCTGACTCGTGACGAGCAAGGAAACTACACTAACTTCAGGCTGTTAGGCACCAGAGAGCGGCCGAAAGCCTCCTTTATCAGCCCGATTGTCGGTAATTTCTATCAGGCCAAGGATAACCGCGAGGCCCGTCTCGACTTTATGTACATTGATGCCAGCCGCTATTTCCGCTACGGGGCGATCGTGAATGACGCGGTCAACTCGCCGCTGTCGCTGCATAACGGTGTTGAATTCACCGTGCCTAATGACGGATTTATCCACTTCTATAAAAATGCGTTTATCCCAAAATAATCGCAGATCAAAGGATCTTGCCATAGTTCGGTAACACCTCACCCGGCGGTATGATGCTGTGATACCGCCGGGGATTTGAACTCCGGCAACTTCGGGTAATCAGGGTATATTTATGCCGCGGCATTAGGCTTTCTCCCACCGTTGACGTACTATCTATTAATACGTCTGACAGGAGGTTATGCCATGTTTACCGTTATTCCCGTTGTGATCGTTGTTGCGTTGATTATCGTCTTCGCCAGCGTAAAAATTGTGCCACAGGGCTTCCAATGGACGGTGGAGCGCTTCGGCCGTTATACCAAAACGTTGATGCCCGGGCTGAGCATCGTGGTGCCATTTATGGATCGCATCGGCCGCAAGATCAATATGATGGAACAGGTGCTGGATATCCCTTCCCAAGAGATTATCTCGCGCGATAACGCCAACGTGGCCATTGATGCCGTGTGCTTTATTCAGGTGGTCGATCCGGCGCGTGCCGCCTATGAGGTCAGCAACCTGGAGCAGGCGATCGTTAACCTCACCATGACCAACTTCCGTACCGTGCTCGGCTCCATGGAGCTGGACGAAATGCTATCGCAGCGCGACAGCATCAACAGCCGTTTACTGCATATCGTCGATGAGGCCACCAATCCTTGGGGCGTCAAAATTACCCGTATTGAAATCCGCGATGTGCGCCCACCAGCCGAACTGATTGTGGCGATGAATGCGCAGATGAAGGCCGAACGTACCAAACGTGCCGATATTCTGGAAGCCGAAGGGGTGCGCCAGGCGGCGATCCTGCGTGCCGAAGGGGATAAGCAGTCGCAGATCCTGAAAGCCGAAGGGGAACGTCAATCGGCGTTCTTACAGGCAGAAGCGCGTGAACGTGCCGCCGAAGCGGAAGCAAAAGCGACGCAGTTGGTTTCTGACGCTATTGCCAGCGGCAATATTCAAGCGATCAACTACTTCGTGGCGCAAAAGTACACCGATGCGCTGCAGAAAATCGGTTCCGCCAATAACAGCAAAGTGATCATGATGCCGCTGGATGCCAGCAGTCTGTTGGGCTCCATCGGTGGCATTACCGAGTTGCTGAAAGAAAGTAAAGGCAAGTAATCATGATTGAGCAGATCGCAGCAAACCCGCAGTGGTTCTGGATCTCTCTCGGTGGGTTGCTGCTGGCCGCCGAAATGCTCGGTGCCAGCGGCTATCTGCTGTGGAGCGGCCTGTCGGCGGTGCTGGTCGGGATTGTCGTCTGGTTGCTGCCGCAGCTCAGTTGGGAGTGGCAAGGCGCCATTTTTGCCGTGCTGACCATCGCCGTGGCTTATCTGTGGTGGTACTGGCTGCGCCAGCGGCCTGCCGCAGCGACCAGCGGTTCGCAGGTGCTGAACCAGCGTAACCGCCAGTTGATTGGCACCCGCGCAACCTTGACCGAACCCATGCAAAACGGCCTGGGGCGCATCAATATTGGTGACAGCAGCTGGCGCGCGCAGGCTAACGAGGATCTGCCGGTCGGCACCGAAGTAGAAGTGGTGGCCGTTGAAGGCGTCACCTTGGTGATCCGCGCGCTTAACCGCTAATGCCGGTGACAGCAGCCTGCCAGATTGTTAATGATCGGGCAGTCTGCCCCCTCATCCCCTGGGCACTGCTCCGCCAGCGCTAATAGCCGCTGGCGCATTTGCCCCAATTCACTGATGTGTTTTTCAATCTCAGCCACTTTCTGCAGGGTGCGCGCCTTGACATCGGCACTGTGGCGCGCCGGATCGTTAAACAACGCCACCAGTTCGCGGCACTCATCAAGATTAAACCCCACCTGACGTGCCTGACGCAGCAACGTTAACTCTTCAACGTGCTTCAGATCGTAACTGCGGTAGCCATTTTCCGTGCGGATTGGGGCGGTGACTAAGCCTTTTTCTTCATAAAAACGGATCGCTTTGCTGGTTAAACCGGTTTTTTTAGCCACATCGCTGATATTCATTGAACCCCCTTGACCTTACCCTTGCTGGGAGGTTTACGGAACCCACAGCCACTTATGTGACTGTGGGAAATCAATAAATTATAACCCCATTACTCCCCAATTACCCCCTTTTGACCTTCTATCTGTGGACGCAATGTGGACACGCCCGCAAGGGGATTTAAACTTACGGCATCCGCCAGGAAGTCCGGGGAGAAATGCGCATAGGTCATGGTCTGCGAAACATCAGAATGACCAAGGATCCGCTGCAAGGTGATTATATTGCCCCCCTTTATCATAAAGTGTGTCGCAAAGGTATGGCGCAAGGCATGCGCCGCCTGACCATCCGGCAGGTTTGGCTTGGCCTCTTTTATCATCTTGCGGAAACGGCTGTAACTCACCCGGAACAATCGCCCAGACTCCCGCGTTTTGACAATATCAGCAACCTCGCAGGAAATAGGCACAACGCGCTTATCACCGTTTTTGGTGTGCGAGAACATCACATTGTTATGCACAATGTTTTCAGCTTTCAGGCCGTAAGCCTCACCCCAGCGAGCGCCGGTAGCCAAACAGAGAACGGCGATACGGTAGTAATCCCCCTTCAACTGCGCCAGAAAATGTTCAATTTCATCAGCGGTGAGGTAAGACATTTCAGAGCGCACCTCTTTTAGAGGGCTCAGTGAGGCGACGGGATTTTCCCCGTGATACTCGTCAATCTCGGCCATTGACTTAAACACGCCGCTGAGGGCGAACAGGTCATGATTAATGGTCGACGCCTTGATCCCTTCACCCAGGCGATACGCCCGGTAATTAACCAAACATCGAGAATCAATTTGGTAAAGCATGGGATCTTCCATATCACGACATATTCCATTGATAGTGCTCAGCCTTGCGTTTGCATACGGCAGGTTTCGCCCTAAAAGCATCCACCATAATTCAACAAACTCACTCATGCGGCGCTTGTCGGCTGGCCGGTTCAAGTAATCATTATTTTGATACTTGGCGATAATGCTGCGCTCATACGAATGAGCGTCGGCCTTGCGATCAAACTTTTTACGGATACGCTTTCCATTGCGGCCCCGTGGTCTAACATCCACTTCAAAGCGACCATCTTCGAGTTTCTTAATAGACATAAGATAACCCTCCGATGTACTGCACAACTTGTTCCCATAGGTATTCAACCCACAGGTAAAAAACATCTAACCAATTCTCATCTCTTAGCGGGGTGAGTCTGTTTCGTCGGGCATATATAGCGCGAGCGCCGGTGCAACTTGCCCCTTCGCTGGATCTGTTTCGTCAAACATGAACCAATCGCGGTACTTTCTAAAACGAGGATGCTTGAATAACTTCATGCCAGCCTCAAATGACATTTTGGCTTTGCCAACTTCATAGTTGTGGTAAGTAACATAATTAAGTCCAACCAATTCAGCAACTTCCTTGATTTTCATACGCTCAGACTCCCGCATAAGCTTAAGTTTTTCACTTTGAGTCATTGACATAAAACTACAGATCTCCTATTTTTACACAACAGTGAAATCAGGAAGCGACTAAGAGCCTCCTGTACCCAATTAGCCCCAATGGGGGCCAATTAAGGAACTTTATCACAATGAAAACCATCAACGAAATCGATACGCGGTACGCCAGGCAGTTCCCGGTTGATGATGCGCGCGCGGTGCGTGTGTGCCGGATGACCGCCAAGCAAGTAGCAAAATTGCGTGATATGCCAACCGATGAATTGGCAAGCCAGATCTTTGTTAGTGCAGAAGAATTCGCCTATCTCACCGGACGCACTCTCAAGTCAGTGCAGCACCTCATGGACAGAAACCAGATCCCCGTCCACCGCGAGGGCATGCCGGGTTCAAAACGTCCGAAGCGCTTCATCATGATGCAAGAATATTTGGATGCTCTGCGCCACTGCCGCGCCATCATCACCGCCGATGAGCGTTATCACATCGATCGCCTGATGCGTGATAAATCAACCTACCGCCGCAGCACCGGAAAAGGTCGCCGCTCTGGGGCGGCAGCATGAGCCAAAACGTTTACGCACTGACCAAAGTCAGCGAGCACACCAGCGTTTACCGGGGATTCAGCGTTATCAAGCTGCCGCGTAAAGCCTGCCAGCCGATCACCCGCTACCACGTTCGCCAGGGTGATCAGTCTTACGGCAAGTTCGATGCGCAAGCACAGGCAACCGGGTATATCGATCATCTGTATCAGCAGCGCGGAGGTTCAAAGTGAATAAGAAAATGTTCCTGGTTGCCACCAGTGGCAAGACCGTAGACGGCAGAGAGTTCAGCGCCGCCGATATTATGGCTATCGCCAGCAACTACAACACAGCGACTCGCACAGCGATAATTGCAGAACAGCCAAGCCTATCGTCAACGCTGGGTTTTGTTGAAAGCACAAGAGCCGAAATGGTAGGTGATAAAGCCGATTTATATGTTGAGGTGAAGGCAAGTAAAGACTTTCTCGAGTTGTCGAAACACTGGAAGGAAAACCAGTATTTAGCAATTACCATTCTGTACGGAGAAGGCCCACTTCCATCTCCTTATTTAATCGGTTTGTTTTTGACAACAACCCCGGCTTGCTTGGGTACAGATGTTATTACCACCAAAGATCTGGCGGAGTGTGTCGCATGAAAACCCTGTCCATCAACCCATTCTATGTAGCCGCGAGTGCCGTTATCGACAGGTTCAATGCACGCATGGAACACACGCAACCGAAATACGCCACAGCAGAAATGACGACAGCGGCAAACCTGCTTGAGCAAATAGCCGACGCTGCCCGTTATGCGGGTGATGACTCAGCAGCTTACCTCGGGCTAATGGCATCCAACTGGCTACTCACCGGGAAAACACCAAAACCATATGAAATGAAAGGCAGCGGTTCACTAATGCCAAGGGAAAGCGGGCATTAAAAAAGCCCTCTTTCAAAATTGCTTTGCAAAAGGGCTTTTCACGAGGATCAGGATCATGAATTTATTATTGCGGTATACCACCGGAAATAGCCGAAAAGAAACGCTCACAGCGTGTCAGTTTTGCTTTCTCTGCGGTGACTTTTTCGGTCTCCATACCCAAAGCAATATGCGCCCTGATATATGCCGGATTTCGAAAAACGCCAAGCGGTGGAGTGTCATTTTCAATAAGGCTTCCCATTTCGCTAAACAGCTCGCTGGAAGTCATGCCGTGAAAACTCAGCTTGTGAATGAGCTTTTCATATCTCAGCGCTTGCGCGCTGGCCTTTGCAGCCGCCTCACCGGGTCTGTAAGTAAATTGGTAAGCGGAAATCACAGTGACAGCCAGGCCGAGGGCAACGGCGTTGAGAACGCCAGCGGCAATGGCACTACCAAGAATAATCAGAAGGAAGGAGGAAAGGTCATTTACGCGGCGATAAAACGTCGCACTCATAGCCTCCAGATTGTAAGCGTAAAACAGACTGTGTTTTTCATCGTAAGACGGCTGCTCGTTCATGGTTTTACTCCTGTTGGCTGGAGTCGCCTCCCGCCGATTGATTGGAATCGCCGCCAGAACCCCGATCAGATTGCGGAGGGCTGGCAGGCTTGTGAACAACATGGTGCGGAACAAGATCCCCACGGTCGCCATGCGTACCTTGGAAAGTCTCTTCTCTGTCGGTCATACGACCTCCTTGTGTGTGAGTGGTTATTGCGTCTGTCTCTCCTGCTACGGAATAAAGCAGACGCAAGAACAGTAGCACAAAAAACCACGCGCCGGGCGTGGCTAAAAACCCCGGCAAAAATTAATCAGATGGGGTGCTAATGATCAATTTCATCAAAACACTATCACCCGACGCCACCGCGCACTTGATTGTTATCGCGATCATCGCCGTGCTGTCAGTGGTGCTTGTCGTGAGTGATTACCGCAGCCGCCGTGAGGCAAAACGTAACAGCGAGGATCAGCAATGAAACAGGCTTACAGCGTTCTTATCAACGATCTGTTGCAGCAGTACCACTTCAAGGCCGAGAACATGCGCGCGGCGTCAGCCGTTGCCGATGTGGTTCGCGAGTACTCGCAGAACGATTACGCCTTCCGCTTGAGCATTGGCCTCGAAGGGTTGCTGACTACCGCCGAAGCCGCTGGCGATACCGAGTCAGCCACCGCACTGGCGGAGATCGTCAGCAAGTGCAATGCCGGTGATATTCCGCAGCCATTCTGCGCGGATCAGTTTGCAGCCTAGGCCGGTTTGCCCGGTCCTATTTGAGAGCGAATCTGTTTATCAAGGTGCGCTCTCCAATAGGTAAACCAAAATCAGGGGGTATCATGAATAAGAATATGTTTGTTTGCTTGAAGAAAGCAGGCTGTACAAATTGCGGCAACTGTTTAACCGTGACTGAATCAATGCACATTAAAAATGTCACAACGGTAATTTATGAAGGAACGGAATTTTTCAGAAGGGGATATTTTAAGAATGGCACTCATGAGGGATTTGTATTCTACGGCGTATCAAGAAAAAACGGCCCATCAAGTGAAATGGATGAAGGCGCAGTGCTAGCACTCATTAATGCGAATAGGCCACAAGAGGCTGCGGCGCCGAGTGCTGGAAAAGATATCGATAAACCTTTTATTCACCGCGGAAGCTTAAGCGATGAGAAACTCATCGAATGGCTGCACATGGTTGTTTACAAATTAGAAAGCATGAGATCCACAAAAAAACGAATTGCAGATCTCAAAGAAGATGTGGAGCTATCTCAAACAACTCTTAAAAAGAGTAAGGAGTTTATTGCAGGAGCAATTTATCCCAAAGCTCAGGATTCCACTCATCATCAACATAATCTAGATGCTGCTCCGCATAGTAACGAGGATTGAATTTATTGAAGTTATAAGAGTATGCCTCCATAAGCGAATCAAGCAGGGAGTCGGGTATTGAAACTGATTTAATATCAGTCCATAAAATAGTAAGTGCATCACGCAAGGAAGCGTTTTTTGCATCATTAAGCGGAATATTCTTCTTATTGATGAGATAGGATGTCAGCGCATTTTTACCAGATAATATTAATCGAAGGGGATCGTTGTCCTGCTTGTATTTAAACAGGAGCATGTCTAGGCGAAAGATGATAAGTGCACGATGAGAAAAATAGTTAATGGCATTATCACTTACACCGATTTTGTGTGATTTAGGTATTCCATCAAATGTTTTTCTAAAAAGATTGAGGTACTGAGTTTTAGATATTTCCATTTTACTAACTCCTTTTGTGGTTGGTAGTTGTTCCGCCTGCGTCCTTTCAAGAGTGGACAGCCACAGGCGAAACAACGTTACCACAAGACCATGCGCCGGGCATGGGTAAAACCCGGCATTTATTTCAGAAGCCGCTTATAAGTCGCTTCTGAAATAAAAAAGTATCCACTAAAAAAATGGTGCGCATTGTCGCACCGGGCTTCGCTCATCCTGAATTTAACGAGGGCTATATGACCACGCCGGAAATAAACACCGAACTGGTGCAAATGCTAACCGATGCCCGCCTATCAGCGCGGCTTCAGTTGTTAGATGCGCTTGAATCAAAACTCGACACATTGAAAGCCAATCACGCCAACGCCGATCAGATCATTACCACCCTGAAAGCTTGGGCGTCCACTCGTCAGTTAACCGTCATTAAGGGGGATGCATGATCCGCCCCGCCCTGAAATGGCTTGGCAGCAAAGCCAGCATCATCGACACACTTCGCCCGCACCTGCCGGAAGGTAAACGCCTGGTTGAGCCGTTCACCGGCTCCGGCGCGGTATTCCTCAATACCGATTACGACAGCTACCTGTTGACCGATATCAACAGCGATCTGATCAACTTCCATAATGCGGTTAAAAACCTGCCTGACGCGCTGATCCGGGAAACGCGTAACCTGTTCAACGAGTACGCAGACGAGGCCGGTTATTATGCCGTGCGGGCTGATTTTAACCTGCGCTGCGACAGTAATTTTTTGTACCGTGCTGCGCAGTTCCTCTACCTGAATCGCCACTGCTTTAATGGTGTTTGCCGCTATAACCTGAGCGGTGAATTCAATGTGCCATTCGGTCACCGAAAAGCCCCCTACTTTCCCGAAGCGGAAATCCACGCCTTTTCGGAGAAGGCACAGGCCAAGAAAGCTATTTTCCTGTGCTGCACATTCCAAGAGTCGATCAGGATGGCGCAGGCCGGTGACGTGATTTATTGCGATCCACCCTACATCCCTGCATCAGCAACAGCCAACTTCACCGGCTACCACACCGACGGATTCACCAGCGACCAACAGCGAAAGTTGGCCTGCATGCTGCGCATTGCCGCCCGCCGTGGGCGCCACGTTGTGGCATCAAACAGCGAAACCGCCGCCGCGCTGGATCTGTACTCAGATTTCAGCATTACCGCCATCACCGCACGCCGCAGCGTTAGCGCCAGCGCAACCAGCCGGGAACGCGTCGGCGAGATCATCGCAAGCATGAGGGCATCAGCATGAATGTTATTGATCTGTTTTCTGGCTTTGGTGGTTCATCCACTGGCGCGCGCATGGCTGGCGCCAGGGTTCTATGGGCGGGTAATCACTGGCAAGCCGCTGTTGATATACATGCATTAAACCATCCTGATTCAATCCATGTTTGCCAAGACTTGCATCAGGCTGACTGGTCGCAAGTACCAGCGCACGATCTGATGATGGCTTCACCGTGCTGCCAAGGGCACAGCAAAGCTCGCGGCAAGAAATCCGGCAACCCGCAACATGACGCCAGCCGATCAACAGCATGGGCGGTTGTCTCGGCGGCTGAATTCCATGCGCCACAGGCGATCATCGTTGAGAACGTGCCAGAGTTTCTGCAATGGGCTTTATACCCAGCATGGGAAGCAGCTATGCAGGCGCTGGGCTATTCACTCGCCCCTCACATTGTTGAATGTGCCGATCTCGGCGTTCCCCAAAACCGCATACGCATGTTCATTGTTTGCACCCGCAGTCATTCGCCGCTTTACCTGACGCTACCAAAGCAGACACATAAACCGGCTGATTCATTTATCGATTTCACAGCAGGGAAATGGCAACCCATTGACAAGCCAGGGCGCGCAGCCAGCACACTGGAACGTGTCAGAAATGGCCGCCAACAGTTTGGCGATCGCTTCCTGTTTAGCTACTACGGAAACACCAAGACAGGCCGATCACTCTCTCGCCCTATCGGCACGATCACCACCCGCGACAGGTGGGCCATTGTCGATGGCGACCGCATGCGCATGCTGATAGCAGACGAAAATATGCAGGCAATGACCTTCCCGAGTGACTACATCCGCCCATCATCAAACCGGCTAACAACCCACATGGCAGGCAACGCCGTGCCGCCAAAGGCCATGTGCGAAATCATTAAGGCAGTGAGGGCGTCAGCATGAAAACCCATCACCTAAAGATCCAGCCTGAGTATTTTGCAGCGGTAGTAAGTGGAGATAAGAAGGCAGAAATCCGCATCAATGACCGTGACTACGAGGTAGGCGACATGCTTCGCCTTAATGAATACGGCCAGCGTCCAGCACTCAATGGATTGATGGGTTTTTCTGGGGAATTTATCTGGGCGCGTGTAACCCACATCACCGACCTAAGTAAGTGGTTACCAGGTTACGTGATGCTGAGTATTGAGAGAGGGCCATTCAAATCATGAAAGCCATCACCTACCCATCAGGGATCGCGTTTGTCGATCCCCGCACAAGCGCTACCGATACAATCAATGTGATCTCAATTTCCGGCGGTAAAGATAGCCTGGCGCAGTGGTTGTTAGCCCTTGATGCGGGTGTGAATGTTGTTCCGGTATTTGCGGATACCGGCCACGAACACCCGATCACAATGGAATACCTGGATTACCTTGAAAACAATCTGGGCCAGATTTGCCGCGTAAAGGCCGACTTTAGCGATCGCATTGAAGGTAAGCGCCGCTTTATTGCCGAACACTGGCCCGTATCACTGGTCACTGAGTGCGGGCTTACCGATGAGCAAGCACAAGAAACAATTGCTTTGGCGCTTGAATGCCTTCACCCAACGGGCGTTCCATTCCTTGATCTGTGCATGTGGAAAGGCCGTTTCCCCTCAACAATGGCCCGTTTCTGCACCTTCGAACTGAAGCACATCCCGATCCGCGATCAGTTGGTTATGCCGTTGCTGGATGAGTATGACGAGGTGATTAGCTGGCAAGGGGTGCGCGCTGAAGAGTCACCGCAGCGCGCAGGTTTACCAATGTGGGAAACTGACGCAGATAAAACCCCAGGGTTAAACATTTACCGCCCTATTCTGGATTGGAAGCACGCCGATGTTTTTGCTATTGCGAGGCATCATGGCATCAAACCAAACCCGCTCTACCTGCAAGGCTGTAGCCGTGTCGGCTGCATGCCATGCATTCACGCCCGCAAGTCAGAACTGGCCGAAATATTCACCCGCTGGCCCGAAGAGATCGCACGCGTCGCCTGCTGGGAAAAACTGGTCGCTGCCTGCTCACGCCGTCAAAACAGCACCTTCTTTCCTGCCACTCAGGATCCGAAGAAAGCAGAACGCCGCATTGAGTGCATTACCGTTGAATCACATGGCATTGAAACCTATCGCGATTGGGCCTTGACCACTAGGGGGGGGCAACAGTTCGATTTACTGGCCGCAATGAACGATCACACCTCTTGCAGCAGTGTTTATGCGGGAGTATGTGAGTGAAAAAAGACACACGGGGCCGCCGCGCCCCGACCGATCCCTTACCCTATCCGGGCATTGTTACCGACAATGTCCGGTATCAGTACGACTGGAACAAACCAAAAACCGCCATATTCGTTGATAAAACTCCTGCTGTTGATCTCGTTGAACTGGGTCAAGAGCAAGAGTTTTTAGGTCAGGTTACTACCGCGCTCCAGCCATTCCCGCGCTTTATCCGCCAGCGCCTTGCGTCACGCATCGACAGTATTCACAACATGAAGGGGCGACACATCGCCCGCTTAGCGCTGCGCGATGTCATCCGGCGCGATCTACCGGTCATCAACATGGTGACAGAGCAATACGGCATCCAGCAGGATAGCGGCAGGCCAGCAGGATCCTACACCGACGCATTCCGGCACCTTAATCCGCTCTATCACACCTTTGCTACCCTGAACGGTCTGATCAAACGATTCAATCATTTGCCTGACTTCTCACGCGAAGATATTGAGCTGCTGGCGCAGGATATTGCCATTTACATGACAGCAACCTTGAGCGAAGTGAACGAGGTTTTTGCGTCAGAAAGCGACCTTCATTTACCGTTCTACCTCTACCAAGAAGCGGCAAACGTTACTGAGCTGTTTCGTCAGTCACCGGCACTACCCAGCCGCAAGGCAGCGCCTGGGGATGCTGACGCATCGGCAATCAGTAAGATGCTGGATCCGCGTTTTTGGGTGCGCACCTTGCGCAAGTATGCCGCCCGCTGGCGTGAACATCTACACATTGCCTTCGGTGATGTGAAGCGCGGCGCGGCACCGTATTGCAGCAAACACCATGTTGACGAATGGGAAGCACGCCGCAAGCGCAGCCGCGCAATAATGAGCCGCCTTGAGCTGGAAGATAAAGAAACCAAAGAGCGCATTTCGTTGGTAGAGCAGATTGATAAAAGTATTTCCAACCCGGTAAAGCGCCGAGTTGAGCTTATGACGCGCATTGGCGGTTTTGAAAAAGTGGCAAATAGTGAGGGGTTCACAGGTAGTTTCTTTACGCTGACAGCCCCGTCGAAATACCACGCTTACACCATGTTCGGCCACCGTAACGCAAAATGGAGCGGGGCCAGCCCGCGCAAAACTCAGCGCTACCTCACCCGCCTGTGGCAACAAATCCGCGCCGAACTGGCCCGCCGTGAAATTCCCGTATTTGGCCTGCGCGTTGCCGAATCGCATCACGATGGCACGCCGCATTGGCATGGCTTGCTGTTTACCGCACCAGAACACAGCAACACCCTGGCCGCAGTGATGGAAGAATACGCCACGCGTGAAGATGCCGAAGAATTGCAAGGCAAGCATGGCAGCCGGCCACGTTTCGAGATGAAGCCGATCGACGCATCAGTCGGTAGCGCCACAGGCTACGTCGTAAAATATGTCTCAAAAAACATCGACGGTTACGCATTAGATAACGAAGTAGACGACGAAAGCGGCAAGCCGCTAAAGGAAACCGCCAAACACGCCACCGCGTGGGCCTCATGCTGGGGCATCAGACAGTTTCAATTCCTCGGTGGCGCGCCGGTATCAGTCTGGCGTGAACTGCGCAGAATGGGCGATCAGGAACTGGCAGACAAAGTAAATCCCCTGTTTGCCGAGATCCACCGCGCCGCCGATCAAGGGTGGTGGGATGAATACGTACAGTTGCAGGGCGGCCCGTTTGTTAGCCGCGCCGCCCTGCACGTTCGCACCTACTACAAGCAGGAAGATGAGCCAAACGCCTACGGTGAATACCTGCCGACAATCAAAGGCGTATACATGCCAGGCATGGCGCTGCCGCCAGTTGAAACCCGCCTTCGCAGTTACCGAATAGTGAAGATGAACGCCAAGCCAGACGACGCAGGCCAGGCCGTTGACCTTGACGTTGGTTTTGATTTTGACCTGCCGGGCGCGCCCGCGCCCTCTAGGACTCGTGTCAATAACTGTACCGAGGCCAAAAAACAGACAAAACCGGGCGGAGATCAACCACCGGACGATCAGGAATATCTGTATCAGCTCGAGCCGGAGCAGTTGGCTTTCGGGCAGCCAACCAGGGCGCAGCGAAACCGACTGCAAACCAGCCTGCACAGTGAGCCACCGCAGCGGCGTAAATCGCCCGCTGATGATTTCGAATTGCTGGCGCAGGTCATTGTCAGTGGCGAATGTTCGGATTATGACCGTAGCCGCGCCGACAGTTACCTCCGCGCCGCGAGCGCAATCAGGCAGGCAGAGCAACCGGTAACCGCCGGTGTTTCTGCACTGGCCGAACAGATCCAGCGCTGGGCAGAAATCCGCAAAGTACCACTGAGCAAGCCGCAGGCGGTACAGCTTGCGCAGGGCAATGAAGTGACGGTGCTTGATAACGTGTACCGCGCCAACCTCAACACCGGCGAGATCATTCCATGCGGCATCTTTGAGCCGTGGCGCAAGTCAATATCGCGTAAAGAAACCAGCAGCCTGATCGAAAGATGGAAAAACGCAGCACAGCAAAAGGCAAGTTGTCAGCACTAACTATGCTGGCCGGTACACACAGCCGCATACATCTGTGTCAGCTGCTGGGTACCGCATAGACAGTAATGGCTGTTGTGGCCATGACATCGAGCACAGGCGAGAACGTCTGTGCTACCAGGCAAAGACGGCGGCGTCTATGTGGTACCGCCACACAAAACAAAGGGGATCACTCAATGCCATACGTACCACCACTAAAAAAAATACCTGAGAATCCGCGCCACAGCAGAAGCAGGCGCATGAAGAAATTGGCGGCGATCACCAGTCGCTTACAAAGCATCATGCTAAACGAGAACATTACACCCAATGAATTGGTGGGTTGCGCGCGCGTCGTGCGCAGAAGTCATCAAGATTTTGAAGGAATGAGCAGCCCACCTAAGGAGCCTCGGCAGATATCAGAAGCAAATACCAATGAGCAATTACAGTGCGGTTTTTGCGGCAAGTTTCAGCACGAAGTGAGGCTGTTGATTTTAGGGCAGGGACGTACATGCATCTGCAACGAATGCGTAGAAGTGTGCGACGACGTGATGTGCACCCGTGGCTAATCACCACTTTGCTGCGGCAAGGCCATTTTTATCTGTGCTGCAGCAAAGTTATTTTTAACTATGGAGGCCTGCAAATGGGGTATTTGGGAAGTAAAGCCGCAAGCGGCGCATATCAAGCGATCATCAGCCAGATGCCACCGCATGATACATACATTGAAACGCACCTGGGCGGCGGTGCCATTATGCTGAAAAAGCCGCCAGCACCCCTCAATATCGGGATCGACATAGATTACGACGCCCTGATAGATTTTGCATTTACCCATAACTTACCGCACGTGAGTTTAGTAAACACAGATGCAGTTGATTATTTGGATTTTTTTGATTTTTCCAGAGCTGGCAGAGTACTAATTTACGCGGATCCGCCGTATCTGGCATCAACTCGCACCAGTAACGCGCGCTATCGCCATGAATACACCGACGACGATCACCGCAAACTGATTGCCAAGCTGCGCAACGTGCCAGCCAATGTAATGATCTCCGGCTATCCATCTGCACTTTATGACGACCTGTTAAGCGACTGGCGCTCTATACAGTTTCAAGTTATGACGCGCGGCGGGCCGCGCACCGAACAATTGTGGATGAACTTTCCAGAACAGGCCGCTTACAGTGCCGCCTATGCGGGAACGGACTACATCGATCGCCAGCGCATCAAGCGCAAAGCTGAGCGCTGGGCTGCAAAGTACCGGGAATTGCCACCAGGTGAACAGCTTGCAATCCTCACGGAAATGCTCAAAGGGAATAGCTGAAGCCATGCGAAACGCCAGTCATTTTTACCGCAGCAATAGCGCTGAAAATAGCCGCATAAATCTGCATAGGATTGCACAATTTTTTTGACAGTAATCAGGCCGTCCGGGGCCAGAACTGGCGCGGCTTTGGGTAGGTTGCAACAGTGCATAGAAATCGACACTTTTCACGTGCGGGCGTGGAGGGGAGCAGAGCGCGCGCTTTGGGTCATGGGAGGGGTCGGCGCTGGCGCACCAAAGGGGGCACCTATACGGGCCAAGGTGAGGCGGCATTCTGACGAGTCACGACGCGGGTTGAGGTTAGGGAACGCCTCGCTATGAGGCGCTCAGGCGCTTAGGTTGGGGGTGGGGTAAAACCGAGAAAAGCCAGAGCCCGCGCGGGTTGCGGGCGAGGTGATGAGTAAAATATTTGAATGACTTTAGGTGCGTGGTGGCATTCCGCCAGCCGCTTCGATCAGGGCATAGGGATCGAAGCGGAACACATCAACCCCGATCCATTCATTAAGCCCTTTCAAGCGTGACATCAGCGGTGCCAATTCGTTGATGGCGAATACCTTCGCGGCTTTCTCAACGTCACCGAAACCGCCGTTGGTATTCGGCATGATACCCATCAGCACCGGCGGCACGCGGTGCGCAGCCAGCAGGTCATCACGCGTGACATTCTTGATGCCGCTGAATTCATCTTTCGCCGTGATCTCACTGAACGGCATGATTTGCAGGCCGTCTTTCTTGCCACCTGCAGCATAGACAAACACGTTTTTAAATGCCCCCTTGCCGCGCGCATCCGTCAGCGTGCGCTTGAGTGCGTCAACGTCACTCTGATTCTGGATGGCATCGGACAGGTAGACGATCACCCCGGCATGGCTTCCGTTGATGTAATACTTTCGGCGAAACAACGTGGCATCTTCATTGAGCAGCGCCGACTGTATCGCGGCCATGTAGGACGGCAGGCCGTAAATCTCCTGGTTGATATCAGGCTCAAGCAGATGAAACACCGAACCAGGCGCGAACGCGTGATCGGGTTTCGAGTAGGTCACCAGGAAATACTGATCGAGATCCACCCCTCGGCGCGTGTACTTGGCCGGGACGTGTCGCAGCTCCAGCGGGCGACCAAGGCGATTATTGACCAGCTCAAGATAGCTATTGCCGAACACCAGTTGATCAAGGATGAACGCTTCTGCCGCCTGGCGTTTCAGCATCGGGTGAGGCTGGAAGCAGCTCATGATCACATTGCGCTTGAACATGATGGCCGACTCATGATGAACAGCCGCGCGCAAGGTACGTGCAAGGCCGTAGAAACTGATCGGTGTCTCGTACCATATCCCGTTATTCGCGCATTCCATACAATCCAGTAGGTCACGCTGACTCAGTACCGGGCTAGGGTCGCCAAAGGTGAATGACTGGATATCACCAATCGGCTGCGGCACGGTAACTGCCGCTTCCGTAAAGGGATCAAGGGTTACTTCGCGGGCATGGTTTTGCATGCCGCGCGGTTTATTCCTATTGCGGTTTCGGCTCACGTTTAAAACTCCGTTACAAAGCTGTTGCCGGTGCCGCCGGACTCGGTGCCGATAGGCTCGTTATGTAGTGCATGCATGATGGCCCACGCCACGTCGCCGTGACTGGCTCCCTTTGTCCTGTCTGACGCGTAGGTCACCATGCCGCCAGGGGTAACCTTTTTGCGGATAGTGCGAAATGATCGGGCAACAACGTGCAGGCCAGCGTCATACTCAAACCGCCCGCGCCGGATAACCATCTGCGCCTTGAGTACCAGGGCCGCTTTCACCGATGGTGAATACTCAAACATGACCGCCGCCGGGTAGAATCCTTTCACGATCTGGTACACCGCTTTACCGATGCCAGTGCCATCAATACCGATGAACTGGACGTTATAGCGTTTGGTCATTTTGCGGATCTCATCAGCCTGCTTTTCAAACGGCATGCCGCGCAATTGCAGCGCTTCAAGCACGCGGAATTTACCACCCGGCACCATTGGGGGGGCCAGAACGGCCAGCCCGGCACTGTCGCCGCCTTCGCCGTCGCCGTTGGGGTCATAACCCAACCAGACACCACGATCGCCAAAAGGCCGCGCCGCGTAAGGCTTCCAGTCTTTCCACGCCGCCGGGTTACCGGGATCCCAGGCATCAACGCCGCAGCGGATCAGCTCGTCATAACCAAAGGGCCGCTGATCGCCGGAGACGAATTCGCACATGTACAGGTTGTCGAAATCCTCAGCGCTGTTCTCCTGCATGATTTCGTCAAGATTGACCAGGTTGAAACCGCCGTCCAGTGCGTCGCGAATGGTGACAATTTGACGCCATTGACCATCCGCACAGATCTTGCCGCCTTTCAACGCTTTGTGACTGACGTCGATCTCGGCACGGTCAACTTTTTTCTTCGACGATTGCAGGGTTGCGCCTGTCCAGAAGCCATACGCTTCGTGCTCCTCGGTGGAAGGCGTGGAAAAGTAAGTACGGCGCCACTGCGAATGTGTCGCCATGGCCGCAGCCACTTTGCGCAGCTCAATAAAGTTACTCGTCCAGAAATATTCATCAAAAATCAGGTTGCCGCTGTATGACTGCGCCGATGCTGCCGATGTGCCGAGGAAATAGAGCGTTGCGCCGTTCGACAGCACCATCGGATCGCCCTTCAGCTCGATACCGATCTCACGTGCAAACGCAATGATATAGCGCCGAAACTGGTGTGCCTGCGCCCGGCTGGCTGACAGGAATATTTGGTTTCTGCCGGTTTCCAGCGCATCGATCAGTGCTTCGCGGGCAAAGTACCAGGTAGCACCAATCTGGCGTGATTTCAGGATATTGCGGTTACGCTTGTTACCGTATTTGTACCAGCGGCGCTGATGCTCATACAGGCTGTTGAAAAACCGGGTACGCAGCTCCGCGATCTGCTCATCTGTAAAGTGGTTTTTGGGTGCCTTTTTCTTCTCGGCCTGCTTGTCCTCCTGCACACGCCGTTCGAAGCGCGACAGTTGCCGCCCCAACAGGTCAATCTCTTTGAAATCCCGCCCGCTCTTAACCTCTTTGCTGATCAACATCTGATAGCGCGCCTCGGTGGTACTCCGGGCACGATCAAGGGGCGCGACTTCATCCCAGGCATCACGCCTGCGCCATGAGTACAGCGTCGGCGGCTTAACGCCGGTCAACTCTGCGATATAGGGGATTGAATACCCAGACCAATACAGGGTTTGCGCCTGTCGGCGGGGATCGGCAACGTTCGTTTTCATGCGCTCAGACTATCGCGCGCGGGTGGCGAGGAGATATTGCGTTGAATTGTACCGGGAGCCCTACAACCGCAAGGAATTGAGAGGGATAGATTCAGGGGTAATGATAAAGCCCTGACTGATTGTCATCACACTTTATCACGCCCGGAGGGCTACCAGATGGGTAAGAAAACCAAAATGTTCCGCGTTGCAGTCGAGGGGGGCACGACGGACGGGCGCGCCATCACCAAGCGCGACCTGTTGGATATTGCTTCCAGTTATGACCCGACGTTATACGGTGCCCGCGTCGATCTGGAACACATCAAAAGTTATTCTCCGGAGAGTGTCTTTCGCGCCTACGGTGATGTCCTGGCACCACTGAAAACCGAAGTCATTGCCGACGGCCCACTCAAGGGCAAGCTGGCACTGTACGCGCAGATCGATGCTACCGACGATCTGGTCGCACTGAACAAGAAACGGCAGAAGGTTTACCCCTCAATCCAGTTTCACCCGCAATTCGAGCAGACCGGGGGCGCGTATTTGATGGGCCTGGCCCTGACCGACACACCCGCCAGCCTCGGCACCGAAATGCTGGAGTTTTGCGCTCAGGCCAAAACCAACCCGCTCGCCAGCCGCAAGAAATCAGCCGAATGCCTGATCGCCGCCGTTGATGAAACCATGGAATTCAGCATTGAACTGGAAGACGTCGAACCGCCAGCAGATACCGGCATGCAGTTTTTCAACAAGATTAAAAACATCCTGACCGGCAGCCAGCAGAGAACCGCCGGCGATATCGGTCAGATTCAGCAGGCTGTTGAGCAAATCGCGTTGAGCCAAAAAGAACTGCTGGACGGCCAAGCCCGGCTGTCAGCGATTGAAACCGAAAATGCGACGCTGAAACAGTCAGTTGCCAAGCTGACCACCGATTTCAGCACGCTAACCGAATCTCTGAGCAGTCAACCCGAGCCAGGGAAGAAACGCCAACCCGCAACCGGCAGCGATACCGAGGGCGACCAGTCAGAGCTGGCCGACTGCTAATCGGCGCTCATTAGCCCATTGTTGACAGGAAAAACCCATGAGAAACGAAACACGCGTCCAGTTTGACAAGTACCTGAGCCGACAGGCCGAACTGAACCACATCCCGGTAAGTTCGGTTACGGCAAAATTTTCCGTTGATCCGTCCATCACTCAAACCCTGGAAAACCGTATTCAGGAAAGCAGTGAATTTCTGACCCGCATCAACATTTCATCCGTATCCGAGCAGGAGGGCGAAAAACTGGGCCTGGGTATTGACGGCCCAATCGCCAGCACCACGGACACCACTGTCGAGCGCCGTCAGCCCGCCAGCGTTGATAATCTGGACAGCGGAAAATACCGCTGTGAGCAGACAAACAGCGATACATTCATTCGCTATGCGCGCCTTGATGCCTTTGCAAAGTTCAAAGACTTCCAGGCCCGCGTAACCAACCAGATCATCAAGCGCCGAGGGCTGGATCGCATCATGATCGGCCTGAACGGGGTAAGCCGCGCCGCCAAGTCAAATAAGGCGCAAAACCCGCTTCTGCAAGATGTGAATATCGGCTGGTTGCAGAAATACCGCCTGTATTCACCACAGCGCGTATTGGCAGGAAAGACTGTCACCTCACGCGATGAGGATAACAACATCATTGCCAAGGGTGATTACGGCAACCTGGATGCGTTGGCGTATGACGCCGTTAACAGCCTGATCGATCCATGGTTTCAGGACGATACCGGCCTGATCGTGATTTGTGGTCGCAACCTGTTATCCGACAAGTATTTTCCGATCTTGAATACCCTCAGCAAAACCAACCCGAACTCAGAAGCACTGGCGGGGCAAGTATTGCTGTCACAGCAGCAGATTGGCGCGATGCCGACCTATCGGGTGCCGTACTTTCCGCCTAACGCAATGCTGATCACCCGCTTCGACAACCTCTCGATCTACTGGCAGGAAGACACGCACCGCCGAATGATCCGTGACGAGCCAGAGTGGGATCGCATTGCGACCTATGAGTCGAGCAATGACGCCTATGTCGTTGAGGATTACGGTTGCGGCTGCCTGATTGAAGACATCACCCCCGCTACGGTGTAGCGCCCGGGGCCGGGCGGTGCTAAGCACCGCCAATCACAATATTAACGGGGCATATCATGTTATCACCAGCGCGTAAGCATTTTGAAAACGTCATGGCGCAGCGCCGTGGCGATACAGAAACCTATTCACGCCAGGCGGAAACCGCGTACGAGCAACAGCTTTTCCGCCTGGAGAACGACAAACGCCAACTGAAAAAAATCGAGTCGGTACAGGCAAAGATTGAGCTTAAGAAAAAGCTCCTGCCCGCGTATGACGGCTGGCTTGAAGGGGTATTACAGGCTGATAGCGGCCAGGCTGACGATATTGTCACTACCTGCATGATTTGGCATATCGATGCGGGCAACTACGGCACCGCATTGCCGCTGGCGGAATATGTGATCCGCCATCACATCCCACTGCCAGACCACTACGAACGCGGTGCGGCCTGCTTGATCGTTGATGAAATCGCCGACGCGGCACTCAGCCATTTCAAGATCGGCGACACCACAAGCGCGCCTGTCAGCCTGGATATTCTGTTGCGCGTAGAGCGGTTGACCGACGGCATTGATATGCCCGATGGTGCGCGCTCCAAGCTCTACAAGGCCATTGGCCTGACACTGCGCGATAAGACGGAAAACCCGGATCTGGCCGCAGCACTGAGCTGGCTGCAGCGCGCCATGGCCATCAACGCCAATATCGGCGTGGTGAAAGACGTCCAAAATCTGATCCGTGCTATCAGCAAGGCAACACCAGCCGATGAGGGTGGCGACGGCGGCGGCACCGATCAGGCGGAAGGGAACGGCACAACCGCACCGTCGGAAAGCGCCATAAAAGGCGGTGAGCAGCAACCCACACCGACACCGGCCAAGGCACCAAAGCCAAAGAAACCCACAGCAGGTAAAAAGACAACAGCCTCAGGTAAGAAAGCCTGACGCCTAACGAATCGTGCCCCGCACGTCAGGGCGGCACGTCCACAGAGAGAGTGATCTGTTTGTGGCGTCCACCGCCCGCCTTATTTGAGGTGACGAGATGAGCTTTTTAGCGACAGAACCGGCGCGCCAGGCCAGCGAAACGCCGAGCGATGAGGATACCGTCATCACTAACACAGCATTCTGGCCGGATATCTCTCTCGGGGATCTGCGCAAGGTGATGCGCCTTGATGGCCAGGTCACCACCGAGCGCCTTCGCCATGCTGCGATCGAGGCCATGACCAACGTCAACAACGAGCTGAAAGCGTGGCGGGTAAAACAGCAGGCCGCCGGGTTTGAAACACTGAATACCGTCCCTGCCAACGATGAAGAGATGATCGATAACGAATCGGTATTGCTTCAGCGTTACCGCCGCGCGGTGTACTGCCACGCCAAGGCTAACCTGGTTGAGCGCCGCCGGGATGTAGACACTACTGGCGACGGTGAGAATCTCGCCGAAAAGCTCAGCACCACCATTACCGATCTGTGGCGCGATGCCCGCTGGGCAATCCAAGACATTCAGGGTAATCAGCGCGGCATTGCGGAGCTGGTCTGATGCAAGTCATGGCCGAGCAAGGCGATACGCTGGACGCCATTTGTTATCGCTATTACGGCGCACTGGCGGGCGCACTTGAGGCGGTATTAGCCGCAAACCCGCGCCTGGCCGAGTTGGGCGCAATTTTGCCAACAGGAACCCTGGTTGAACTGCCAAACCAGGTTGAACAGGCAGCGGACACACAAATGATCCAGCTTTGGGACTGAATAACATGAAAACTTTCCGAGTAAGGGGGCCGCAATGGCAGAACCGCTAACAGCGACAACGGCGGCAACCGGCACAGTCACAGGCGTTGCCTTCTTGTCATTCTTTGCTGGCCTGCCCGCCGACGTTGTTCTCGGCGCGTTCGCCGGGGCCATTATTTTTGTAGTTTTCGCGTCAGAGTATGGCGTGCGTTCGCGCATCGTCCTGGCTATCGGCAGTTTCTCGGCAGGACTGATAGCGTACAAGCCTGTTGCAGCGATCATTATTGACAAGTTACCCGGCGTTTACGACAGGGGCGCAGACGCCGCAGGCGCACTGATTGCAGCAGCGTGCGCTGTCCCGTTCCTGATGATGATCAATAACAGCGGCAGTTTCCTTAGAAAAAAAGGAGGCAGCAATGACAACCGTAATGACCAGTGACCCAGAAACGCTGATCAATGCCGCCGTGTGCGCCGTGATCGCTATCAGGCTGTTCCTGTTCCGCCGCAATGGCGCAGGCTACGTGTGGTGGGGTGGCTTGCTGGCCTATGCGCTGATCGTTGCGGCAGGCTCAGTAGTAATCCGCACGTTAATGGGTTCCTACGAGGGGACAACCGACCCCGCAGAGCTCGTGATCAATATCGTTCTTTGCATCATGGTGCTTTCAAGCAAGGGTAACGTGGTGCGAATGGTGAAAGGGTTGGGCAGAGGGGGTAAGCGTGAAGAACCTTAGCATGATTGATTATCAGAATGCCGCCGCGCGCCTGAGCGTTCCGGTTGCCGCCATCCACGCTGTGGCCGAAGTGGAGAGCGCGGGCAGCGGTCTGTTACCGGATGGGCGGCCTAAGATCTTGTTTGAGCGCCACGTCTTTTTACGCCAACTCAGCGCCGCAGGTATTCAAACCGACGGCTTGCCTAGCGATCTGGCAAATAAGCAGCCAGGCGGATACAGCGGCGGCGTGGCTGAGCATGAACGGCTTGAACGTGCAGCAAAGATACACCGCGCAAGTGCCTTGCAGTCATGCAGTTGGGGGGCTTTTCAGTTGATGGGCTACCACTGGCAGCGGTTGGGGTATCCCAGCTTGCAGGATTTTATCAACGCCATGTATCGCGGCGAAGCCGCACATCTTGATGCCTTTGTGCGCTTTATTCTGGCTGACAACGGCCTGTTAAAAGCACTGCGCGCCCTCGACTGGCCAGACTTCGCCCGCCGTTACAACGGGCCAGGCTACGCGGCAAACCAGTACGATAAAAAGATGGCCGCCGCTTTCAAGAAATACAGCGAGAGCCGGTGATGATGAGCATAAGAACCACCATTGGGATCGTGGCAGTAGCTGTGATTACCAGCGGGCTGGCCTTTCACTATCACGGCGTGGCAGCGCAGAGGGCCGGAGATATCAAGCGACTGGAAAGCGATCTTGAAAAATCCCGCGCCATCATCAGTAACCAGGCCACAACATCACGTATTTTCAACACCATTTCCGAGACTACCGAGCATGACAACAACCAAGCCAGCGCCAAAAACGCCACCGTGCGCACCGAGATACGCACCATCATTAAGAAAGAGCCTTGTGCTGTGCAGTATCTGCCTGTTGATGTCAGTGACCGGTTGCTCGACTTCGCGCACCGACTACGTGCTGTCGCCATGCCAGCCGCTACCGGCGAGCCTGACCACGCCAATAGTCGTACCGCTACCGCCAGCCGATTGACTTACGCGCAGGCGGTTGAATGGCTGCCGATGTTGCTTGATGCCATTGAGCAGGCCAATAACCGCCTGATTGCGATCCGGGCTGCCGAACGGGCCCGCCAGTCAGTAACCATCGATCACAGTCAAAAGTAACTGTCTTGGCCATACCGGCAAGTACAGACAAAAATCGCTGTGCTGCAGGAGGAGAACACCGTGCTAAAACCCCACTTGTTGCGGGAGGCCATCAGCGCCGCCAATACCTATCTGCGCTCTAACCCTGACTCGCTGGCCATCTGGGTTAACGAGGGGAAGATTGTTTCCACCGGGCAAAAATCCCTGTCGCACGAATACCGTTATCAAACCAACCTGCTGATCATGGATTACCCCCACAACGTGGATACCGTGGTACTGCCGGTTCAGCTGTGGATCCGCGAACATCAGCCAGACCTGCATTTCAACCCGGATCTGCGTGAGACAGGGGTTAAATTCAAGGTCGATATTCTGGATAACGGCACCGTTGACCTGCTGATCACCCTGCAACTGACCGAGGCGGCAATTGTCACCAAGAAAGACGGTGACCTTATCGTCACGCACCGCACCGAACCGCCGCAGGATCCTTATGCCGATGTCAGTGAATGGACGCTGGACAGTGCAGGGGAAATGCTCACCACCTGGGTAAGTCAGCAGGTAGGCGGTAAATCATGAGCAGCACAAGCGATCTGACACAGCTCGAAAAAGAACTGCAAGACATGCTGCGCAACGTCGAACCAGCGCGACGCCGCATGCTGGTTAAAAAGTTGGCGCAGGTACTCCGCAAAGGCCAACAGCAGCGTATTACCAGGCAGCAGAACGCCGACGGCACCCAATATCAGGCGCGCAGCCCGCGCACTGAAGTGACGCAACAGCGCTTACGCTTTATCTATTTTGGCGAATTGCGCGACCTCAAGAACTGGAAGCGCGGACACAACAGGATCACCGGCTGGGATAACCAGCGCGGCGCAGTACGCACCTTTCTGCGTAACCGCATTGAGCGTTATATCTCGGTTGAGACAGCAACCACCACCAAGCGCGTGAGAAAGCCTCAACCCATGTTCCGTCGCCTACGCACCGCCGCGTTTCTTCGCGCGCAAGCCGTCGGTGATACTGCTACCGTTGGATTCGATGGACTTGCCGCCAGAATAGCGAACGTACACCAGTACGGCCTTGAGGATCAGGTCAACCCAAGCGTGCGCATGCGTTACCCCTTGCGCGAACTGCTGGGCGTCACACCGCAGGATCGTGAATTGATGCTGGATGCCGCACTTGATTTCATTGCTGGCAAACAGTGGTAACTGCTTGTAGCAATCCTCCTACAATCCCCACGCGTTGCCTGCCCGCGCGCGAGGGGGCAACAATACCGGCATACTTTCCACCACTGCCGGTAACCCATGAACGATATCGCCGAAATCCTGCGCCGCCTGGCTAACGTGGTTCGCCTTGGCACCGTCGACAGCATCCAGATGGATCCGCCGCGCGTGCGCATTGCCACCGGGGGCTTGGTAACCACTTGGATCCCTTGGCTGACGCTGCGCGCGGGCAGCGCCGTAACCTGGTGGCCGCCGACTATCGGTGAACAAGTGATCGTCCTGGCCGCAAACGGCGAACTCACCACCGCCGTTGCACTGCTGGGCCTGTACGGTGAAGCAGCACCCGCACCCAGCGACAGCAACACCGCAAACATTACCCGCTACCCCGACGGCGCACAGGTCAGTTATGACCCAGCCAGCAGCACCGGTGATTTCACCGGCGTAGCTGATTTGCATATCGACGCCAGCGGCACACTGCACATCGATGCCACTCGCGTGATCCTCAATGCTGACGTGGTGATTAACGGCAGTGTTACCCAGGGCGGTGGGGCTATGACTTCTAACGGTATCGTGGTTCACACCCATCAACACGGTGGCGTCAAGTCAGGTGGAGATACCAGCGGAGGCCCGGTATGACCGCTTATCTCGGTATGAATAGCCGCACAGGCCGCGCCATGTCGGATATGGCGCACATTCAGCAATCTGTGGCAGATATTATCTGTACCCCTATTGGCTCGCGCCTTCAGCGTAGGACTTACGGATCGCTGATCTTTTCCCTGTTGGACAATCCACAAAACCCAGCCACGCAGCTCAAGGTGATGTCGGCCATTTACAGCGCCGTGTTGAAGTGGGAACCGCGGATCGCGCTCTCATCGATCACCTTAAACGATAACGACTCACGCCTAACTACCCGACTGATAGGCCGAGTTAGCAGCAACAACCAACCCTTTAGCCTTGAAATTCCCCTGGAGGCTGGCCAATGAGCGTGATCGACTTGTCCCGCCTGCCTGCACCTATGGTGATAGAGGAACTCAGTTTTGAATTGCTGTTTGAGCGCAATAAAGCCCGACTGATTGAGCTCTACCCGGAAGGTGCAGAGCGGCAAGCTATCGAGCGGACGTTACAGCTTGAATCTGAGCCGTTGGTCAAACTGCTGCAAGAAAACGCCTACCGGGAACTACTGTTGCGCCAGCGCGTCAACCAGGCCGCACTGGCTGGCATGGTGGCGTTTTCTCAACTCAGCGATCTGGATCACCTTGGCGCCAACAACAACGTCGAACGACTGGTGATCACCCCTGCCGATGATACGGCGATTCCGCCGGTGCCCGCCGTGATGGAATCAGACAGTGATTTTCGCCTGCGCATCCCTGCCGCATTTGAGGGCATGTCTGTTGCCGGGCCTACCGGCGCGTATGAGTTTCACGCCGTCAGCGCAGACGGGCGCGTAGCCGATGCCAGCGCGATCAGCCCGTCACCGGCCAACGTCACGATCACCGTGTTATCGCGTGAAGGGGATGGCACGGCACCCGATGAACTCCTGGCTATCGTGGATAAAGCGCTGAACAGCGAAGAGATCCGCCCGGTTGCCGATAGGCTGTTGATCCAGTCTGCCAGCATCGTGAATTACCAGATTGATGCAGTGCTGTACCTCTTCCCCGGCCCGGAAGCCGTGCCGGTCTTGGATAACGCCAAGGCGCGCCTGATGGAATACATCAGCCAGCAGCGGCGCTTAGGGCGCGATATTCGCCGATCGGCCATCTATGCCGCATTGCATGCCGAGGGTGTGCAGCGCGTGGAGCTGGCCGCACCGTTAGAAGATGTCGTACTCGATCGGACGCAGGCCGCCTACTGCACGGACTATCAGATCGCTGTGGGTGGCACCGATGAATAGCCTACTTCCAATCTCCGCATCCCCCTTTGAACGCAACGTCGCGCAAGCCTGTACGGGAATTGATGATATCCCTACGCCTTTGCGTGACCTCTGGAACCCGGACACCTGCCCGGTAAGACTGTTGCCGTATCTGGCCTGGGCGCGCTCAGTCGATCGCTGGGATGACTCCTGGTCAGAAGCCACCAAGCGCGCCGTGGTTAAAGCTGCCTTTGTGCTGCACCAGCGCAAGGGCACCATGGGCGCCGTTCGCCGCGCCATCATGCCGTTAGGGTTTGAGTTATCGCCCACCGAGTGGTGGCAAACAGGCGATGCACCGGGCACCTGGCGCGCCATCGTGGATGTTATGGATCAGGGTATTACCGAGGCCATGCATGACGAGGTGGAGCGCCTGATCGATTCCGCCAAGCCCCGCAGCCGCCACTTACTTAGCCTGGCCATCCGGTTAAAAACCAGCGCACCTCTGTATACCGGTGCCGCTAACTACCTGGGCGATGAGTTAACCATTTACCCGTATTTCCCCGAATTGCTGGAAGTGGGGTCAGCAGAAACCTACGCCGGTGCGGCAATTCATTTGATTGATACAGTGAGAGTGAACAATGAGCGCTAGATACTTTGCCTTACTCACCAATATTGGCGTTGCGAAGATAGCCAACGCAGCAGCGCTGGGGATTAAGCTCAACATCACCGAGCTGGCCGTCGGCGACGGTGGCGGCACGTTGCCAACACCAACCCCCGATCAGACCGCACTGGTTAACGAGCGCCGCCGCGCCCCCATTAATCAGCTATCGATCGACCCGCTCAATGACGCGCAAATCATTGTTGAGCAAGTGATCCCCGAGAACGTCGGCGGATGGTGGATTAAGGAAGTGGGCCTGTATGACGAGGACGGCGATCTGGTCGCCGTGTCCAACTGCCCGGAAACCTATAAGCCACTCCTACAGGAAGGATCAGGCCGTACGCAGATAGTGCGCATGGTGATTATCGTCAGCAACACATCAAGCGTGACGGTGAAGATTGATCCGGCAGTCGTACTTGCTACGCGTGAATATGTAGACAATGCTGTAGATTTGGCAAATAAAAAACATAAAGGTGAGTTAAAAGCATCTGATGGCGCTATTGGTGTAGGTTATCGCTATAAGGATGTTTACAGTGCACTATCTCGCACAAAAACATTATCAGATTACAATGTAAATATATCCCACCTTGGATATCACCCTGAAATGGATTCCAAGACTTTTTATGAGCGTTTAATCGATAATGACTTATTGCTACCAGGTGGGCTAGCTATTGCAAAAGAAACCTATGGTATAAGAAGAAATGCAGCAGCGTTATCAATAAGGATCAACCACGGTAATGAGGGATTTAATACTCAAGTAACAGGCGTTTCTGATTCTGTAACTTTGCGTGCTTACGGTTCCGTTGATGACGTTGGAGTTTTCATTGAGGGGTATTCAGAGGCATATAAGCCAGGGGAGGATGTCACAGCGGTAACCTCATATACAGAAAATAGTGTCACTGGAAATTTCGATTTTTCTTTAATAAAAGTAGGAATGGTTCTCGCGACGAAACACTTTCCGTCATGCTGGGGGTTAGTAAACAATGTTGACTCAGCAAAAAAAACTATCTATGTGGATAAGTGGTCATCGGATGGAGTAACCGCGATAACCCCGCCAGGGAGTGCAGGATTATATATCAATTATAAAAGTAAAGTATTTGGAGCAAACTGTAATGCTGTTATTAATCCAGACTCAAAGGCGGAACATGCGTCAAGTGTTGAATTCGGAATGGTTAATAACAAATTTGTTTCACCATCTGATTTTAATGGTGTTGATTCAGTTTCTTTAGGTTCTATGCGTGGTACGGCCGCATTTTATGCGCGGAACACAAAGCTTGGTAACAACTGGCAAAACGGCTTTCGATCAGCAGGAGCGGAAGTGGCGGGGTTTTATGCAACACTTGGCACCGAAGGGACTATAACGCCACGCGCCTTCGTTAATGCAGGATGCACACAAGGATATTTAAGCTACGGTAAAGACGTATTATATCACAGCGTTGTTAGGCCAAGTGGAATAACGGGAGAGGTTACGCACTCTATTGATGGGCAGGGTTTAGCCATAGAATTTCACTATAAAACAAATACGATAAATGCGGGGGAAACCACAACATCAGGAACATATTTATGGATTTACGCATCATTAAACACTGGCACAATCAATCTATCTGCTGGGGTATTTGAAGGTAAAACAATACGACTAAGGAAACCATATGCGGGAGGGGATTTAACAGTATCAGGAAACGGAAAGAATATTCTTGGCCCGGAAGGGATAAATGCTAGTGTCACACTGACAACGGCAAGAGATTATGAATTTACTTATGTAGTGAAATTGGGTTATTGGGTTATGGGGTAATTATGCAAAAAATAAGCGTATCTCTATATGACGGAGAGTCAATTAGGGTTGAGGACAGCACGATAATATTGACAGTCACTGGTGAGGATGGCTTGTTGCATACAGCACGCGAACCTATCATTGATAGAAATACGGAACAGGCTGTAAGCAATGCTAGAAAATCTGCGCACGGGCAATATAAAACTCAGTAAATATTAATGTAGTAGTTATTATGTCTGTGCTGCCAGGTTGGCCAGCACAGACAGTTTCACTCAAATCAGCTTATCCAGACTCAACGACAGATCGCCCAACGCCTCGCGCAAGTCCTCACTGACGCGTTCCAGGTTGAGGGTAAACTCAATCTTGCGCGCCTTGCCGTCCTTGAAAAACTCGGTGCGGGTTTCCTGAATCGACGTGATCACATACATCCCGTAAATAGCGCCGGTGCCCTCGATCAGTGGCCAGGCCGAACCGGTAAACGCCATGGTATGCAGCAGGCCGAGCGACACATCGCCGCCGGTGATCTCCGGGTACAGGACGCCAGACAGCGTGATCTTGTCCTCTCCGGGCCCGACATATTGATATTTCGGTGAGCGGCCCACGCGATCATTTTTCGCATGGCGCCAGTTCCGCTCCTGGGCGAGCGTCTGGTAAGGCGTTGTCGAGCGCATAAACACGAACAGGCCAAGCACCATCATCATAGGCATTTGCAACATAGAACCCCCTTTGACTTATTCGCGGTCACGCAGTTGTGAGCGGTTTTTCATGGCCCTTTGCCGCTCGATATCGGTGATCTGTTCTTTAACCAGCATTGCTATTTTGCGCTCATCAAGCTGGCCAGCCTCTTTGAGATCGAACGACAGATGATAGGTGTTGCCCTCGATCGTCGTCGGAGCAAGGCGGGCCAGTACGGTGCGCTGATTGGCTTGCGGAGCCAGAACGGCGCCAGCGCCCGCGAAGGCCAGTTGAGGGCCGCCGCCGATCCAGTCTTGGGCACGCTGGAGCACTCCGCTGGCTATCGCGCGCAACTGATTAAACACACTGGTTTGTTGCTTCTGCGGCTCTGCAAAAATCCCCGCAAAGCCGCCAGCGCCTTGGCCAAGCCCGATACTACCGAACTTATCCAGGCCGGTGGTTGATTTACGTAGCGCGTCTGCCGCCTTGGTCAGCCCATTGATTGCACGCGCCTGCTCACGCTGGGCGGTAAGGTAGGGCGATGCCAGCGCAATATGGGGAGCTACGTTTTTGAAGACGATATCGCCGAGCTTGTTGGGATCTTTCTTCTCTGGTGTTGCAGTAGTAGTGGCAGAGCCTTGAGCTGCCTTAGGGGGATTACTACCCCAGATTGAGGCAACCGGTTTTACAACAGCCCTAGGAGGGGCGACCACAGAATCAGCCGGGCGACCATCAAGCGGGCCGACAAATGGCAGGCGCGGCCAGGCCGTAAACGCTTTTTTCTTCTCATCCCAAATGTTAATAACAGCATCTTTGCCAGTATGTCCGGGATCAGGCATTGCGTTGTTCATCGTGTTATTGCGCACATTCTCAAGGCGGATACGCTCGGCTTTATTGGGGATGAGCTTCAAGGTTTCCATCATGAGCGTCAGTTCATCACTCAATAACTTGAGATGCGGAAATGCATCAGCGAAAGCCTGAGACAGCGCCTTGCCGACACCGAAGCCAGAGGACGAAACCTTGTCTAACTC
Source organism: Serratia sp. MMO-28 (assembly GCF_037199905.1). NCBI lineage: Bacteria > Pseudomonadati > Pseudomonadota > Gammaproteobacteria > Enterobacterales > Yersiniaceae > Serratia > Serratia sp. MMO-28. Next base: position 127,381 of record NZ_JBBCVB010000015.1, read on the forward strand.
CTCTCGCGTCAATCTGACTGGTGCCAGAAATTCCTCTACTCGGCGCGATGCCGCACTGAAGACATCAGAAACCCAATCCCACGCCCTTTTCAGCCCTAACAGAGATCGAGATAACTCAAGGTTGGTATTGCTGAAAGCCCAACCAAGCACACTTCCTTGTTCGCGCGTCTTTTCCACGCCATCCGTAATACCCGCGAAAAAGCCACTAAACCACGCCTTTAGCGGCTCCCAGTATTTACGAACAGTAAACGCTGTTGCAACAAAAGCCACCCCGACCAGCGTGATCGGTAACGCCAAGCGAGACAACAACAAACCAATGCGCTGCAACGTTGCAGAGAACCCACCGCCAAACGACTTTAAGGGCGACCGCGTGAACCAGGATAATCGCTGACCTAACGCATTCGTGCCGTTTAACGGGGCATTGAATGCCTTTATGGCAACCGCACGCAATCCCCCCAGCGCACGCGATAGCAGGCCGGTACTGAGCGCCGCGCGTGCGCTATTACCCGCAAGCAACCCCACCCCGAGACGCAGCGCCAGGAATGGCCCCAACAACGCCGCAACAGAAATCAACAGCGCCCCCATGCCAAGCGTAAGGACTGCGGCCAGCGCTGCTAGCTTGACCAGCGTTCCAGCAAGAACCGGATGCTGCTCAACCCAGCGCCTGACGCTGCCAACCCACCGTTTGCCCGTTTCAATCAGGCTCATCAGCGCGGGCCGCAGTTGCTCACCGATACTCTGAGAGGCACCCGTTGCCCCCGCCTTCAGCAGCTCCCACTGTGACGAGAGGGAATTCTTATCGATATTCGCCTCACGCGTCATTGACCCTTTAGCCGCGTTACCACCGACCAGCGTTAATTGACGATCTAGCTCGGCAAGGTTATTCGCCAGCTTGGCCGCATCGTCACCAAACTCTTTGCCGAAGAGCTGCGTTAACACCCTAAGTCTGTCCGTTGCAGGTAGCTTGCTTGCCGCCTCCAACACCGATCTGATGGTACCCATAGCATCAAGAGCCATGGACTTTTCAAGCCTGCCGGCATTAACCCCTAGTGCGTTTAATGCCTCAAAAAACTTATCACTTTGCATGGTCGCAATTGACAGTTCGCGCACCATGGCATTAGACGCACTGGCGGCAATCTCCCGCTCAGCCCCCAATGACAGGAACGTCGAACCCAAGGCGGCCGCCTGTTTATATCCCATGCGGTCAGCATTACCACCAATGCGTTTTAAAACATCGATAATGTCAGCGCCTTTCGATTTTGCGTTATCATCCAGGTAGTTGATCGCATCGCCCAGCGCTTCGATATCCTTGATTGGGATTTTGTACAGTCCAGCGATTTTCCCCAAATCCTCCGCCAACTCCCCAGCGGGCAACTCAAACGCCTTGGAGGCTTTGGCGGCGGTATTGGCAAAGGTCAGTAAGTCACGCCGTTGGTTTTCCCATGAGTCATTCGCATTAACGACCCCCATACGCCCGCCACCCTCAATGAGCGCGGCATAGTCGATACTCCCACCAGGGAGAGGGGTTGACTCGGCGGCGGTCTGTATCAGGCGTTGTAACTCGGTATAGCGTGCGGTGCGATTTCCCTGATCATCAAGCAAGCCATCAACCTGTTTAGCCACGCCCTTCATGGCATCTTCAAGGGAGCTGTAACTGCGAACGGTCAGCGCCAGCGGTGCTGCCATTGCCGCACCTGTCATTAAGGCAGTTGTTCCAGCGGATCTCAGATTACCTCTTAGCTCCTGGCCTTTGTCGTACCTTTCCCGCGCAGCACCCACGCGCTTAAGCCGCTGCTCCTGCTCCTGCAACTGGCGGTTAAGTTTTTCCGTGTGGCTGGTGATCTGCGCGGTGGCTGTGCTGCTGCTGGAGATCGAAATACCTTGTTGATAAAACCCCACCTTCAGCTTGTTCAACTGCTGAACTTCGTCTTTCTGGCGATTCTGGAGCTTAGTCAGTTCGGCATTTTGTTTTTGTACTGCGGCGATTTGCTTCTGCGTCGGATTTTCCAGCATCCGTAAGGCGCTGGCCATTTGACGCGTTTTCATCTGTGCTGCAGCAACTTGATCAGCGGTCTTACGGCTGCTCTCGGTCAGCCGGTCAAAGCTGCTGGCTTGGCTGGATAACTGCTTGAGGTTGTCGCGCGTGGCCTTGATCTGGCCAGCCAGCGCGGCGCTGCTCTTTTGCGCAGCCTGGAGAGGGCGGGTTAGGTTATTGACCGCCCCCAAAGCCACTTGAATCTGTAGTTTGCGGTCGGTCATAGCATCACTCTTCTTCTGCGTTACCGCTGCGGAGCGCCGCCCGCTCTCGCCATTCAGTCAACTCCACTAGGGACATAGACCAGAGATCGGGCGGCGGCCAATGGAAAATCGTTGCGATGTCGGCGATAGCATCCTCAACGCTGTTTATTTTGATTTCGATTCGCCCGCCGGTTTTTTGCTCTCCGGCGAGGAGGGTTGTAAAAAAGCCGAGACGCCCAGCGCCATCTGAGCAAAGTCCCAGGTATCCATCCCGGCAACCTCAACCGGCGTAAGCGCAGGTTCAGTGACGCGCGGCAATAGCGTGATCAGGCTATCAACATCACTATTCATCACGTCGATAAGTTTCAGGCCGCGCAAGCTGCCTGCTTGCTTCATCGTGTCAGTGATGATCACCGAAGCGATCAGCGTTTCGCCGCGCTTGATGGGCGTTTGCAGGGTAATAGATTCACTCATGAGATATCTCCGTACGGTAATTTAGGCCAGCCCGCAGCCGCAGGCTGGCATCAAATGATTAATGGGTAATTACAGCCCGACGTTGGCCCGGTGCTGCGCCATGCGATCAACACCGTTCACGATGTAAACCATGTTGATGATGTCGAGCTCGAACAGTACGGCGCCGTTATGTGTCAGCTTGCAGTAGGTGTTCTTCAGCGAATACTTGTGCTGCGTGTTCTCACCCTGCTTGGCGTTGCCGGTATCGATCTCGACAAAACGGCCACGCGTCTGAATCTCTACCGGGATTGCGTCGCCGCTGTCCTCGGCCTGATAGGAGCCTGCAAAGCGCGACTGCATGCCATCGGCGTTCGGGATGCCGTATTGCGACATCAGCTCGAAGGTAATGCCGCCCATGGTCACTTCCATATCCAGGGCGCCCGCCTCAAAACCGAGATCAACCGCCACCGATCCGATCATTCCGCCGCCTTGATAGTCCTCGGTCTTGACCGTGAACTTAGGCAGCGTGACTTCTTCAACCTGGCCGAGATAGCTATTGCCGTTGAGGTAGTAGTTAAACAACTTCAATTTACGCGGTAGTCCCATGACGATCCCCTTAACTGTTTACGGCGTTGGCGAAAGACGCGAAATACTCGTCCGTAAACTCCTGCTCTAACACCAGGTGTTCGAGTGGAGGAACGGGGGTATAGCGGTATTTGATCGTGAGCCTGCCCACCTTCAGCGTGTCAGTGGTGTTGAGATCGGTGTCATACCAGACGTCAGCACCCAACAAGCGACCAGCAGTTACCCAGGCAGAAAGTTTGCGCTTGATGCCGTCGATAATGTCGCGCGCCAGGCTTGGCGTGAGCGGCTTGTCGATGTACGAGAAATGTGCCTCGGCAATCGTATCGGCAATCACCTGCGCGGTGCGGGTGTACGACTCAAAGATAAAGGTTTCTTTATCCGCCGTGCGGTTCCCCCAGAAGCGGAAGCCATCTTGCTTGATCAACGTTGTGATGTGCTCAGCGTTCAAGGCATCCGCATCGGTATCCGTCCCTTGCAGCGTGAAATAGATATCCTGAGAGGTGCCGACAACGTTGTTGACGGCAATGTTGGACAGCGTTTTATGCCAGCCGATCTGAGCATCGATCCGAGCCCGCAGCCCCAGCGCGTAAGCCGTTGCAGGCACAACAACGTTAGTGCCGGTTTTCGTGTCATACGCCAGCCAATCCGGGTAAATGATCATCACCTCGCGCTGGCTGAAGTTGGCTCGGTATTCTTTGGCCTCCGCGATTGTTGCGCTATCGCCAGCACTGACATAGGCGAACGCTTTCAACTCCTGCGCAAACGTGGCAAGTTGCTGCGCCACTGGCAACGAATCCAGACCAGGCGCGCCGAGGATACGCGGCTTCATGCCGGTACGCATTTCGGCAACCAGCAGAGCAAAAAGACCGGTGTAACGGCCATCGGCGCCAACACCACCAATCACGTTGGCAGTTGTCTCGGTTTCGTCCTTCCCTTCCTCTACGCGAATAACAATGGTTGGCGGGCTGGCTTGCTGTGAAATGGCAGTCAACACGGTTTTTAACGTGCCCTTTGTTCCCGCCTTGCCGAGAACGGTGCGCACGCGCGTAAGCAGTACCGGCGTGTTTAGCGGGAACACATCGGCGTCGGCATCATCCGCCGTGCACACCACACCAATGACGGCTGATGCAACGTCAGTGATGATCGTTGATGAATTGACGCTTTCATTCACAGTCACGCCATGATGAAAATCGCTCATAGGATAACCCCTGTAATTTAATAGGCTCTGCCATCATCGCCGCCTCGCGCGCGCAGAACACGCAATGAGCATTGTCTCAAGCGCCCTACAATCACAGGGGAATAGCAACCCTGCCATACTGCGACAAACAGCCAAACCGAGTAACCCGCATGGATTTCAGCACCAACGAATACCGCGCCCCCGCCTTTGATATCGCGATAAATGGGAAAACGGTCACCGCAGTGAATGACCGGCTGATTAGCCTGTCGCTGGCAGATAACCGGGGTTTTGAGGCCGACACCTTAGAACTGACACTGGACGACACCGATCACCTGTTGAACCTGCCAGCAAGGGGAACCGCCATCGCGCTGGCCATCGGCTGGCGTGGTGAAACGCTGACACCAAAAGGGGTATTTATTGTTGACGAGATCCAGCACCAAGGGCCGCCGGATCAGCTGATCATCACCGCCCGCAGCGCTGATTTTCGCGATACGTTCAACGTTAAGCGGGAGCAGAGCTGGAAGGATATCAAGGTCGGCAAGCTGATCGAGATGCTGGCGACGCGCTACAACCTGCGCGCCGCAGTCAGTGAGGACTTGGCCGACGTCGAGATTGACCACGCCGACCAGACCAATGAAAGCGATATCAGTTTTTTAACCCGCATGGCCGAAATGCTGGGTGCGATTGCCACCATCAAAAACGGCATGTTGCTGTTCATGTGGCCAGGAAAAGCGGTATCAGCCAGCGGCAAGCTGTTGCCGGTGATCACCATCACCAAGAGCAGCGGCGACCGTCACGCCTTCCGCATGGCAGACCGTGACGCCTACACCGGTGTAACCGCGTATTGGCTGGATCTGGATTTTGGTAAGACACGCCCCACCAAGATCACCCGTAAACCGCGTAAGAAGAAGGTAGAGCCGAAAAAGAAAGAACCGGCATCCAGCAGCAAGGAAGGAAGTTACCTGGAGGGCGCGGAGGGAAACACCTTTGTCATGCGCACGACATTCAAAACTGAGCGGGCCGCCAGACGTGCGGCGGCGGCAAAATGGCGACAGCTCCAACGGGGCGCAGCAGAATTCTCGATCACCCTGGCCGAAGGGCGCGCCGATCTCTTCCCCGAACTGCATGCCCGCGTGAGTGGATTTAAGCCGCAGATCGATAGCGCGGATTGGATAATTACCCAAGTCACCCACACCATTGATGAAAACGGATTTATCACCGGATTGACGCTGGAAGTGAAGATAACCGACGCGGAGATGATGCCAGATGAGAGTGATCAAGCTGACAGCGGTACTGAATAAATCAAAGAATATCGTACTGGCCAACGGTGATATACTGAGAGTAATAGAAATGTCGGGGGAGAACGCCGATATGATGAGATGTTTTGCGTGCGGTGCGGTTTCACGGACTCGCACCAGTGTACGGATCTCAGAGAGAACCCAGCGTAATTATCACCAGTGTCAAAACCTGCTGTGCGGCACCTGCTTCACCTCACTTCAGGAAGTTGAAAAGGTGCTCACCAACTCCAAACCCGCCGAAGGCGCAGAGCTGCCGAAAGAACTCTTTCACCCTAACCACCTGGGTGAAGATCAGATGGGTTTAGACTTCTAACTAAAGCCCCGCAAGCGGGGCTAATCATTGGTTGATTCAGCGAATTGCGTGCATATGTGCGCGCGAAAGAATCAGCCCACGCCCATTATTGCCTTTCTACTTTTCAAATTTAGCCCAAGAAAAATAGACCGTAGACACAGTAATAAGCACAAAAAAGCCCGCAAAATGCGGGCCTTATATCGAAGTGTGGTCGCGTTGTGGACAGTGTTAATAAAAATCCTTTTTTATCAACGTAATATTGTATTGACCTTACCCTTGCTGGAAGGTTTAAGCTCATTCTTAATGATAAACATCAAGGCGGTCAAGCCTTAAGCAATAGCCCTGATTACGAGGAAATCAATAATGTCTCAAATGACGGTATTATCACTGCAGGGGCTTTCCTGCATGCACTGTGTCGGCAGCGCGCGTAAGGCGCTAGAGGCCGTTCCGGGGGTGACTTCTGCCGAGGTCACTCTGGAATCAGCCAACGTTTACGGCGATGCCGACGCGCAACGGTTGATCGCAGCCATAGAAGACGCGGGCTTTCATGCCAAGCTGACTGCCCCCTCACCTAAAAACTGAACCGCTAGCTGCCTCCTACTTTACTGAAACACAGGCGGCAGCAGTTAGGAAATCAGTCACCATGGTTGCCACTGCAGCCATGGCGCTTTCATCGTTTCCCCTGGTCAGTGCCTTCCTGCGGAGCAGAGCGCAACCTCCCCCTGGTTTTGGGATAAATCCTTTACTGTTCAGCCTTTCTTATGGGGTGGATAGCGTTTAGCATGGGGCAAACGCTAATCAGGAGCCACGTAGTATGGGTCAACTGTTACGCCGCATCGCCGCTTTCCTCGGCATTATTTCTCCGCACGCCCACGCCTACCCGGCACTGGACATCACGTTGCCGGGTAACCGTCAGCTCCATCTGGTGGGCAGCATTCATATGGGCACAGTGAATATGTCCCCCTTGCCAGCACGGTTGATAACCCGTTTGCGGCAGGCGGATGCGTTGATCGTTGAAGCCGATATCACGGGTTCCTCTTCACCTTTTGCTCAGGATGGCGAACAAATCCCGCTGGAACAACGCCTCACCGCTGAAGAAGTTCGTCAGTTACAGGCCTTGTGCCAAGAGTTGGGCGTCGATAGTGCAACCTTCTCTACCCTGCCAGGCTGGCAGGTTGCCTTGATGATGCAGGCGCGACAGGCGCAACAGTTGGGGCTACGCGCCGAATACGGCATCGACTATCAGTTATTGCAAGCCGCAAAAACGCAGCACAAAGCGGTGATCGAACTGGAAGGGGCAGAGGAACAATGGGATATGCTGCAACAACTGCCAGAAGGGGGAATAGCGTTGCTGCACGATACGCTTGAGCACTGGCATACCAACGCGCGGCTGCTGCAAACCATGATGAGTTGGTGGCTGGACGCCAAGCCAAACGCCACGCTGGAAACCTTGCCTTCCACCTTTTGCGCCGAACTGTATGACGTACTGATGCACCGCCGTAACCGCAGTTGGCAGCAAAAACTGGAAGCGTTACCGCCGGGGAATTATGTGGTGGCCGTTGGTGCCCTGCACCTCTATGGCGAGGATAACCTGCCCGCCATGCTGCAACCCCACTAAAAAAAGTGGCCAATATCGCTATTGGCCAGTCAAAGAGGAATTTCTCATATTTTAGTTATACGCATTGTAGCCGTGTTAGCGGTTACAATAGACAGGGTAGCAATCTGGTGAACCTATTGGCAACTGCCTTTACTTATTGCCGGCACGGGTTGCTTAGCAGGCGGCGTTTTTGTAATTTTATGGTCGCAAACTGCAACCTTCTTATCGTTTAGGAACCTCTCTTATGACGCCCGCAGTGGTACTGCTTGAAAAACAAAAGGTGGCTTTCACCCTTCATCCTTACCATCACGACAGCGAAGAAACCCACTTCGGTGATGAAGTGGTGAAAAAGCTGGGGCTGAACGCCGAGCAAGTCTATAAAACCCTGCTGGTGGCACTCAACGGCGATAGCAAGCATCTGGCGGTGGCGGTCACCCCGGTAGCAACCCAGTTGGATCTGAAAAAGGTCGCCAAAGCGCTGGGGGCCAAAAAAGCCGAGATGGCCGATCCGCTGTTAGCACAGCGTGTCACCGGCTATCTGGTGGGGGGGATCAGCCCACTCGGGCAGAAAAAACGGCTGCCGACGGTGATCGACAGCCAGGCACAGCAATTCACCACGATTTTCGTTTCCGGCGGCAAACGCGGGCTGGATATTGAGCTCGCCGCTGGCGATTTATGCCGTTTACTCAGCGGCAATTTTGCCGATATCGCCAAACGGGATTGAAAACCCCATTAAACAACGGTGGCAGCATCACCACCGTTGTTTGCACCTAGGGTTACTTAAGAAACTTGATGTTCTTAATATCATACTCAAAGCCCGCCTGCGTATTGCCCCAGGCAGGGAATACCGTGAAGCTGTTAATACTCTGATCAAAATAAGCATTGCTCACTTTAGACGTGATGGTGCTCATCGGGACCGCGATCGTTTTCCACTCGCCAAGAACCAGTTTGGCTCCTGCCAGGGAATCGACAAAGATATCTCCGGTATCACCCTTATTACCGCCGACTTTAATCACTAACCCCGTTTGCTCAGAGTCTTGCTTTTGCGCACCTAGCGATTTAACAAAAATATCGAACTGTAAATGGCCATTGGCAAACTGCTTGAGATTCTGGGGGGCGAAATTAAGGTGCAGCAGGCCTTTATATGACTCCGGGCTGCGCACATTATAAGCAATGCCAATCACAGAGTCGGCCTCTGTTACGGTCATATGCGTAACCCCTTCCGGTAAAGATTGCCAGTTATCCGTATTGTACTGATCGCTGGTTACCTTTGTTGCGCCAAAGTCAGCCAGAATATCGTAGCTTGCCCCCTCTAACGGCGGTAATTCAGCGGCATGGAACGTCTCACAGGGAATGGCATCTTTGGGTAAACCGTCCGGCTGCGGCACATAGCGGATGGCACCAATATCAAAGTTTATCGCTTCAGCGGTGTAGATCAGGAAAGGCGTATTCATCATTTGGTACGACATTCCCGTTTCTACCATGCACTGAACGGGGATTTTAATTGTCGACCACTCGCTTGAAGGTTTGGGGAGAACATTGGCGATGTTAACCTCACCCCGGCAAGGATATTCACAGTGCGTAGACAAATTAACCAACGCGGGATTGCCTGAATGGATGCGAATATCGAACTCGATGGTCGATTTAGCATTCACATAGCGATTGTAATCCGCCCCTTTGCCATCAGTGGTCTGCATATAGATCTGAGCGGCAGACTTACCGACAAAACCTTCGGTTTCCCCGGTGAAATTAACGTTCAGAGCTGACTGCTGCATCCCTTGGTAATCGATCCCCTTGGTGGTTAACGAACCAATGGTCGTTTCACCTTTGGTTATTTCATGCTTAGCCCAACCGTTAATATCTCCCGACATGGCCGCAACAAATTCGCCTTTCGCATTTTTGCCGTAGATCTCTAGCGGGGTATCCGCAACGCCGGTATCCGGTGCAGATATACCACAGCCATAATCGCGGGGATCCAGAGGAAGATTATTCAAATCTGCTTCCGTCGCGGCGACGTCGGTTTTACCGGCGTAATTCAAGCCGTAGCCGTATGGAAAGAGCTGCCCATATTCACCATCAAGCTCCTGTTCAATCACCTGGCCGGTGATGCCGTCAACGGGCGTAATATAGCCAGCAAGGTTTGGTGCAGCGCGGTTAATGGTGGTGGAACATTTAGTTGCTCCCCATGTGTAGGACAATTTGCCTTTAAAGTCCTTATCACCGAACAGCACATCCGTAATGCCCAGCCCTTCCGTGCCGGGCAACCAGGCTGCGACAAAGGCATCAGAGTGATTGATCTCTTCGTTAACATAAAGCGGTCGCCCGGAATAAAACACCGTGACCACTTTATAGCCCTGCTCTTTAAGCGATTTAATCAGCTCTGAATCTTTGCGGTATTTCGATTTCAGCGCGGCGAACTCAAGCGTTTGTGACTTGGAGATATCCCCAAACATTTCAGCGTAGGGATCTTCGCCGATCACGACAACCGCCACCGCCTCTTCAGGCGTGGTAGCCGTAACGTCGGTAACCACATTCTCCGCGCCAACCACGCTTTTCATGGCCATTAACAGGGTTTGTGCGTGTGGGAAGTCTTTCTCGATGGTGTTGCCATCTCCCTGCCATGATAACGACCAGCCACCGGTCTGTTTGGTGATATCGTTGGCCGCAGAGCCCACCACCAGATATTTCGCCCCTTTCTTCAATGGCAACGCTTGCGCTTCGTTCTTCAACAGCACCAGAGACTCGGATACCGCCTGACGCGCTACCGCAACGTGCTCAGGGGCGCTGAGCACCTCCTGTTTCCCCGCCAACGCACGCTGGCTGGGCATCGGTTTCTCCCACAGGTTGGCACGCATTTTAACGCGTAGAATGCGGGTGACCGCATCGTCAATACGTTCCATCGGGATAATGCCGGATTTAACCTGATCGATGACGTTCTGGTAAAATGCGTGCCAATCATTGCGTGATGTCACCATAAAAACGTCGTTACCCGCGATAACGGCCTGCGGGCAGTTGGCCGCAGAGCAGCCGTTGATTTCACCCTGGCCATTCCAGTCGGTCACCACCAGGCCATCAAAACCCATTTTGCCCTTCAGCACATCGATGATGAGATACTTTGAGCCGTGGATTTTCTGGTTTTGCATGTAGCCAGAGTCGGTGCTTGCAGCAGAGTAATAGGGGTTTTCTAGCATCGGATCGACGTTGGCCGGGTTCCACCATGAGTTAAATGAACTCATCACCACCTGTGCCCCTGCGCTCAGGCCGCCGATATAGCCCATGGCGTGAATATTACGCAGATATTCCTCGGTATAGCGGTTTTGGCCGTGATCGATACCCTGCAGCGTGCCGCCGTCACCGACCCAGTGTTTAACGTTCGAGATCACGTTCAGTTCGCCTTTCAGGCCTTCCTCACCGCCCTGAATACCTTGAACCATGCGTTTCGCGTATTCGTAAACGATCTCGGGATCTTCAGAATAACCTTCGTATACGCGGCCCCAGCGATAGTCACGCGGCGTGGCCACGGTTGGGGCAAACGTCCAGTCCAAGCCGGTAGCGACAATCTCGCGCGCGGTCACGGCACCGATCTTTTCAATCAGATCGGGGTTACGCGCTGCCCCCAAGCCGATGTTGTGCGGGAAAACCGTTGCCATAAACACGTTGTTATGGCCGTGCACCGCATCCGTTGCCCACATAAACGGGATCCTGAATCCGCGCCCTTCATAAACACGTTCCAGCGCTAACCAATATTTGTCCGCCTCTTTCGCCCACTCTTCAGCGGTGGCGTACTTATTATTGCCTGGCGCCGCGCCGCCGCCGTTCAGGATAGACCCTAATTTATACTGTTCTGCCTCTTCGGGCGTCACATCGCGTAAATCAGGCTGTATCATCTGGCCCACTTTTTCTTCCAGCGTCATCATCGCCAGAATGCGCTGAATTTCTGTTTCCATTGCCGGATCTTTTTTGATGACGCTGTTAACGTTCTCCCAGTCGGCAAAGTAAGGCAGGGCAGTGCTCGGTGGCTTAATATCAGCGCCATTATTACCACCGTTATTATTGCTGCTATTGCTTCCATTATTATTGCTGCTCTGCGTCGTGCTTTTTTCAGCGCTATCACAGCCAACCAATGCTAAAGAAATAAGCATGCTAATGATTACACTTTTCGTCTTTATCACAGAATCCCTCTCCGAGTAGAAAAGTACACACCTTGGAAGACTCCAAGTCTTGTAAAACATAAGAGATGTTTAACAGAGGGAAATAAAGAATACTAGGATATATTTCACACTTCGAAATAAATGCCCGACTGGGTAGATTGGAAATGGGAGGGGAGCCAGCAAACCTTTCAATGTCACTTTTAAACGCATGTAAAACGGAAAGCGCGATTTTTCTGTTACCTGATTTTTGTTGCACAACGGCTTGATTGCTGGCTAAGCGCAGCCTGCTGCCAGGCTGCGCTTAGCCAAGGTAAAATCCCTTTACTGATAAACAATCTCACCCTTAGGTTCAAACGCCGCCGCATCCAGCGGTGAATGCTTCTCGATATACTGCTTCATTAGGTGAGCGGAATGGAGATAACCAACTGTTTATAAAATAGTTATCTCCATTTCAACCACTGAAAACCATGAAAATATTGTAATTAAAAACCACTTTTAAAACAGGCAGTTAAAAATAGTTTTGCAGAAGCTTTTTCTCTTGCTTTATACTGTACAAATAAACAGTAATTCACTCAGCGAGGATACTGCTATGCGCATTACGTTAAGCATCGATACCAAGAACCCAACATTCCCGAAAGAAGGAGTGGATCTTGCCCAGGATGAGTTAAATAAGCGTGTAAGTAAGAAGTTGCCCGGTACCGAAGTTATTGTGAAACCTGCGTCCACCAGCGGGCTGAAGTTCGACGACATGAAAGAGGCTCAGCAGAAGATAGCCAGGACGCTAGTTGAGGAAATGTTTGAAGAGGCCGATCAATGGCTGGTGGCTGATATCTGGAGGCACTAATCATGCTTTACGTTGAAGTGACGATCGACAAGAAAAAGAAGCTGCCTGACGGTGCCGCTGCTGCGCTGGCCGTTGAACTGAACAAGCGCCTGCTGCGCAGATTTCCTGACGTTGAAGCAACCGTTCGGCTGGCTGGTGGTGATGGGTTATCTGTTCGCGGTGGTACACCGGCAGACAGAGAGGTGATCGAAGAGGTACTGCAGGAGACATGGGAAAGTGCTGAAGATTGGTTTCAGTCGTGAAAGTTGCAAACTCACAGATGGCGGCTATATTTCATAACCTAATGCCATTACGTGAGGTTTTTTGCTTGAAACCAGACATAGACACCGATGTTTTAGTCACATTAGTTCTTCTGTTGTCGGCCGCTGCTTTCAACATAATTAGTTGGTGGGCATGGCATTAATACTTCAAATTATAGGACGATGCATAACTGTTAACTAAATTGAAGGGTCATCATCTGAGATACGGACGCCACCCCAACATCAGCGATAAAGTATCAGCACACATTACAAAACCAAAGTAGGGGTAGCGTCATTAGGTTTACTTCTTGGTGCTTTCAGCATCAGCACTCATGGTTTTCTCATGAGCAACTTTAGAGCTTTCAGAGGCCATTGCAGACTCTTTCTTGGCCTCTTCGTGTTTTCCTTCTTCATGATGCTTAGCAGCCTTCTTGTGGTGCTTCACCGCGGCTTCATGCTTAACCGCCGCGTCTTCATGTGCCATAGCTGCAGCATCAGCAGCAACAGAGGCGAAGGAAGTCATACCCAGAGCAAAGATTGACATTAGTAAAGTTTTTTTAATCATAACAATTCCTTTGATTTAAATAACAATTAAACGGCAAAGATAAATCTAGTACACAACCCATAAATTGCAAGCCGGGATCCATCCCGGCACCGTCATCACTCCTTGGTTTCAGCCTCCGGCGTATCGCCCTGTTCCAGTTCGGCCGGCTGCTCAGTTTCTGCCTCAGGCTGCTGATCGGTATCCGGTACTGCATCGGGCTCTGGGATTGGTTCTGGCTCGTCGCCCGCTGGCATCTCTACACGCAGGTCAATCCAGCGGCCAGCGGGAATGTCGATCGGCTGACCTTCCTTGTAACCGGCAACAATGTTCTGTGCGAACTTCGGCGCAGTAGAGTTGATGCGGTGGAAAGTCTTGATCAGCAGATCGCCGGACTCATCGACTTCATAATCCACCCATACCAAAGCCAGATCGTTATTGTCCTTCGGTAAGCCGATACCGCCGTTCGGGCCACCCCATGCGCCATCGGAGTTAAAACCAAGTACACCGGAAACCCGGTAAACCCCTTCGCTGATACGCTCAGTTGTCACGCCCTGGCTATGCTCGTTGAGCTCACATTCACCGGTACCGAACAGCTTGACGATCGGAGAGGCCTTTTTGATGTTGCCGTTGGCGTCTACTGTAGTGTTGTAGTCACCCCAAATATTGTACGAAGTAAGATTACCCGACGCTCCAGATAACCCGGTTCGTAATTTACCTGTGGCGCTTACGAAAACATATCCGACAGATGGAGTGCCATCCATCGGTAGCGATAAAACCCCGTATAATGGTTCAGCGGTGGGTTTGTTAAGTGAGCTGGTTGTAACACGATAAATTCGGCCAATGGTCTGCTTTGTATCATCCTGATGCAACGGACCACCACCCAAGCCATAATCGCCAGCTTTTAATGGAGTCGGTAAGTTTCCTGTGTGCCAAAAAGTGACCCACGGCCCCCACGCGTTCGTTGTAGCGTTTCGCACTCGTGTTGCTACTGAAGGATTTAATACCCCTTGTTCCCAAGTCATCTGAAAGCGAGAGCCGCTGTCGTACCCCGCCATTAAACCAGCCTGAGCTGCAATGCTTGGTGCATTTGCGGTATTTTGAGGGACGCGGAAAAATCTGTTAACCCCAGCATCATTAATCGTAGTGGCATCAAGGATTACTGGCATATACGAACCAAAACCATAATCGCCAACTTTTAGTGGATTCGGTAAGCTGGCCTCTGTCCAAACTTTGATTATCTCACGCTCTAAAACGATTGTAGGGTCAGCTACTTCTGTTTTTCCCCACGTCCAGTTATCTGCAATATGTGAGATCGACGTTGCACTAATAGCCGCCGAAATGCCGCTCACGAATGGGTTAAACTTCAGATATAAATCAAACGTATTAGCCGCTGTTTCAATCAATCCGAGGTCGCTGATTAATTGAGTTGAGCCAACAAATCCTATGCCGTTAGTAATAAACGCGGTTGCTGATGCACGGCCAACTGTATTAACACCCGTTACAGAGCCACTGCCGGTACGAATAACAATATCCAGTAAGCCGTTAGCATTAGGATGCCCGTTATACGATGCAGTCCCGCCGATCCTGATAACGATAGTTTGGCCACCCTGGACCATGTTCTTCACCGTGCCGACTTTGCGCCATACTGCGTTTGCGGTTGCTTCAGTTGGCGAAAAATTCAGGTTGCTGAGTTGGGTTTTTGTGAACGTATTTGCAAGCACCGCTGCAGCATTATCTGAACTTGCCTTAGCATTTGTCTCGCTCGTCTTTGCCGCTGCTGCTGAGTTTGCCGCTTCTGCACGCATACGATCAACAGTGGCCACAATCTCAGGAGTGAGATCGGCTTCACCAGGCATTGTCAGAAAGTCGTTCAGCGTCCCGTTCTGCGAGTTGAGCGCTACTGTGATACCGCCCACGCGCTCAGGCTGACGGCCACCCGCCGTGATCATTACATCGTATGCACCAGGCTCTACAGTCAGCGTGTATTTCCCGGCCGCATCAGTGATCGACTGAGAACGAGCTTGGTTAACAACTGTCGCTGACGTTCTGATTGCGCGTAATTCGATTACTACGCCGACGCGCGGGCCGCCGATCGGGTCTTTCAGAATACCGCTAATAACTGCCATGGTTTATTCTCCACATAAAAAACCCGCGCTACGGCGGGTATGGTTAATTAAGAATTTCACTAAACAAGAAATACGATGTTAGGCGTTGCCCGTGATGCTGTTATTGCGCATTGCAACTGGCAACTTATCCAGTTCCCTTCCCTTCCAACATTTTTAATGCGTAGTGTTAAATAACTCCCGGTGTTTGCATTTATGCTGAACGGCGTAGTTGGTATTGATACCCCTCTACCTTCACCTAGCGGACTATCATTCGCAGCATCTGTCTGTGCTATTAACAGGCCATTCAAAAACAAGGCGACGTCAGCTATTGCCCCGCCGAGGCCCAAGGCACTAACAACACTACCCGGTTTTGCATAAATTTTCGTCTGCCAATCGTCGCTACGATAAAGCATGACTCCTGGTAGGAGTCCTGTAATGAATCCATGACGACCAAATTCAGCAGCTTGTATATACGCTATATTAATATCAACGTAACCACCGCTTTCTATCCATCTGTTGAGATTGACATTTGTGACCTGGTTGTTGATATCAACTAAATCACCTTGAATTCTATTTGCTTTCACCGTGCCTAGGAATGTGCCATTTGCTCCTGTAATATCCCCTTTAAAATATCCATTATCAGCTAAAATAGTTCCCCTTACTGTTACAGCCTGAAATTCAGCATTACCATCCTTATTGATAAACCATCCTGATTTACCTGCAATATAATTATTGGAACTAATATAGTTACCGATTTTAGCATTAGTAATTGTGCCGTCTTTAATGAACGCAGCATTAATAAATGTCTGCCCACCATCAATGGCAAATGGCGTTGATACCACGCCGTTTGTGACATTTAAAAACGCGAATCGGTCAGCCATGAAAAGCACCTGGCTCTGCATTCCTGCCGGGGTGTTTTCCACACCGACACCAATCCCTGCAGAGTAAAGCTTTCCATCCCAAGTCTTGCCAACTTTGATGGACCACATATTTTTTAGCTGGCTGGCGTCTTCTATCGGCCCCAGCAGGTCTTTACCGAGTTGGGTTTCAGTGATTTGGCCGGTGAGATAGTCCAGAATCTCATCAGCTTCGCTGCTTGATGAGCCTTTTACCCAAGCTGTCCACGGCCCGGCATTGCCAAGGCGATCAACAAGTCGAGCCTGAAACCAGAATTGCACACCGGCTGCAAGGCCGGTCATTGTGTGGCTCCGCTGGGGGTAGGCATAATCCCCCAGGTGCATAGCGCCGGTGCCGTCCGGTTGCGTGCTGTACCAAATCTCAGTACGCTGGGTATCCTCTGCGCCGGGCGGGAATGCCCAGTTCAACACAATACCGAATACCTGCCCGGTGGTGGTAAAGCTGGCCAGTGCGGGCGGCTCGCCGATTTTGCCGTGGAGCTGCTGTTCGGGCGCATTGGCCCACACGCTCGAAATCTCAACCGGGTTTATCGCCCGGACGCGGGCCTGATAGCGACCAGCATAGATGCCCTGAATCTCAAAGCCCAGCGTTGATACTCGCGGGCCGGGGATCCAGTTACCGTTATCCCTGCGCCATTCTGTTTCATACGCTATTGCGTTCTCAGCTCTGTCCCACGTCACATAGAGCGTGGCCACGGCCAGCCCTTGAATCGTTGCTGAGTTCTCGCTGATCCTGACGTTCGTCGGCGGTGCCTGGACGCCGGGCGGGATAACGGAGATCGGGCGGTCTTCAATCCGTGCGCCGGTATCGATGCGGGCGTACTTGTTCGGGTCGTACTCAACAGCCGTAATGTCA